>CALXBG010000032.1 GCA_944386485.1 uncultured Pygmaiobacter sp. | reverse complement strand
ACCTGATTGTCCCGAAAAACGCCGCTCTGCTTGAGCATCTCGTCCACGAGGGTGGTTTTGCCGTGGTCGACGTGGGCGATGATCGCAATATTACGCAGATCTTTTCTTTCCATAGATTCCGTCCCTTTTTCTTCAGATTCCAATACGCGGACATAATATTTTACAATAGCGGAAAAAAGATGTCAAGCCATGACGCCCGGTGCCCCGCTGGTAAAAGTAAAAAGTCTGTGGTAGAATAGAGCCGGAAAACAGCTGCCCGTAGCGGGCAAAAGGAGCGCACAGATGAGACAGGACAAGAGGATTCTGATGATTGGCACCGGCGGCACCATCGCCTCTGAAATTACCGATGCGGGGCTGACCCCCGGCTTTTCTACTGAGGATCTGCTGCGGTTTGTCCCCTCGCTCGAATCACTCTGCACCGTGGATTGTATGCAGCTGTGCAGCATCGACAGCACCAATATGACTCCGGATTACTGGCTGAAGATCGCGGCGGCAATCCGCGAGCGGTATGACGACTATGACGGCTTTGTTGTCTGCCACGGTACCGATACAATGGCCTATACCGCCGCCGCATTAAGTTATCTCATCCAGAATAGCCCCAAGCCGATCGTGCTTACCGGTGGCCAGAAGCCGATTCATATGGAGGTTACCGATTCCAAAAGCAATCTGCTGGACAGTTTTGGCTGTGCCTGCGATGGACGCATCGGCGGGGTACAAATCGTCTTTGGCGGTGTGGTGATCTCTGGTACCCGCGCGCGCAAGACCTATTCCAAGAGCTTTTCCGCCTTCTCCAGCATCAATTACCCGGTGCTCGGGGTGGTGCGAGAAGGAAAATTGATCCCCTACTTGATTCCTGAACGGGATGAGCGGCCGACCTTTTATGACGCGCTGAACCAGCGGGTTGCACTACTCAAGCTGGTTCCCGGCGGCAGCGTCGATCTGCTGCGGCTGCTGCTGCGGGAAAATGACGCGGTCATCATCGAGAGCTTCGGGGTCGGCGGATTGCCGACCGAGGGCGGTTATCTCGAGGCGGTACATGCTGCCGCGCAAGAGGGCAAGGTGGTGGTGATGACCACCCAGGTGCAGAATGAGGGCAGCGACCTCGGGGTCTATCAGGTGGGCCACGTCCTCAAGGACGCTCCCGGCGTGCTCGAGGCCTACGACATGACCACCGAAGCAGTATTTGCGAAATTGATGTGGGCGCTCGCCCGCACCCGACAGCCGGAAGAGCTGCGCCGGCTATTCTATACCCCGGTGGCGGCTGATCTGCTCGGCGCTGAGGAGTGACCGGGATCGGAAAACAAAAACAGGGCCCGTTTTGAAAAACGGGTCCTGTTTGTTTTATCGGCGATGATTGCTTTTGAGTTGGTTCAGTTGCTGGTATTTTCTGAGCAGAATCGGGAAGAAGGCTGACTGTTGATGTTAGATAATCCAGCATTCCGGACAAAAATAAAAAACGCATCAGACCGCCAAGTGGCTGATTCTGATGCGTTTTTTGGTGGGCGGTAAGGAACTCGAATCCTTATAAAATGGCTTCATACAGCCGTTTTTCTGGATTTCTGTGTATTTCCTGTGCATTTTGCCTCACAAATCCGCCCTGTTCAACACCGCCGCAGCCTCGGCGATCTTCTTCTCCCGCAGCTCGGCATAGACGTCCATCGTTGTGCTGATTTGCGCGTGACCGAGCAGCCCTTGTGCGGTCTTTTCCGGGATGCCCGCCTCAAACAGCAGCGTCGCATAGGCGTGTCGCAGCTGGTGGGGTGTAACGTCGATCCCGGCCCGGCGGCAGCGATCCAGCAGGCAGTAATAGGCCTTCTTGCTCATGGGTTTGTCACCGCCGAAAACAAAGGCATCTGCGGGGCCTCTGTGCGGCTCCAGCAGGGCTTTGAGGCGGTCAAGGTAAATGACCTGTCTGTTTCCCGCCTCGGTCTTTGTGGCCTTTATCTGCGGGGTATTGCGGCCCGCATAATAGGCAGAGGCATGAACATGGATCACTCCCTCGGCGGGGTCTAAATCGCCCCAGCGCAGCGCCACAGCCTCGCCCAGCCGCAGGCCGGAGTACATGAGGAAGTTGAGAAACAGGCCGTCCGGCGTGTCTGCTATGGCCTTAATGGCTGCGACCTGTTCCGGTGTCGGCATTTTCCGCTTTGCCTGCGGCAGCTTGTCCGGCAGCTTCACAAGGGCGGCGGCGTTTTGCATGACGTTGTAATTTTCGCAGGCAAAGGCGCAGATTTCCCGCAGCACCACAAAGTGCTGGTTGACCGTTCGGCGGGCATAGCCTCGGTGTGCCAGATATTCGAGATAGGCTTTTACAGCCACCGGCGAGAGGTCTTTGACCGGCAGGGCACCGAAGCGATCCACCGCGCGGCGCATAGCCAGCTTATAGTTTGGGGCCGTGTTCGGGGAGAGCCGCGGCTCTTTATCTTCCCACCAAGCAGCTGCCACCGCTTCAAAGGTCGGCCCGGTTTCTTCCTTGCCTCGGTATGCCGCGATCTTTTGGTTTACTTCCCGTTCAGACCGTGCCCGGAATGCAACTCGCTTTCCGCCTATGACCAGAATTTTCTCAAACAGGCCGTCCGGCCTCTGGTACATCTTCCGCTTTGCCATGACAGTCCTCCTTTCCGCCCTCTCGGATCGGGGGCTTTTTTTATCCAACTTTTTCTGCCGTTTTGTGCGGAAATTTGCAGCTGGAAAACCTCGCGCGTTGTCGTGTACAGAAACTCTTTTTTCGGGCGTTTTTCCGGAAATTTTTTACAAAAAGAAGAACAGGCGGGGGAAAAACGCTTTGCGGGCAATTCCGCTACACGCAAACACGCGGGTTTTCTGGTATATGGAAAAATCAGGTTTTATCGGGTTCCAGCAAAGCGGCGCAGCTCTTTTTTTGTGCAAACTTTTGCGCCCGATTTTCCGCTTTATGCGGCCATTTTCAAGACTTCACGCGGGACTGTCGTTTTCATCCTTTTTTTGTGCGGCTTTTTGCGTAGTTTCTGGGCCTTTTTTGGTGACAGTTTCCGGCGGTTTAAGGCTCTTTTTCTGTGTCGTTTTTTGTACGGTTTTCGGGGTGGCCGCTTTCGCTGCCTTTGTGCTTTATTTTGAAGCGCCGTCTTTTTACCGGCTCCTTGCCCAAAGAAGAAACTATGGCGCGGGTTTCAGGATCGAGCGACAAATAGGCCGCAGCAATACCACGAGCAATAGAATCATCTAAAAAAATTTTGGCTATTTCCTCGTTTTCCTCTTTCCCAAGCTTCTCAAAGAAGACGGAAAATGTAGAAATTGATGGATCTAAATCGGAAACTGCCGCTCCAAGTGCAGCCGCTATTTTTTGCAGAGTTTCAACTTTTGGCTTTTTTATGTCCCTTTCGTACTGGCTGACGTTTTGAGGTGTTACGCCAAGTTTTTCCGCGAGCTGGGCTTGTGTCATTCCCGCTCGCATACGGGCAGCGCGTATATTTTCGCCCGTGCTCATAGGGCACCATTCCTTTCAAGAAAATTATACACGACCAAGCCTGCCTTGTAAACCAAAAGATTTTTCTTGACGTAAACCAAAAGATTTAGTAAAATGAAATAAACCAAAAGATTGAAAAGTGAGGTGCAAATGGTGAGAATTGACCGTGTAAAACTGATTGCCTTAATGGCACGACGCGCCATAAGGGCAAAAGAGCTCGCAGAGATTTCCGGCGTGTCGCGCGTCACTATCACCGCTATTCGCGGCGGAAAGTCTTGCATGGGCGAAACTGCGAAAAAAATCGCCCGCGCCCTCGGCGTGGATGTGACGGAGATCATGGAAGATGTACAGCCGGAGGCGAGGCGGTGAGAAATGGCAAGGGAGTATTTCTGTGCGTATCACAGCTATTTAAAGGCTATGGAGCCGCTGACAGACGAAGAGTGCGGGCGGCTGTTCCGGGCATTGCTTGATTACAGCCAAAGCGGGACTGTGCCAGAGCTGAAGGGAAACGAGCGGTTTGTCTTTCCCGCAATGCAAGATCAGATTGACCGGGACGCAAAGCGGTATTCAGACAGATGCGAGAAGAACCGCAACAACATTCTACAACGATATACGACCGTAGACGATGGTATACGATCGTATACGAACGCTACCAAGGAAAAGACAAAGGAGAAGGAAAAGACAAAGGAGAAGGAGAAGGATAAGGAAAAGACAAAGGAAAAAGAAAAAGAGAATAAAGAAAAAGTTATCGCTGACGCGATAACAAAAAAGAAAATCGAAGAATTTAAGGCGAGCATTTTGTCCGGTACACCGGCAGACAAGCCGACGCGCCCACGCTTTGTTCCGCCTGATGAAACAGAGGTTATAGCCTTTTTCCGCGAATCCGGCAGCGACAAGGAAGAGGCCGAGGCGTTCCGGGATTATTACGAGGCAAACGGCTGGAAGGTTGGAAAAAACAGCATGAAGGACTGGAAAGCTGCGGCGCGTGGTTGGATCAGGCGCAGCGGGCAGCATAATCGGGAGCAGAAAAAACATTCCAGTTCGTGGGATGTGCTGAACAAAGCGGCGGAGCGCGTAGAGCGCGGCGACTTCTCATTCATGGAGGTGTAAGAAAGAGTGACGGCAAAAGAAGTTCAAGCGATTATGATGCAAAACCTTGCCATGTACCGCGTCGGGGAAAAGACATTCACCGAAGAGCAAGCAGCAACGCAGCTCGCAACATGGGCGGACGCGTTGAAAGATATTCCGGCGCAGGCGGGCTTTGTGGCCATGCAAAGGGCTTTTACTGTGTGCCGCTTTCCGGTTACGCTGGCAGACCTTTTCACACAGTTGCGGCGGATGCAGAGCGGGCAGTTGCCCACCAGCGCGGAACAATGGGCTGAACTGCTCCAAGCAGCCAGAGAAGCGGCAAGAGACGCCGATCGGTACTGGTACACGGCGGAGACAAAAAGCGGAAAGACGCAGGGCCAGATTGCACGAGAAAGAAACAAGAGCCGCTTTGATGCGCTGCATCCTATGGCGCGTGGATTCGTTGGCAGCCTCGGCGGGCTTGTCGATTTAGGCAACGCGGATGATATGACGCTGAAATATACCCGGCGGGATTTTGATAAGGCTTACTGTGAATACACCGATTCATTACCGCTTGATGCGGCAATCTTAAACAGAGCCGCGCTTCCTGTGGGCAATGCGCCGCAGTTGCCGGGAGAAAGGAGGGGATAGGATGCCGAGAGAATTGCCGGGATTTCGGGATCAGCTGGAAAGCATCGTTGCCGCTTTCCCTGACAAAGAGTGTTTGAACGTGACCGAGGTATCACAATACACCGGGATAGGCCGCAAAGCGGTTGCAAGGCGGTTTCCGTTTGTTGGTGAAAATCTCGGCCGGTACATTACCCGCACAAGTTTAGCGCGGGCGCTGGTGAGTGTCGAATCTGGAAAGTGAAAGAATAAGAGAATTAACCCATAACAACGAAAGGAATTGATAACATGAACACTTATCTTCAGACTATGAAAAATGCCCTTGTCGGCTACTACAATGCAGCAAAGACCTGCGAGGGAAAAGCCCAGCAAGCGCGGCAGATTTACCAGCAGGACGCGGCCAGCGAGGTTATCGGTAGACTATTCCGTCAGTTGGAGGCTGACAAGGCGGCGGCCATTGACGCCATCAACGAGGCCAGAGACAAGGGGATCGAAGCAGCCCAGCGCTGGGGCACTCTGGACGGCAGCAAAATCAACGACGGGGACATGAAGCTGCTGAAATTTGACCTCTCCCCGGAGCAGTTCGAGACCATCGTGGACCGCAACCGCAACAACGGCACTATGTGCTTTATCCTCAAACAGTACGCGGAAAAACACGCGAAGTGCGAAAAGAAAGAGGACGAGGTGCCCATGTGGAACGCTTTCGCCATGGTAGACGTTCCCACGGCAGAGGCCAAAGTCCAGGCGTATAACAGCTTTGCCGACAGTGCCATCGCTTCCATCCACAACATGAGCGGCAACGACTGGGAATTTGGCGTAAACAGCCCCATCACTCAGGCATCAGTAGAGAAGTTCGGAGAGCCAAACGGCATGAATGACAAGCTGCTGGAAGCGATCTCGTGACCGCCTTGGAGGAGCGAAGATAAGCCTATAAAAATAAAAAACCGCCCTTTCAGGCAGCCAATTCTCAAGCTGATTATATCATGTTTGGGAGGGCGGGGCAATGACAAACGAAGAATTATGCGCGGCGTACAAGGCGGGCAATAGAGCAGCTTTGGCGCAGTTGTGGGAACAAAACACCGGGCTTCTTTTTGTGGCCTTGAAGCGGCTTTATTATGGCTTTGAGGATCGGGCCTGTGCTGCTGGTGTGACACTAGAGGACGCGGTTCAAACCGGCTTTTTTGCGGTAGAGCGAGCGGCAAGAGGATTCGATCCGCAGGAGGGAGCGAGGTTCTCCACCTACCTGATGTATTGCGTCAAGGATTGTTTCTTTGAGCTTGTGGGCCTGAAAACACAAAGAAAGAAAAAAGACCCCCTTGTATCTGCCGAAAGGCTTGAAACGACGCTTGCCGGCGACGAAACCGAGCAAACGATCGGCGATACCGTGCCAGACCCAAGCGCCGCTTTGGAGTTTGACAATGTTCTGGACGGAATGTTTGTAAGTCAGTTACGGGGCGCTCTCGACAAGGCAATGGAGCCGCTTTCCGATAGACAGGCCGCCGCTTTGCGCTTGAGGTACTACGGCGACAGGAGCACGACGGAGACGGCGCAGCGCCTCGGAATTGACGCGGAAACAGCCCGAAGGGAGATTTACAACGGCCTGCGCGAAATGCGAAAGGCCCGCAGGATTTTGCGGCAGTACGCAGACGAGCTTCTTTCCCGCAGCGTTTACACGGCCACGGGTTTTGGGGCGTGGAAATCCGGCGGCAGCGTTGAGGAACGCGCGGTAGAGTGGGACGAACAGGCCCGGAACAAAGCGGCGCAAAGGCTCGCGGATTTGCTTAAACACGGTAAAAAATAAAACAGAGGAGAGAAAAAATGCTTACTCTTTACGCCAACAACGCGGCATACCCGATCAAAAACGACGACTACTATATCCGGCAGCTAGACAGCGGCCGCGATGAGCTGATTTTCAATATCTCGATCTGGGACGAGCTTTACCCCTTGATCGTGGAAGAGGCCAGCATACAAGATCGCGACCAGATGCGCTATCTTGTCAAGGCAATCGACGGCGGCGCGGACAAAGCAAAGATCCGCTGCGAGCTTGACCTCGACGAGTGGCGCGCCACCCTCAACCCGACCTACTCCAACGGGTCTGCAACGTGCCTTGCCACCATTCAAGGCGTTTGCCCGGCAAACTGGACGGTGCAAGACCAGAGCGGCGTGACGTTTAGCCGCACCATCGAGGGCGCCTACACGCCGCTGGACGTGGCAGAAGCTTGCAAAAACACCTACGGCATCACGCTGCGGTGGGACAACAATAACCGGGTTGTGACCATTATCAATCCGGCCAACTACCAGCCGCTGGGGGCCTTTGTCACTCGCGATTTAAACCTCAAAGAGCTAAACTACAAGGGATCATCGAGCGACTTTATCACCCGGCTTTATGCCGTCGGCGCGGACGGGCTGACTTTTGCCAGCATCAACAACGGTCTTTCTTATGTCGACGACAACACCTATTCTTCACGGATTATCTGCGGCTACTGGGAAGACAACCGGTATACGGACGCGGAAAGTCTTTTGGCTGACGCCAAAACGAAACTTGCCAGCCTGGCAATCCCGACAAGGTCTTATGACTGCTCGGTCTATGACCTTGCAAAGACCAACCCGGAGATGTACGCTTTCGAGGATTTTTCTCTTTTTGCGGTCGTCAAATTGATCGACGATACCCGCGGGACGGCGATCAATCACCAAGTTGTGGAGTACTGGGATTATCCACACTACCCCGAAAACAACAAGGTCGTTTTGTCTACCTCCCCCGCAAAGATTCAGGGCCAGATTACCCAGATTAGGCAGCAGATCGAAAACCCCAACAGCTCTTTCAACCAGCAGCAAGCAAACGCCATTTCTAACGCCACAAACTGGATCACAAACGGCAAAGGGTATGTTGTCGCCCAAAAGGACGAAAATGGCAACTGGTCTGAGATTCTCATCATGGACACACCAGACATCGCTACAGCTCAAAAAGTATGGCGCTGGAACGGCGGTGGCCTCGGGTACTCGACCAACGGGTACAATGGGCCTTACGAGACAGCTATCACGCAAGACGGCGCGATCGTTGCGAATTTTATTACGACAGGAACTTTGAATTGTGCTTTGCTCGAGGTTGTGAACCTTGTGGCACAGGGAGTCCGACTGTTTGGAAATTTCCGAACTACAAGCGGCGCCTATTTTGCGGATTTATGGGCCGGTGTGTTCAAGATGGGGATCACGACCGAGGGCGGTGTGGATAATGAGTTTGTCGGGCTGTCCACTTCCTCGACGGATGCGAACAACGGATCGGGGCTTATCAATGTTTTCGATTGGCAGAACGGGGCGCAGACGATTGGAACTCAAATCGTCGGTGATGCCGTGGAGACAAAAGATGTGACGGTGAAAGGAACTCTTTATCTTGACGGTGCATCCGTTCGCCCGGGTACAGGACAAAACATTCTTGCCGTGGACTGGGTACGGGTGCCTACATCAGACGGAGGGACTTGTTGGGCACTCGCGTCGCCGGAAACATGACCCCCCCAGGGTACGACACGACACAACACGCTTAACTCTACTGGCGAGGGTAACTTTTTCCAACTCTGGCAGAGATTTGGACAAACGGGATAAACAAAGCGGGCAGTTTTTTTGCTGTCCGCTCTTGTTTTGCTTGTGCGCCGTCTGTGTGGCTCTGTATTCGATTTTTGGGTTTAGACGATAACTTTATCGTCTGCGGCATAAAACGCGAAATAAAGGCGGTTGCAACTGTCTTACATGAAACGGCAAAGAGGTTTTGGAAATCGACAGGGCATTTGAGGCACCGGACAGGTAAAACGGCGATCATTTCAGCAGATCAAGGAAGGCGGCAAAATATCGCGTGTTACCGTGTGTAAAAACTGCCTATAGCCCCGAGTGCGTGGGTTCGGTGCTGCCCGGCAAGTTGTTGGGGACAATCCCGAGATCCCCCGCGCGTGCGTGTGCGTTGGCGACGACAGTCGCCAAAAACACTCTCTGTCTTTTCTCCCTCTCTTTTAGCTTTGTTCTTACTTCTTTCTTTCTCTTTGCTTCTTTCTCTTTCTTTCTTCTTTCTTTTTCCCTTTTCTCTCGCTCTTTTCTATCTGCTTTATGCGTTTGTATACGACCGTATGCGTTTGTATACGACAATGTGCCTGCAAGTGCGAAAAACCGCTTTGCGACAAGAAAAAACGGCAACAAAGCGAGGGAGCGTTTAAGAACCTTTTGGTAGCTTTTTGTAGCTTTTGCTAGCTTTTGGTAGCTTTTGCTAGCTTTTGCTACACCACCTCTAAAACCACTTTCTTGCCTCCTGTGATTTCCTCTGGTTTTTTGGGTTTTCTGAAAACCCAATGGGTTTTTTGGGTTTCCCTGGGTTTTTACAAAACCCATTTGCTTTTTTCGCTTTTGTCAAAAACCATTTGATTGTGACATACTCGCTGCGCCCCGACGCAAAAACCGCCGCCCAAACAGGGCAGCGGTTGGGTGTGTGCTTTTGGGGATCACTCGGCCCAGCTTGTTGATATTTTCACCTTGTCCAGCAGCTCCACGAGCCATGCCGGACGGCGGTCTCCCACGGCGAGCAGTTCGCCATTGCGATATTCTGCAACCAGTACAAAGCCGTTGTCGTTGTCGAAGAACCGGGCTTCATCGCAGTAGGGGAGAATCTTCACCACATCGTCAAAGCGGCGATGGAACCGGCTCTCGACATCGTGCCGGGGAATATCATGCCCGCCCTTTCTGACGCGGTTTTCTATGCGCTGGATACACTCCTGCAGCGTGTCAAGTCCGATGTAGTACAGGCGGATATAATACCCGGCTTCCTTTGCGCGGGTCGCCAGTTTTCGGGCATAGCCGCCGGACAGGGTGGTTTCCTGTGTGAAGCTGACGCCATCGGAAAGAGCACGTTCCAGTCTGTCAACGGCCAGTTTGCCGCCCTCATATTCATCGCCGCCCATTTCGGCAGTCAGTTTGTCAGGATCAACAATCATGCCGAGGTCGGTACGTTCCGCTTTGAGTGTGCCGGTGAGGCTGGATTTTCCGCAGCCGTTCACCCCGCCGATGATGGTAAAAATCTTCATTGTCCGGCCTCGCTTTCACTCTGCTTGTCCCGCTGTATGGCTTCATCTATGGCTCGGTTCACGAAACCGTTAAGACTTTCCCCGCGTGCCTTTGCGTGGGCCTGTATTTCCGCTTTGCGGCCCTTTTTGACCACGACCCGAAGGCTGTCATAAGCCTTTGCGTTGTATTTGTTCTTCGCCACCGTGCTGGCCTTCGCCTTTCCTTCGCTCATTTTATTCCCCCATTCAAGTAAAGTTTTCACTATGCCAATCATACCACAAATGGTATAGTTGTACAAGTACAAAAATGCACAGATATACTTGTACAAGTTTAGCTATTCTGCCAGTTGATTATACTTGTACAAGGTGCTATACTATAATCACAGGGACGGGGAAGGCACCCGGGAGAAGCCGTAAAAGCGGCCCCGGCCGAAAGCGCCCGATACGCCGGGCAATATACTTGTGAGCGAGAAGCAATAGACAAGAAGATTCCCGACGGGGTGCCGCTCCCGTCCTACAAAATCAGAATGGAGGTACAAACAATGACAGAAAGAACCATGAAGAAAAACCTCGGCGAATATGCCGAAGTTTGCCAGCAGATTGCCCAGCTCGAAGCCAAGAAGCAGGACATTGCCGAGCGGATCAAGGCCGGCATGGACGGGAAGGACGAAATCGAGTGCGGCGGGTTTATCGCCCGCAATAATGCGGTCACCACAAGCCGCTTTGATTCTAAGGCGTTCAAGGCGATGTACAGCTGCTTATATAACGACTTCTGCAAGCCGCAGACTGTTTGCCGCTTCACCGTCGCCACGGCATAAGAAAAGGCCCTTGCGTCAGCACCAACCAAAGCGAGACGCAAGAACCACCAAACACCGGCGCAGGGCCGGGTACACCCTAAGTGTATCACGGCCAGCGCCCAAAATCAAGGAGGAAAACAATGAGCTATTCTTTTACATTCAACAAGCAGGAGACCGCAGACCTCGCGCTTGTGGCCGAAAGGCTTGACGAAACGGCGCTGCGCCGCCTGCTGGCCTATGCGCTGGCGCTCGAGAAAACCTACAGCAAGGGGGGAGAGAGCAAGGCGGGGGAACAGTTTAGTTTCACCAAGCCGGACGCCATCGAAACCGCATACATAGTCAAAAGGAACGAAACCGACGATCGGTTTCTCCACGATGTCGCGGCGTATGCGCTCGCGTTGGAGCGGGTCAGCGACAAGGCAAAATAATCACATCATCCCCGGCCACTCGCCGGGGTCTTTTTTATGTGCAAACTTTTGGAAACTTTTCCCGCTGGTTACTGTGTAGTTACTGTGTATTTTGTGTGTCTCCAAAGCACCCCAAAGCGGTGCAATGAGAAACACTAAAAACAAAGAAAGACCGCACCAGACGGCCATTTTTGGCTATCTGATGCGGTCTTTCTTTTGGTGGGCGGTAAGGAACTCGAATCCCTGACCCCCTGCACGTCAAGCAGGTGCTCTACCAGCTGAGCTAACCGCCCATAGTTCCGCGCCCTGACTGGGCGACGAAATATATTATATAACGGTTTTTCGATAAAATCAAGTCCCTTTTTCAAAAAAATTTCAACTGTGCGTGAGATCTTTTTTATTGGGCTAAGAACAGAGCAGAGCGCCAAAGAGCGCAAATGGAAGGATCGGTTGCCCGCAGGGATCCTTTGTGGTATAATATATCGGTTAGTAAACTAGGGCGCTGTGTCCTAAAATCGAAGGGGGTGGGCGGATGCGGATTCTTGGAATCGACCCGGGATATGCCATTGTCGGTTATGGCGTGGTCGATTACAATGCAGGCCGGTTTGCACCGGTAGAGTATGGTGCGATCACCACCCCCGCACACACCCTGTTTGAGGAGCGGCTGGTGCAGGTGTATGACGAGCTGGCCGCGCTGCTCGAGCGCACCCATCCGCAGGCGCTGGCGATTGAGACGCTCTTCTACGCGCACAACCAGAGTACCGTTATCTATGTGGCCGAGGCGCGGGGGGTCATCCTGCTTGCTGCCCGCAAAGCGGGAATACCGGTTTTTGAATATACGCCGTTACAGGTCAAACAGGCGGTGGCGGGCTACGGTAAGGCGGTCAAAAAACAGGTGCAGGAGATGACCCGCGCGATTCTGCATCTGGATAAGGTTCCCAAGCCGGACGATACTGCCGATGCGCTGGCGATGGCGATCTGCCACGCTCATTCCAGCCGCAGTCAGTTGTTTGGACGTACCGGAACGGTCAACAATTATAATCTGAGGCCCGGCGATCTGAGCCGCCGCGGCTGATTGGGATAACGCGCGCCGGCCTGCCGGCGGGACGGAGGAGAAGCGATGATCTATTCTCTGAATGGAAAAATTTTGGAAAAGGGGACTGACCGGGTGGTCATCGAGTGCGCCGGGGTCGGATATGAAGTGCGGGTGCCGTTATCTGCCGCTTCGGCGCTGCCGGCACAGGGCGCACAGACCACCCTTTATACCTTTTTGAATATCAGCGAGAATGACGTCTCGTTATTTGGGTTTCTCACCGCGGAGGACCGGCAGATGTTCCGGCTATTGACCGGGGTATCGGGGGTTGGCCCGAAGGTGGGGCTGGCAATCCTCTCGGCAATGCCCTGCGACCGGGTCGCGCTGGCGATCTCGGCGGGGGATGCCAAGGCATTTACTGCGGCGAATGGGGTCGGCCCCAAGCTCGGCCAGCGGATTGTGCTGGAACTCAAGGACAAAGTCGGCAAGGGTTTGGTCTCGGATGCGGCGCTGGGAGAGATTGCCCCGCTGCCCGCGACGGGCGGCACCGCCCAGGCGGTTGCGGCCCTCTGCGCGCTGGGTTACAGCCAGAGCGAGGCGGCGCAGGCGCTCGCCCGGCTCGACCCGGCGCTGCCGGTAGAAGAACTCGTCAGACTGGCCCTGCGCTCGATGGCCGGAAAGGTGCGGTGATCGCAGATGGAGTTTTCGGATGATCGTTTGATCTCCCCCGCTGCTGCGGCGGAGGACTTTGAGAATGAGTTTACGCTGCGCCCGCGCACGCTGGACGAATATGTCGGACAGGAGAAGATCAAGGGTAACCTGCGGGTTTATCTTGAGGCGGCGCGCCGGCGGGGAGAACCGCTGGATCACCTGTTGCTCTACGGCCCGCCGGGTCTCGGCAAGACGACGCTGGCCTGTATTGTTGCCAACGAGATGGGGGTGCAGATCCGCACCACCTCCGGCCCCGCGATCGAGAAGCCGGGGGACCTGGCCGCGCTGCTGACCAACCTGCAGGAGGGGGACATCCTCTTTATCGATGAGATTCACCGGCTCTCTCGCCAGGTGGAGGAGGTGCTGTATCCTGCGCTGGAGGATTATGCGCTGGATATTATGATCGGCAAAGGACCGTCGGCCCAGTCGATTCGGATTAACCTGCCCCGGTTTACCCTGATTGGGGCGACAACCCGGGCTGGTCAGCTGACCAGCCCGTTGCGGGACCGGTTTGGCGTGCTGCTCAAACTGGAGCTTTACTCTCCCGACGAGCTGGCCCGGATCATCCGTCGCTCGGCGGGGCTGCTGCGGGTGCCCTGCGATGAGGAGGGCGCGGCCCAGCTGGCCGCCTGTAGCCGCGGAACCCCTCGGGTGGCCAACCGGCTGCTCAAGCGGGTGCGGGATTTTGCCGAGGTCGTGGGGGATGGCGTCATCACCCGCGAGACCGCGAAGGTCGCGCTGGACCGGATGGACATCGACGCGCTGGGGCTTGACGAACTTGACCGCAGCTTACTGCGGGCGATCATCGAGCTGTATGGCGGCGGGCCGGTCGGCCTTGACACGCTGGCCGCCGCGCTCGGTGAGGAGGCGGTGACCCTCGAGGATGTCTGCGAGCCCTATCTGATGCAGATGGGCTTTCTCGCGCGCACGCCCCGTGGCCGCTGCGTGACAGACGCGGCTTACCGCCATCTCGGGATGCAGCCGCCCCAACGCGCGTCCCAGCCGGCACAGGACGGCCCCCGGCAGCAGAGCTTTGATGATCTTGAGGCATAGGAGTAAAGGCTCCTCTCTATCATGATAGAAAGAACCGGCGGGCTGTTCAAAGACGGCCCCGCACATAGGAGGAAATAAGATGGCAAGATTGTTTGGAACCGACGGCGTCCGCGGTGTAGCGGGCGAGGATCTGACCCCCGGGCTGGCGATGCTGATCGGCCGCGGCGCGGCGACGGTGCTTACTAAAAAGGTGGCGCGGCCGCGGATCCTGATTGGAAAGGATACCCGTATTTCGGGCGATATGCTCGAGGCGGCGCTGACCGCCGGCCTTTGCAGCGTCGGTGCGGATGTCGAGCTGCTCGGGGTGATTCCCACTCCGGCGGTGGCTTATCTGGTCCGCAAATATCAGGCGGATGCAGGCATCGTGATCTCGGCCAGTCACAATCCGATGGAGTTTAACGGCATCAAGATCTTCAACGGGGACGGCTATAAGCTGCCCGATCAGGTTGAGGATGAGATCGAGCGGCTGGTGCGGGACAAATCACAGGTCAAGCTGGCTACCGGTGACGCGGTGGGCCGGGTGACCCGGCGGGAGAATGCGGTCGAAGATTATGTCGACTATCTCGCCGGCTGCCTTGAGGCGAATCTCGCGGGGCTGCATGTCGCGATCGACTGTGCCAACGGCGCCGCGGCAGCGACCGCCCGGCTGCTCTTCCCCCGTCTTGGGGCGGACTGCCATTTTATCGGGGTCGAGCCGGACGGCACCAACATCAACCGGGAATGTGGTTCCACCCATCTGGACCGGCTGGCGAAGTATGTCGTCGAAAATGGGCTGGACTGCGGCGTTGCTTTTGATGGGGACGCCGACCGCTGCCTTGCAGTAGATGAGAAGGGCAATGAGATCGATGGCGACCGGATCATTGCGGTGCTGGCAAAGCATATGAGCGCCCGCGGTGAGCTGCCGGAGGACACGGTGGTGGTCACCGTCATGTCCAATCTCGGCTTTATGCAGTATATGAAGGAGAACCTCGGACTCAAGATTGCAACCACCGCGGTGGGCGACCGCTATGTGCTCGAGGAGATGCGGGCGAAGGGCTACGCCATCGGCGGAGAGCAGAGCGGCCATGTCATCCTGCTGCGCCACTCCACGACCGGCGACGGCGAGCTGACTGCCGGCACCCTGCTGAATATCCTCGCCGGCTGCGGCACGCAGATGAGCGAGCTCACCGGGGTCTATGAAAAATTCCCGCAGGTCATCCTCAATGTCCTCGCGACCCCCGAGCAGAAGGCGCGGTACAAAGAGGATGAGTATGTTGCAGGCTTTATCGAGAGCCAGCAGCAGAGCCTGATGGGTGAGGGCCGTGTGCTGGTACGGGTTTCGGGCACCGAGCCCTATATCCGGGTAATGGTCGAGGGCAGGGACCACGAGGCCATCACCCAGGCAGCCAAATTGATTGCCGAGTTGATCGAAAAGAGAAAATAATGCCCCATCTGGGGAAAAGGAGCAGAAGATGCGGCTTTCCGTAAACTGGGAAGAATATGAATTGCTGGATGCCACCGACGGCAACCGGCTGGAGCGGTGGGGTAACACCGTGCTGATCCGGCCCGACCCGCAGGTGGTCTGGCATTTCGCGCCCCAAAGCCCGCTCTGGCATCGGCCGGACGCGATCTACCACCGCAGCGCGCGGGGCGGCGGCAGCTGGGAGAAGCGGGGGCGATTTGCCGATCAATGGACCATCCGCTACCGCGATCTACGACTCAAGGTCTCTCCTACCGGCTTCAAACACACCGGGATCTTCCCAGAGCAGGCGGTCAACTGGGATGCCTACCAACAGCTGATCGAAGCGGCGGGGCGGCCGATCCGGGTGCTCAACCTGTTTGGGTACACCGGCGGGGCAACCCTTGCCTGTGCGGCGGCGGGCGCGAGCGTCTGCCATGTTGACGCCTCAAAGGGAATGGTAGCCTGGGCGAGGGAGAACGCCGGGCTGTGCAGCCTTGCCGATCGACCGATCCGCTGGATCGTGGACGACTGCGGAAAGTTTGTCCAGCGTGAAGCGCGCCGCGGCAGCCGGTACGACGCGATCATCATGGATCCGCCCAGCTATGGCCGCGGGCCGGGCGGTGAGGTCTGGAAGCTGGAGGACAATATCTTCGGTTTGTTGCAGGACTGTGCGGCGATTCTCAGCGATCAGCCGCTCTTCTTCGCGGTCAACAGTTACACCACCGGCCTGTCGCCGGCGGTAATGGCCTATATGGTCCGCAGCTTGCTGTGCCCCCGCTATGACGGCGAGGTGGCCAGCGACGAGATCGGGCTGCCGGTGACCGCCACCGGCGGGGCGCTGCCGGCCGGGGCGACCACCTTCTGGCTGGCGCAGGGCGCGCGGCTGGAGCGGTGAACGGGAATCCTGAGGACGGAGAGGAAATGAAGATGGACAAGAGCATGATCCGGGCACAGCAGCTGGTCTTCCGGTATACGCAGGAGGGCCGCCGCGCGCTGAACGGGGTCTCGGCAGAGATCAAAAAGGGAGAGTTCGTCGCGGTGCTGGGGGCGAACGGGTGTGGAAAATCCACCCTCGCCAAGCACTTCAACGCGATCCTGCTGCCCGAGGAGGGCGAGGTCTTCGTCGAGGAGTACAATACAAAGGACGAGGAACATCTCTACGACATCCGCCAGCGGGTGGGGATGGTGTTCCAGAATCCGGACAACCAGATCGTTGCCACTGTCGTGGAGGAGGACGTCGCCTTCGCGCTGGAAAACCTCGGCGTACCGCCGGATGAGATGCGGGAGCGGGTAGATGAGGCAATGGAGATGGCCGGCATCTACAAGCACCGTACCAAAGCACCCCATAAGCTGTCGGGCGGACAGAAACAGCGGGTGGCAATCGCGGGGGTGATCGCGATGCGGCCGGACTGTCTGGTCATGGACGAGTCAACCGCGATGCTCGACCCGATCGGACGGGAAAAGGTAATGCGGACGGTCGAACGGCTCAACCGGGAGTTTGGCATCACGGTGGTGATGATTACCCATTATATGGAAGAGGCGGTTCGCGCCGATCGGGTCATCGTGATGAGCGGGGGGCACATCGAGATGGAAGGAACCCCCAAAGAGGTTTTCCGGGACAGCGCCAAGATCCGTGCGCTCAAGCTGGATGTGCCGCAGGCCAAGGAACTGTGCGACCTGCTGCGCGAGGCTGGCGTTGCGGTGGACGAGGAGATTATCAGCGCCGAGGAGTGCATTCAGGCTTTGGCTGCACTACTCGGCAAACCGGCACAGCCCGGCTGCGACGTTATTTAAGTAAAACAGGTGGTAATACATGGCACCCATCATTAAAATTGAACATCTGACCTATATTTACGGCGAGGGGATGCCGGATGCAACCCGCGCGCTGGACGACATCAGTTTTGAGATCGAGCGGGGAGAGTTCCTCGGGGTGATCGGCCCCACCGGCTGCGGCAAGTCGACCCTTATCACCCACTTCAACGGTCTCAACCGGCCGACCTCGGGCCGGCTGCTGATCGACGGCGAAGATATGTGGGCCGACCCGCGCCAGATCCGCAAATACCGCTTTAAGGTTGGGCTGGTCTTTCAGTATCCCGAATACCAGCTGTTTGAAGAGACGGTCCGCAAGGATATCGCCTTTGGCCCCCGCAACATGGGACTGCCGGAAGAGGAGATTGAAAAGCGGGTCATCGAAGCGGCGCGGTTCTGCGGGCTGGAAGAGGAGATGCTCGACCGCTCCCCGTTCGAGCTGTCGGGCGGACAGAAGCGCCGGGTGGCAATCGCGGGGGTCATCGCGATGCGGCCCGAGGTGCTGGTGCTGGACGAGCCTGCCGCCGGCCTTGATCCCGAGGGACGGGAGATGATCCTCAGCCAGGTGCGCCGCTATCACAAGGAGACCGGGACTACTGTTGTGCTGGTCAGCCACTCGATGGAGGACATCGCGAAATATGCCGACCGGGTACTGGTGCTGCAGGCGGGCAAGCTGGCAATGCTGGACACCACCGCCAACATCTTCGCCCGCGCACAGGAGCTGGTGGAGTATGGCCTGTCGGTGCCGCAGGTGACCAAGATCTTCCTCGGGCTGCGGCAGATGGGGGTCGACGTCCCGGTGGATGTGTACACCGTCAAATACGCGCGGGACGTGATCTTAAAGGCGCTCGCCGAGCGGGGAGGTGCTGCCCATGCTTAAGGACATCACCATCGGCCAGCACTTTCCCGGCGACTCGGTCATCCACCGGATGGATCCCCGGGCAAAGCTGCTGTTGACCATTGCCTATATTGTCGCGCTTTTCTTGGGCTCGAACCCGATCGGATTGGCATTATCCGTACTCTTTCTGCTGGTGGCCTATCGGGTATCCGGTATTCCGGTGCGGCTGGTGGGAAAGAGCCTGCGTCCGATTTTGCCGATCATTCTCTTTACCGCGATGCTCAACCTCTTTTTTGTGCCGGGCGACCCGATTTTTAGTTGGTGGATCATCACCATCACCTGGCAGGGACTGTATAATGTGATGGTGCTCTCGGTGCGAATTGTCTGTCTGATCGCGGGTACCAGCCTGTTGACCTATACCACCAGCCCGATCGTTCTGACCGATGCGCTTGAGCGCCTGCTGCGGCCGTTTGCAAAGCTGCATCTCCCGGTTCATGAACTGGCGATGATGATGACGATCGCGCTGCGGTTTATCCCGCTGCTGATTGAGGAGACCGACAAGATCATGAGCGCGCAGAAAGCCCGCGGCGCCGAACTGGATTCGGGCAAACTGACCGACCGTATCCGGGCGCTGATTCCGGTACTGATCCCGCTGTTCATCTCGGCGTTCCGCCGTGCCGATGAACTGGCAATGGCAATGGAGTGCCGCTGCTACCACGGCGGTGAGGGGCGTACCCGGCTGCATCAGCTGCATCTGGGCGCAAACGATTATCTGTTGACGGCGATCTGCGCGGTGCTTTTTGTTGTGATCGGCGGTTCGGATCTGCTGTGGGGGATGCTGGGATGAGAAGACATCTCGCCCTTTCGCTGGCCTATCTGGGAACCGGTTACCACGGTTTCCAGGTACAGGAGAATGCGTTGACCGTGACCCAGGTGCTGCAGGATGCGATCTGTGCGGTGGTCGGTGTGCGGGAGGAGATCAAGGGCTGTTCCCGCACCGATGCGGGGGTTCATGCGCTGGCCTACTGTGTGAGTTTTTTTACCGACAGCCGGATTCCCTGCGAAAAGCTGCCGCTCGCCCTCAACGCGCATCTGCCGCCCGATCTGCGGGTTTTTGACGCGCGGGAGGTTCCGCAGGAGTTCCACGCCCGGTATAGCTGTACCGCCAAGGCATATCTTTACCGGATCCGCAACGCGCCGGCCGATTCGCCCTTTACCCGAGAGGTATGCTGGCGGGTTTGGCCGCGTCTTGCGCTCGAACCGATGCAGCAAGCAGCCTCGCGGCTGTGCGGCCGCCATGATTTTGCCAGCTTTATGGCGGCGGGCAGCAGCATTGCGGCGCAGGGAGGCAGCACGGTGCGAACGGTGCATAGCTTTACCGTCTGCCGGCAGGGCGCCGAACTTCGGCTGCTGGTTGAGGCCGACGGTTATCTCTATCACATGGTGCGGATTATGGCAGGAACTCTTGTTGAGGTCGGGGCCGGCCGAATGGACCCGCTTCAGATACCCGATATTCTCGCCGCGCGGGATCGTGCTGCGGCGGGACCGACTGCCCCGGCGAAGGGGCTTGCCCTCGCGCGGGTGCGATATGATGAATTTACGATAGACGGAGAAGAAATTTTATGAGCCTGTGGCAGAAAAAAGAGAAGAAGGAGCGAATCTCCAGCATGGAGGCCTACCGCCGCGCGGCGCAGCAGGCGCAGCGTGCGCGGCAGGGGGAGAGCTTCTATTCCGAACCTGCCCCGCAGGAGCCCGATCCGGAGCCGGAGCAGCCGGAACAGCCCGAAAAGTCCAAGCCGGAACGCCGCGGCTGGCTTTTCCGCCGCAAGAAATCCGCACCTGCCGCACCGGCACAGGAAGTGCGGGCGCAGCACGGCCCAAAGAGCGACGTACCCCGGCTCGAACAGATTCGCCGGCGCAAGCACGAGCGGCGGATGCGCCGTGCGGCGCTGGCGCTTATTGCGCTGATTGCCTTCTTTTTGTATCTTGGGGGAATCTTTTCCGCTTCAATCAACCTGTTCAGCGATCTATTGGATACGACCCGGATTGCGCTGACCCCCGGCAAAGGATGGCCGGTCGATCAGCAGATCGAGGGGCTGTTTGATATTCAGCCGATCAGCGGCGGCGTCGCGCTGTGCGGTTCGTCCGAGCTGGTGCTCTACTCCTCAACGGCGCGTCAGCTGCACAGCGTGCAGCATGGATATGCTTCCCCCGCCATGACGTCGGGAAAGACGCGGATCTGCGTTTATGATCAGGGAGGCAAGGAATTGCGGGTGGAGTCCCGCAGCCGTACCCTGATGACCCGGACGACCGAATATCCGATTCTCACCGCCGATATGGCAAAAGGGGGGACCCTTGCGGTCGCCACCCGGTCGGAGCGGTATCTGGCCGAGATTACCGTTTATGATCTGAATTTTGAGGAAATCTATTACGCCTATCTGGCGGAGTATTACCCCTATCTGGTCGAGCTATCCGGCAGCGGAAACCAGATGGCGGTCGTCTGTATGAAGGTGGAGAATGGAAGCTTTGGCGCGCAGCTGCAATTTTATGATCTGACGGCAAGCTCTGATGCACAGCGGGTTACCGTTGATCTTCCCGGCTGCACCCCGCTGCAGCTGCACTATTCCGCCGACGGGATGTTGGTAGTTATCTGTGATGAGTTCACAGCGCTTTACGATCCCGCGACCGGAGAGGAACGCGCGAGGTATGACTACGGCGACCGTCAGCTTTTGACTGCCGACTTTTATGGGCGCAATACGCTGCTGGTTTTTGACCGGGTTGGCAGCGGCGTGTCCGGCAGCTGTCTGCTGCTGGGTGAGACATTGCAGCAGCTGACCGCGGTCTCCTATGCTTTTGACCTTGCGGACGCAGCGCTGGGCAGCGAGAATTTTTACCTTATCGGCGAGGAGACGGCGGTGGGGTATGATCTGACCGGTAAACAGGTCGTCTCACAGAGCCTTTCCTCCGAGGGGAGATTGGTGGCGGTCGGCAAACAGCCGCTCGCTGTCACGACAAAAGAAATTTTACAATTAACGCCTTTAACGAATCAATAAGTTGTGTTAAAATACCTATTTATTATGGGCGGAGCAGGCTGCGCGGGAAAAAAGCGTGGCTGAGCCCGCCCATTAACGGCCCCTACCGGGGGCGGGAGGAGTTGTACGCATGACCATTTCATCCGCATTGTTTCTTGATCTGGCGCTGCTGGCCATTCTGGTAATCGCGGTTGTTGTCGCGGCAAAACGCGGCTTTCTCGCCACGATTCTCAAGCTCTGCGGTACCGCGCTGGCGCTGGCGGTGTCCTGGCTGGCGGCGACCGGTTTGTCCGATACTGTATTTAATACCTTTTTTAAGAATAACCTGATCGAGCAGACCTCCCAGATGATCAGCGAGGGTGGCCAGGTTTCCATTCAAGCGGTGGTGGATAAACTCGCCGCCTTCTTGCCCGACAGCCTGGTCGAACACTTGATCGGCGGAGGAGAGCAGTTGCAGGGGATTCTGGACTCGGATACCCCCGGCATCGCGGCACAGGTGGTGGATCAGATTATCGCCCCGCTTTTTCTGCCGATTATCTCGGTGGTGGTTTTCTTCGTATCCTTTGCGGTGGTGAGTGTTCTGATCGGCTTTTTGGCCTCGGCGCTGACCAACGTCAACCACATTCCCATTATGGGGGGGCTTAACCGTACGCTGGGAATTGTCACCGGCGTTGTGCTCGGTGTGGTATATATTCTGCTGGCGCTCTGCGCGCTCTGGGCGGTAATTGTCATCACCGGCAACGAATTGCCCTATTTTAACAACGAAACTTTGTCCGGCAGCCTGTTTTACCAGTTTTTCTCAAGGTATAATCCCTTTGTATAAAACGGTATTCTAGAAAGGTGTTCCAGATGCGACGGCGCTGCCGGCCGCGAGAGGACCGGCTGTGCGCCGGCCCTGCGAAAAGGAGATGAGTAAATGGCGAGACAGATGATCTGCGTGCGCTGCAAAAAGCGCCCTGCAGTTGTATTTGTCCAGCGAATGGAGGCGGGAGAGAGCCGCGCAGACGGCTACTGCCTGACCTGTGCGAAGGAGCTTGGGATCAAGCCGGTCGATGACCTGATGAAGCAGTTCGGCATCACCGATCAGGATCTCGAGCAGATGGAGGACCGCTTTTCTGCCTTTATGCAGAACGGCGGCGCCGAGGCGATGGAGGGGATGATGGAGGGCGCCGACGAGGAAGAGGGCGACGACGATTTTACTCCCGGCGGCAGCGCAACCTTCCCCTTCAACCTGATGGGCCGTATGGGCGGCGCGCAGGATGCCGAATACCGGCCGGTAGAGGATGGCGCCGACCAAAAGAAGGATCCCCGTGCAAAGGAAAAGGGGAAAAAGCGTAAGTTTCTCGACACCTACTGTGAAAATCTGACCACCAAGGCGCAAGAAGGCCGTCTGGACCGGATTGTTGGCCGGGATAAGGAGATCTACCGGGCGATCCAGATTCTCTGCCGTCGCCAGAAGAACAACCCCTGCCTGATCGGCGAGGCCGGCGTCGGCAAGACCGCTATTGCAGAGGGAATCGCCCAGCGAATCGCGCAGGGTCAGGTGCCCAGCCGGCTGGCGGATAAGGAGATCTACCTGCTTGACCTCACCGCGCTGGTTGCCGGAACCCAATTCCGCGGCCAGTTTGAGAGCCGGGTCAAGGGCCTTATCAGCGAGGTGAAGGCTGCGGGCAATGTGATCCTCTTCATCGATGAGATTCACAATATCACCGGCGCAGGAGACTCCGAGGGAGCGATGAACGCCGCCAATATCCTTAAGCCCGCCCTTTCGCGCGGAGAGATTCAGGTCATCGGCGCGACCACCTTCGCCGAGTATCGCAAGTATATCGAGAAGGACCAGGCGCTTGAGCGCCGGTTCCAGCCGGTCAAGGTGGAGGAGCCTTCGATTGAGGATACCGTTTCGGTACTCTTGGGAATTGCGCCCTATTATGAGAAGCACCACCACGTCAAGATCAGCCCTGAGATTCTGCGGATGGAAGTCACCCTCTCCGAGCGGTATATCACCGACCGGTTTTTGCCGGATAAGGCGATCGACCTGATGGATGAGGCGGCCGCCTGCTGCAGTCTGCGCCACCCTGAGATCACCGAGTATCTCAATCTCGAAAAGCGGATTGAGGAGCTTGATGCCGAGCGGCAGGCGCTGGAGCAAAAGTCCGACGCCGAGGCGCAGGACTTTGAGCGTCTGGCCAATCTAAAGAGCGAATTGCTGCGGCTGGGCGGTGAGCGGGAGACCAAAAAGGCGGCGGTCGAGCAGATCGCGGTCGAGCCGGAGGATGTTTCCAAGGTGATCGAGCTGTGGACCGGGATTCCGGCGGTCAAGATCCAGCAGAGTGATTTCTTCAAGATCAACGCACTTGAGGGCAATCTGAAAAAGAAGATCATCGGCCAGGATGAGGCGGTTGAGTTGGTAGCCAAGGCAATCAAGCGCAGCCGCGCGGGTATTTCGGGCCGTCGGCGGCCGGCCAGCTTTATCTTTGTCGGCCCCACCGGCGTGGGCAAAACTGAGCTGGTCAAGCAGCTCGCGAGCGAATTGTTTGACACGGTCGACCCGCTGATCCGGCTGGATATGAGCGAGTTTATGGAGAAGTTCGCCGTCTCCCGGCTGATCGGTTCTCCCCCGGGCTATGTCGGCTATGATGAGGCGGGTCAGCTGACCGAAAAGGTGCGCCGCCGGCCATACAGCGTGGTGCTCTTTGATGAGATTGAGAAGGCGCACCCGGATGTGATGAATATCCTGCTGCAGATTCTCGACGAGGGCAAGATCAACGACGCGCAGGGGCGGACGGTTAACTTTGAGAACACCGTTATCTGCATGACCAGCAATGCCGGCAGCAGCGACCGGGTAGGGGAGACCGGCTTCAACAAGACGGTGGCCCAGATGAGCAAGGACAAGGCGATGCGGGCGCTGCGGGACTTTTTGCGGCCCGAGTTTCTCGCCCGAGTAGATGAGGTCATCGCATTTAATCCGCTGACCGATGCGGACCTCGAGAAGATTGCGGCGCTGATGCTCGAAGAATATCGTCAGCCGCTGCTGGATAAGGGAATCACCCTCACCTATACGCCGGCGGCGCTGCGGCTGCTCTGCGAAAAGGCAAGCGGCGGCCGGTTCGGCGCGCGGGACCTGCGGCGGGTGATCCGCAAAGAGGTCGAAGACCCGATTGCCGAACGGATTGTGAACGGCAGCGCACAGGGAGATATTTCGCTGGATGCACAGGACGGGCGGCTGTTAGTCAACGGCCAGGCGCAGGAATCTTCTGCATTATAAAGGGAAAACAGGCAAAATGCTTGACATTTCCAACAGGAAAACGCTATAATGTAAAGGTCCCTTTGTGGGACCTTATGCAGGTGTCGTACAACGGCTAGTACATCAGCCTTCCAAGCTGAGGACGAGGGTTCGACTCCCTTCACCTGCTCCATTCGCCGCGGAGGTTACTCCGCGCAGAGCCCCCGGCCATAATGGTCGGGGGCTTCTTGTCGCTCTTTTGTGGCGAAAAAACGGGAAAGTGTAGGTGAGGAACAATGCAGACAAAGGCGCGCGGTTCACAGGATGATATTTTCCGGGATCTGCCGATCCCGACCGCGCTGCGAATGATGGTGTTTCCCGCGGTGATCAGCCAGTTGATCGTACTGATCTACAACATGGCGGACACCTTCTTCGTTGGGCAGACAAACAACCCCTATATGGTTGCGGCGACCTCGCTGATCCTGCCGGTCTTCAATATCAGCCTTTGCCTTGCCGGTCTTGCGGGCAGCGGCGGCGGTACGCTGATCTCCCGGCTGCTGGGCCGTTCGGAGGAAGAAGAGGCGAGGCGGGTCAGCGTCTTTTCTCTCTGGCTGGGCATCGCGATCGCCGCGGTATTTGCGCTGGGCATCGGGATGTTCATGGAGCCGGTGCTGAAACTGCTCGGTGCGGGCGAGAATACCTATCAGTATGCGCGGCAGTATGCGTTCTGCGTTATTGTCGTCGGCGGGGTGCCGACGGTACTCTCCAACCTGCTGGCCACCCTGATTCGCAGTATCGGGCGATCCCGTCAGGCAAGCACCGGCATCATTCTGGGCGGGCTGCTCAACATCGCGCTGGATCCGCTGTTTATGTTTGTGCTGCTGCCTGACGGCTACGAGGTGCTCGGCGCAGGTATTGCTACCTGCCTGTCCAACTGTATCGCGCTGCTCTATTTTCTGGTCGTTGTGCTGCGGATGGGGCGCGGATCGATCATTGCCTTTTCTCCTAAAATTGGTATGCCGCGCAGAGGGAATGTCCTCGCGGTATTCGCGGTGGGCATCCCGTCAGCAGTCACGACCTTTTTGTTTGATCTGGACTATGTTATCATCGATAAGCTGATGGTCTCTTACCATGATCTGGCGCTGGCCGCGATCGGTATTGTGCTCAAGATCGAGCGGTTCCCGCTGAATGTCGGTGTGGGTATCTGCCAGGGTATGATGCCGCTGGTTGCCTATAACTATTCGGCGGGAAACCGGAAGCGCACCGAAGACACCATTCGTCTTTCCCGCACGCTGGGATTGGTGATTGCCGCGATCAGTATTCTCCTGTATGAGCTGTTTGCGGTTCAGTTTGCCAACATCTTTATTTCGGACCCGCAGACGGTGGAACTGGCCTCTCAGTTCTTGCGGGTGCGGGTGCTCGCCACCCCGCTGATGTTCCTCAGCTTCTTCACCGTTTATCTGTTCCAGGCGTTCGGCCGCGGCAGAATCTCTCTTTTCTTGGGCGCGACCCGCTGGCTGGTGCTGAATATCCCGATGCTTTTCCTCCTCAACGCAATCTTCGGCATGTTCGGAATCGTCTGGTCGCAGGTCATGGCGGACGCGCTGAATGTCGCCATCTCCTTCTATGTCTATTGGAAGTATCGTCCGCGGATTGGCGCGCTGGAAAACGGACGGGTCTGATCGGCTGATTTATTTACTGAAAATACAAAGAGCGGTTCTCCGTGCAGATCGGAGAACCGCTCTTTTCGTGTCTGTTCAAATGATCGGCTTTAGCCGCGCGCAGCGCGCTCCTGCGCGATCTTCTCAAGAAAATCCTTGATGCAGGTATCCCAGTATGCCCAGTCATGAAGCCCGTGACCGTCCTGGAACTGTGCATCAAACCCGTTTTCCTTCAGCGTCTCGAACAGACGCAGATTCATCCCGTGATTTGCCACATCCTCAATGCCGCAGTAAACAAAGGCCTGCGGTTTGACCGCTGCGTTCCGCAGCTGCGATGCGAGCAGATAGACGTCGTCCTGCGTGCCCTGCATCTTTGCAACCCCGTCCCAGATGAGATCATAGCGGAAGAATCCAAATCCCATCGCCTTCATCTTGGGCTCCAGCTCAACGGGATCCACCGCGCCGGACAGGTCTGCAAAGGCCTGATACCGGTCCGGGCAGCGCAGCGCGCATTTGGTCGCGCCATAACCACCCATCGAGGGGCCGGCGATATAGGTGTCCTCCCGACGGCGGCTGACAGGGAAGAGGTTCTGCACCAGTCGGGGGAGCTCTTCGGTAATAAAATCAAAATAATTCAGTCCGTACTTTGCATTGGTATAAAAGCCGTTTTGACCCGAAGGCATGATTACCGCCATTCCCGCCGCTTCGGCGTACCGCTCGATCGCGGTGTGCCGCAGCCAGCAGCTGTGGTCATCCAGCGCACCGTGCAGCAGGTAAAGGGTCGGCCAGGGCGCTCGCTCGCGGTAGATTTCATCCAGCGATGCGCCGATGCAGTCATTATCCGGCATCGAGGGCAGCAGAATGTCCAGATCTACATGGTTTAACAGCGTTTTGGAAAAAAAGTTGCACCTGTTGAGTATCATGTTTCTTCTCCTTCAACCGATCATTTGCCACGGCAGCCGCGGCCGTCGATTGCTATTATAGCACAGTTTCAAAATTGACATAGGACACATGTCCATTTTTACCCCGCGGCGAACCAATCCGCTTGAACCGAGCGCCGCAGCGTACTATACTGAGAATAATTAAAAAAGAGGGGGGGACTGCCAGATGAAACAGGATTTGGAGGTGATTTCCCGGCTGGTGGACGCAAAGGCGGAGCGGGCAATCGCGCTCAACCGTGAGATCTGGGAAGCGGCCGAGTTGAATTTCCGTGAGGTGAAGAGTGCCGCCGCACTAGCGGATGCGCTGGAGGCAGAAGGGTTTACCGTTACCCGCGGGATCGGCGGCATGCCCACCGCTTTTCTCGCCAGTTATGGCAATGGTGGCCCCGTCATCGGCCTGCTTGCCGAATATGATGCGCTTTCCGCCCTGTCCCAAAAGGCGGCCTGCCCGACCCGGCAACCGGTAGAGGAAGGTGCTCCAGGGCATGGCTGCGGCCATTGTTTATTGGGCAGCGCCGTTTATGCTGCGGCGGTTGCGGTCAAGGACTATATCCAGCAAACCGGTCTGACAATGACCGTACGGCTTTACGGCTGTCCGGCTGAGGAGGATGGCGGCGGCAAGGTCTATCTCGCGCGGGAGGGCGCGTTTGACGATCTTGATGCGGCTTTGACCTGGCACCCTGCTGAGATCAACGCGGTCAAGGGGGTGGGGGCTCTTGCGGTGATGGGGGTTCTCTACACCTTCCGGGGCCGCGCGGCCCATGCCGGAAGTGCCCCGCATGCCGGTCGCAGTGCATTGGATGCGGCGGAGCTGATGAATATCGGCTGCCAGTTTTTACGGGAGCACATAACCTCAGACTGCCGGCTGCACTATGCGTTTCGGGATGTTGGCGGTACTGCGCCGAATGTCGTGCAGGCCAGCGCCAGTCTGCATTATTACATCCGCGCGGCTCGGGTAGATGGAATGTTCCGCTTGTTTGACCGGCTCAACAAGGTCGCCGGGGGCGCTGCGATGATGACCGAGACCGAGATGGAGTACAAGATCATCGACGGGTTTTCCGACTATGTGCCCAACCGGGTGCTCAGCGAACTGATGGATACTTGTATGCAGGAGGTTGGTGCGCCGGCTTTTGACGATGCGGACAGGGCGCTCGCCGCGCAGTTTGCCGCCAGCCTGAGCGAGGGTGAGCGGCGCAGCAATCTGCAGGGCCCTTGTGAGGAGAATAACCTGGATGATGGGTGGTTTGCAGGCAAGGTGCTGGACGATGAGGTTCATCCCCTCTATTTTGCGCCGGGGCGCACCTCCTATGGCAGTACCGATGTCGGCGATGTGAGCTACTGTGCGCCCACCGCGCAATGTGAGGTGGCGGCACGGGCCCTGGGAACCGGTGGGCATACCTGGCAGATGACCGCACAGGCGAACAGCCCGATCGGTGACAAAGGTTTGGTTACCGCGGCAAAGGTACTGGCTTTGACCGCTGTGCGCGCGGCCAAGGATCCCGCGCTGCTGGCCCGCGCGAGGGAGGAATGGAAGCACAGTTGCCCCGACGGATACCGTTGTCCGATGCCGGCGGAGAACCGGCCGGAGTTCTGAGGAGGTATGACGCATGTGGGCGATCTATGCCTGTGGCTCCGCATTTTTTGCCGCACTAACCGCGGTGCTTGCCAAGATTGGTATCGATGGCGTCAATTCGAATCTTGCGACCGCCATCCGCACCGTCTTTGTTTTGATTATGGCTTGGATGATAGTGTTGTTTACAGGAAACCTCGCTGGTGTGCGGGAGATTAGTAGGCGCAGTTGGATGTTTTTAGCCCTCTCCGGACTTGCCACCGGAGCGAGTTGGCTGTGTTATTACCGTGCGCTTCAGACGGGGCCCACAGCCCCGGTAGTCACAATTGATAAATTCAGCCTTGTATTGACCATTCTTCTTGCGGCACTTCTGCTGCGGGAGATGCCAAGCGGAAAAACACTGCTGGGCGCTGCGCTGGTCACAGCGGGGACGTTGATTATTGCCCTTGCTTGAATATTTTCAAACAGGCCGGTTTGCCGTATTGGCAGACCGGCCTGTTTCTGTGCTCCGGGGGGGGGAATGTGCCATGCCGTTTTCGTTCCGCCTTAGGCATCTGCTGCATACTCTGAGGTGACGGCGGCCGTTTTGAGTCCGCCGAACAATTCAGGAGGAATACGCTTATGAGCTATGGCACCCTTCAAATTTTTTCTCGCTCGGCGACCGATGGGATTCCGGTTTCCGGCGTGACCGCCCATGTGCGCCCGGCTTCGGGTACGGGAGACGCCCGGAATGTCACCACCGATGATTCCGGATATGCGGAGCCGATTCGGCTTTCAGCGCCCGATAAGAGCTACTCGCTCGACGAAAACAACAATTCGGTCTTGCCTTATGCGGTCTATAACATTACGGTGGATCACGAGGGCTATTATCCCATTGTCATCAATGGCGTTCAGGTTTTTGATGGACAGAACGCGATGGTCGACCTCAATATGATTCCGCTGGAAGAAAATGCGGTCTTCCGTTCTCAGCCGGAGATTTTTAATATTCCGGAGCATACCCTCTTCGCCGAGGAGGGCGGATCCGGCAGCGGCCCTGCGGTTCTTTGTGAACGGATTCTCCGAGAGGTGGTCATCCCCAATAAAATTGTGGTACATCTGGGAACCCCTGCTTCGAACGCGCGGAATGTAACGGTACCTTTCCGGGACTATATCAAGAATGTGGCGAGCAGTGAAATCTATCCCACCTGGCCCGAACAGTCGCTGCGGGCGAATATTCACGCGCAGATCAGCCTTGCGCTCAACCGGATTTTTACCGAATGGTACCGCAGCAAGGGCAAGGGATATGATTTCGATATCACCAACTCCACCAGTTATGATCAGTACTATGTCCACGGACGGAATATCTTTGAGTCCATCAGCAAGCTGGTGGATGAGATCTTCGATACCTACATCCAAAAGGGAAATGCAGTCGAACCCTACTATGCAGAGTACTGCGATGGCAAGTCGGTCAGCTGCCCCGGCATGAAACAATGGGGCACCAAGGATCTTGCGGATCAGGGATATAGTGCGCTGCAGATTCTGCGGTATTACTACGGCAACGATATCAAACTGGTGACCACCGACAATATTCAGGATGTGAAGGAAAGCTACCCCGGCACCCCTCTGCGTTTGGGAAGTACCGGTGACGATGTGAGAATTATCCAGCGGCAGCTCAACCGAATTGCCAAAAACTACCCCGGTATCGGTACGATTGCCAATATCAACGGTGTATTTGGCTCGGATACCGAGCAGACGGTAAAGAAATTTCAAAAGCAATTCAGCCTGACCGCCGACGGAGTGATCGGACGGGCGACCTGGTACAAGATCAGTTACATCTATGCCTCGGTCAAAAAACTGGCTGAACTGACTAGTGAGGGCGAACTGCCTAATGGGCAGCCCTCCTCCGGCGTTTATCCAGGAAGTCCGCTGCGACTGGGCAGTACCGGGGGTTCGGTGACCCAGATTCAATTCTGGCTCTCTACCATTTCGGGATATGTTGCCTCGGTGCCGGATGTAACGGTAGACGGGGTCTTTGGTGCGGCTACTACCGCCGCGGTGCGAGCCTATCAGCAATATGCGGGATTGACGGTGGACGGCGTTGTCGGCCCTGCAACCTGGGAGAGCCTGTATGATACCTACCAGAGCATCGAGAGCGACATCTCCAGTCCCGGCACCAACTTCCCCGGACAGTATCCCGGCACACCGCTGCGTCAGGGTAGCCGAGGGAACAGCGTGCGTTTGATCCAGTTCTGGCTGTCGGTGCTCAGCGATTTCTATTCGACGATCCCCGCGGTCACCCCAGATGGGATCTTCGGCAATGCAACCGAGGCGGCAGTAAGGGCGTTCCAATCCAGATTTTCGCTGACGGTAGACGGTGTTGTTGGCCCCGCAACCTGGAATAAGCTGTACGAGGTTTATACCAGCCAAATCAATGGCGTGCTGGATAAGAACGAGACCCCCGGCGTTTATCCCGGCACGCCGCTGCGGGTAGGAAGCACCGGTATCAAGGTCAAGGAGGCACAATTCTATCTCTATCTGCTTTCTGCCTACTACACCAGTATCCCGCGCATCAACTATGACGGGGTATTCGGGCCCGCAACTCGGGATGCGGTCATCGCCTTTCAGCAGATTTCCAATCTGACCCCGGATGGGATCATTGGCCCGGCGACCTGGCAGGCGCTCTACGCCACCTACGAAAAGCTGCGGACGGTGGACGGCCCGGTGATCGCTTACCGGTTTGACCTCTATCCGGGTAATCCGCTGGCCGTCAATACCGAAGGGCAGGCCGTCTGGTTCATCCAATTCGCCCTTGCGCTGGGTGAGCTGTTCTATCCAGCGCTGCGGGAGGTCCCTGTCACCGGTTTTTATGGTGAAGAGACCCGGCTTGCAGTAGAAAATTTTCAGCAGGAGTTCAGCCTTCCGGTAACCGGCGTGGTTGACGAGGAGACCTGGAATGCGCTGCTCTCGATGACCTTCGATCTGCTCTCTTCCGCCGGCAGCTTCGGAAAGTCGGCCGATGGGGAATACCCGGGTTATCTGCTGACCGTTGGCAGCGCCGGACCCGCAGTACAAGAGCTTCAGTTCTATATGAACACCATCGCGGAGCTCTACTGCGCCGCCGGCTTTGTTCGCAGCGACGGATATTTTGATGAGGCGACCCGGGATGCGGTTATCGCCTTCCAGATGGGGTTTGGGATTCCCGCGACCGGATTTGTTGATCGTGCGACCTGGGATGTCATCCATAACTACTATCTGACCTTGACCGGACGGGCCACAGCCAAGACCAAGATCTTTGTCTACGACGAATATGAAAACCGGCTGTACATCTACTACCGCAACGAGAGCGAGTCCATGCCGTATTCCTATGGTACCACATTGCGGGTACGGGAGTTCCGGGGTAGCAGCAAGAGCCCGACCCTCTGGACTACTGTGCGGGCGATGGAGAGCTGGAATCAAACCCGCCGCAGCTACGGCAGCGGAATCCCGGTTGGTTACGCGTTCAAACGAATCTGGGAAGGCGGGCATGGGACGACCAGCCAGCATTATGCCGGTGTTGCCTTTGATGTGGGGCAGACGCTGTCCAGTACCCAGCGCCGCCGGATCTGGCAGGTTGCCACCGATCTGGGCGTCTGGGGCTATGTGGAGCCGCTTTCAATGACCCCGACCTGGGTACATTTTGACCGCCGCTATGGCAAACCCGCCTGTGGCGGAACTAGTGGATATCCAACTGTGCGCCGCGGCAACCGCAGCACCTATGTGCTGATCTTGCAGGACGCGCTGAACGCGCTTGGATATAGTACCAAAACATTGGACGGTATCTTCGGGGCAAATACCGAGACCGCGCTGCGTGCTTTTCAGCGCAGCAACGGCCTGACCGCGGATGGAATTTGCGGCTGCAATAGCTGGCGCAAATTGGCCAATGCGGTTGTGGGGATTGGCCGGACACAGACGGTCATCGACTAATCTGAAAAAAGACAAAAAAACAGAGCCAAGCGAAATTCGCTTGGCTCTATTTTGGTGCCTCCGATCGGAATCGAACCAATGACACGAGGATTTTCAGTCCTCTGCTCTACCGACTGAGCTACAGAGGCAAATGGCGACCCGGATGAGGCTCGAACTCACGACCTCTAGCGTGACAGGCTAGCGTTCTAACCAACTGAACTACCGGGCCAGCTCTGGTGGGAACAACAGGGCTCGAACCTGTGACCCCCTGCTTGTAAGGCAGGTGCTCTCCCAGCTGAGCTATGCTCCCGCACCATGAACAATCGCTGTCCACAATTGACGGCGCGAGTCAACCGGGAGTCTGGATCATTTTGCTGGATTTCCAGCAATGGAGCGGCTTACGAGGCTCGAACTCGCTACCTCCACCTTGGCAAGGTGGCGCTCTACCAGATGAGCTAAAGCCGCAGATTAAGTGCCGGTTCAGCTTTGCTGACTCGCGGCGACGAAATATATTTTATCTCAAAAATACTTTTCTGTCAAGCGGTATTTTGAAATAAATTCTGATTTTTGAAAATTCTTCTCAAAAAAGATACAGCGCCGGCTTGCCGGCGCTGTGAAATTTACTTTTTGTGCTCCTTGAGTGCGCCGATTTTCTTCAGCTGCTGCTCATAGCCGCCGGGGCCATATTGAATACAGCGATTAACTCGACTGATGGTGGCGGTGCTGATCTCAACCTCTTTCTGGATCTGGTCATAGGTGAAACCGGAAAGCAGCATCTGTGCAGCTTTTAGCCGTTGGGCCATATCCCGCAGTTCCTTGAGCGTGCAAAGATCTTCTAAAAATGCCGCACACTCTTCATAGCTGCCCAGCGCCGCGATTGCCCGAAACAGCTGCTCTGTTTCAGGCTGGTGGAGAATGTCTTTTCCCGCCATACCTTCAGCTCCTTTTCCGTATCGCTTTTGCACTTTCACACTTCATAGCAATATTATAAAAAACAACCAGAAAAAAAGCAACCGTTTTTTTAGATCAACAATCCGCCGTTAACACCGAGAACCTGTCCGGTAATAAAAGAGGCCGCAGGGGAAGCCAGAAAAAATACCGCCTGCGCGACCTCGAGCGGGCTGCCGATCCGTCCCAGCGGAGTCTCGTCAGCCAACTGCGCGAGATCTTCCGGGGTCAACCGGGCATTCATCTCGGTATCGATTACCCCCGGCGCGACACAGTTGACCCGAATGCCGCTGGGGCCGAGCTCTTTTGCAAGCGCCTGGGTCAAACCGATCAGGCCTGCTTTGGAAACCGAATAGGCTACCTCACAGGAAGCGCCAGTCTGCCCCCAGATGGATGAAATATTGATAATGCTGCCCCGCTTGCGGGAGATCATCTGCCGCGCCGCCTCCTGCGCGCAGCAGAGTGCACTATCCAGGTTGACCCGGCGCAACTGCTCCCACTCGGCGTCGGTGAGATCGGTAAAAAGACCGGCCAGATCCATTCCGGCATTGTTCACCAGCACATCCAAACCGCCAAACAACGTGACCGCCTGCTTTACAAGCTGTCGTGCGGCAGAAGGATCGGATAGATCGGCTGTAACCACGGCGGTCTGTAATCCCTGTGCATTGAGCGCTTCGCTCACTTCCTTTGCCGCCCGCTCATGTCGGTGGCAGGCCATTACGACGTTATAGCCGTTCTGTGCGAACAGCTGTGCGGTCGCGCGACCGATTCCTCCGGATGCTCCTGTGACCAAGACTGTTTCGCTCATTTTTCCTGCTCGCTCTCAATCAGCTGGTCCAACAGATCAACGTGATTCGGGTATCTCTCATAAAAACCTTTATATGCGGCCTGCTGCAACAGCACGAAACGCTCGCTCATTGCAAGTTTTTTGGGCATGCGATAGGCAATATTGAAAATATCGTAGATGATTTTTTCAATCAGCTTGTCCTCTTTGAGCCGCATTAAGCCAAACAGCTGGCTATTATAGGTACCGTCGGTACAGGTGCTGTAAAAGATCCGCATCGCATGCAGGAGCTCAAGATAGACCAGTTCCCGCCGGGAGCCTTCAAGCTGTGTTGCGTCGATTCCGAGATCGGTCAACAGCTGATCGGTTTCCCGAAGAATCGACCGGCGCCGAAAACGGGAGTCAATATCCTGAAGATTCAGATTCATTGTCACCCAAAACCCGATGTACCCATCATGGGGCGGCCCCTTTTTGACCTTCTTCTGCCCGTACCGGAGCGACCAGAGCTCCTCTCGAAGCGTCTGTTCCTGCTGGTCGATCCAGCCCTCGCGTGCCGCCTCCTGAAGCAGTTCCCACCGCTTTGCGGGATCGTTTTCCCGATAATAGCTCTCCGGCCACATCGCCTTCTCCTGTTTCACCCTGTATCTCCTCTCCGCACAATCGTGATCCGTGTGTGCGCGTTTTCCCCATTATAGCATATCTTGCGTTCAGGGCAAAGCGATTCTTGCTCTGCTCAAAGCTGTGTCTGTGACGAAAGATCCGTCCAGAACTGCTGGCTTGAAACCAGAAAGATTTTATTGATATCAAAGTAGAAGGCAGAAAACAAAAAGAAGCGGGCAGCCCTTCGAGGTTGAAGTGGCTGTCCGCTTCTTTGAAAGCTGTATTTCTTGCAGGAGATTGAAACTCTCAGTTTAGCCCTTGTTGCGGTCCTGATGGATCAGCATCCGGATTGCCTCGACGGCGGTCTCGATCGCGTGGGCGGTCTCCCAATCGGTATCGGTCAGGCCGGTTGCTTTCTCACGCTCGATGTTGCGGCAGAGCAGAAGCACGGTAGCTGCCCGCATCCGGCGAACGCTGGCGACAACATAGAGGGTGGCACTCTCCATCTCGCTGCCAACCGCACCGGCGCGCTGCCAAGCTTTCCACTTGGAGAGCAGCTCGTCCTCGGTGGGCATGGTCTCGGGCGCATGCTGACCATAATAGCTGTCTTTGCACTCAACAACGCCCATCGCGCTGCGGTAGCCAAGTTTGTCGGCGGCAGCCTTCAGCGCGGTAACCAGATCATAGTTCGGAACCGCGGGGAACTCAATGGGAGCATACTCGCGGCCGGTGCCCTCCTTGCGGATGGCGCCGGTGGGAATGATCAGGGTGCCGGGAACCAGCGAGGGATCGATGCCGCCGCAGGTGCCGACCCGAATCAGGGTGTCCGCGCCGCACATCTTGAGCTCCTCGACGCCGATGGCAGTCGAAGGACCACCCATGCCGGTGGACATGACGGTAACCTTCTCGCCCTCCAGCTCGCCGGTCCAGGTGGTGTACTCGCGATAGGTCTGTACATGGTGGGCATTGTCTAGATAAGCGGCGATCTTTTCAACCCGGCCGGGATCGCCGGGGAGAATGACATATCTGCCGATATCGCCGGGTTTGCATTTGATGTGGTGCATCAGTTCATCATGCTGTGCCATAGAGAAAACCTCCATTTAAGTTTTTATAAATAAAAAAGGTACGGATGTTTCATTCATTATAGCACCGAGTAAAGATATTACAATATCATAATATGAAAAACAATAGTGATTCTACGTTTTGTACATCAAAATTGAGCATAAATTGTGAAAAAAGCAGATTGACAGGGGAGAAAGCCCAATATAGAATAATTATGCGACAAAAAGATTGGTGAAACTGCGATGATGCCAGAGCTGCCTAGTTGTTGGTTTCAAAAAGAATGAATGATGAATGGAAGTTTGAATGTTGATTAGCAAAGAAAAGATATTACGTTTAGTTCTGGATGTTTTGGTGATTGAAATTGGCTTGATGATCTCCTCGCTTGGAACAGCATTTTTTTATGCAGCGGATTTGGGATCCTCCGCGATGGCGACCTGTTGCGACGGATTGCACCTGTTGCTGAACATCTCCTATGGAGACGCCAATACGCTGGCCAATGCGACTCTGTTGATTCTGCTCTTCCTGCTTTGCCGATCCTATATTAATGTCGGAACGGTACTTTGCGTCTTTACCATTGGACCGTGGGTTAATCTCTTCACTCCGCTTTTACAGGGGCTGAAACTCTCCGAGATGAATATGGCTGTCCGTATTCTGTGCACGTTGGTGGGCACCGCAATGATGGGTGTCGGCTTGGGGCTGTACATGGCGGTGGATCGCGGCTTTGGCGCGCTGGAGGGGCTGGTCAAATACGCACGTACCCGGTTTGGTATCTCGGTTCGTGTGGCGAAGATTGTGCAGGATGCCGTGCTGGTCGGCACCGGAATTCTGCTGGGCGCCCAGTGGGGAATCGGCACCGTGGTCGGTATTCTGCTGACCGGTCCGGTACTACAAAAGTCCAGCCAATTTTTTGGCCGTCAGCTGACCCATTTGCGGGGCGCTGCAAAAAGCGGAACCTGATTCAAGATTTTATACCGCGCCAGCGGATAAAATAATAGAAAAAATTGGAGGAAAAGCAAATGAAAAAGATCGTCTCACTGCTTCTCGTTGCGGCTATGGCTCTCTCTCTGGTTGCCTGCGGCGGCGGGGATTCTTCGAGCGCTGCTGGTGACAGCGCCGCTCAGGGCAGCAGCGCCGCTTCCGGCGATGTGGTTGCGGGCTTTGACAAGCCGGCGAGCGAAATGGGCGTTACCCTGGTCCTGAACACCAATCTGGGTGACCACGCGATCTGCGACCTGTCCTATCAGGGCCTGACCGAGGCTGCGGAGAAGTACGGGTTCACCGCGAATGTCGTTGAGCTGGGCGGCGACGTCACCCTGCAGGTTCCGACTCTGCAGGAGTACGCCGAGGATCCTGACTGCGACATCATCGTCGCGGGCACCAGCAACCTGAAAGAGTCTGTTCAGCAGGTTGCTCAGGAGTACCCCGACCAGAAGTTCATCCTCTATGATGCACAGGATGAGCTGGGCCTGCCCAATGTTTTCTCGATGGATCACGCTCAGAACGAGGGCGCGTACCTCGCCGGTGTTGCGGCTGCCCTGCTGACCACCAGCGATGCGGAGCTCGCCAACGAGGACAAGATTGTCGGCTTTGTCGGCGGCGGCCAGAACACCGCGCTGGAGGACTACCTGATCGGCTACATCCAGGGTGTTCATTCGGTCGATGAGGACATCGACATCCTCGTTTCCTGGATCGGCGACTTCAAGGATACCGCGAAGGGCAAAGAGCTTGCTACCGCTCAGGCGGATCAGGGCGCTGACGTGATCTTCTCGGTTGCGGGCGTTGCGGGCCTGGGCACCCTGGCCGGCTGCGCGGAGAGCAACGTCTACTCCATCGGCGTTGACAGCGACCAGTACACCAGCCTGCTCGAGACGGATCCGACCACCGCTGCGAATATCTGCACCTCGATGTTCAAGCAGGCGAACGTCACCGTCAGCACCCTGCTGGGCATGGCTCTGGACGGCAGCCTCGAGTGGGGCAGCTACGTCAAGTGGGGCCTGAAGGAGGGCGTGGTTGGTCTGGCGACCGACAACGACAACTATCAGAACATCTTCACCGATGAGATGAAGGCTGAGATCGAGGCTGTTCAGACTGCCGCCACCAATGGCGAGCTGGAGATCGTTTCCGCGATCGGTCTGGATACCGAGACTCTGCAGGAGATGCTGGCTACCGCTTCCAAATAAGCTAAGGCCATAAGGATTTGCAACCGGAGCACCTTCTATTTTTGGAAGGTGCTCCGATTCGGAATAAGGGTTATTCCATGCAGTCCGGGCTGTGACGGTAATGCGTACACAGAAGAACTGCCAAGGGTGTGTGACTGTTTGCATACCGTCGGACCGGCTGTAGCCGGACAAGAAAGACGAACAAGTTTGGAGGCTATCCATGGAAAAAAACGTCCTTGTAATGGAAAACATTCGAAAGGTCTATTCGAATGGATTTATTGCAAACAAAAATGTGAACCTCGCGGTGGATGAGGGTGAGATCCATGCGCTGGTCGGTGAGAACGGCGCGGGAAAAAGTACCCTGATGAAGGTCCTTTTCGGCGTGGAGAAGCCTGAGGAAGGCCGAATCCTGCTGCACGGGAAAGAGGTTCATATCGAGAACCCCAATATGGCGATTAAGATGGGGATCGGTATGGTGTATCAGCATTTTATGCTGGTTCCCAGCCTGACGGTGGCCGAGAATCTGGTCATCGGCATGGAGCCGAGAAAAAATAAACTCTTCTTCGATATGAAGAAAGCCGTTGAGATGGTAAAAGAAACGGCGCAGAAATATAATTTTGAGATCGACCCGCTGGCACGGATCTGCGACCTTTCAGTCGGTCAGAAACAGAAAGTAGAGATTTTGAAGGTTCTTCTCCGCGGCGCCAAGATCGTCATTCTGGACGAGCCTACCGCCGTTCTTACCCCGCAGGAAACCCGCGAGCTGTTTGTGGAGCTCAAAGGGCTCAAGGCGCAGGGACACACGGTTATCTTCATCTCCCATAAGCTCAATGAGGTTACCGAGCTGTGCGACCGCGTAACGGTCATGCGGGCCGGCACCACGATCGGGATGCGGAATATTGCGGATGTCTCTGAGGCAGACATCTCCCGGATGATGGTCGGGCGCGATATCATCATGAAGATCGATAAGGACGAGCAGAAGCTGGGCGACCCGGTGCTGAGCGTCAGCCATGTGACCAAGTTCCTGACCAGCGAAAAGAAAATTCTCGACGATGTCAGCTTCAAGGTTCGCGGCGGCGAGATTCTCGGTGTCGCCGGCGTCGAGGGCAACGGGCAGAAGGAGATCAGCGAGATCATCACCGGTTTGGATCGGGATTTTGCCGGAGATGTTCTGATCGGGGAACAGCAGAAAGATGTCCGCGATTGCACGGTTCGTCAGTTGCGGGAGAGCGGAGTTGCTCACATCTCCGAGGACCGCATGACCTACGGCATGGTCGGAGATGGCAGTATTGCCGACAATATTGTGGCCGACCGTTATTATAAGCCGGAATTCCAGAAAGGCGTGTTGATCAACCAGAAGAAGATCAATGATCTCGCCGATGAACTGATCAAGGAATACGCCGTTATGTGCGATAACCGGGATCAACCGATCCGCATGCTGTCAGGCGGCAACATGCAGAAGGTCGTCACCGCGCGCGAGTTCACCTCCGGCGCCTCGCTGATCATTGCAAACCAGCCCACCCGCGGCATTGATATCGGCGCAAGCGATTTCATCCGCCGCCGGCTGGTCGATCTGCGGACCGCAGGCGCAGGGGTGCTGCTGATCAGCGCCGACCTGAACGAGGTACTCGAGGTCAGCGACAGCCTGATAGTGATGCACAATGGACGGATTGCCGCTTACTTCAAGGACGCCAGCAAGGTCAGCGAGGATGAGCTGGGCGAGTACATGCTGGGCGTGAAAAAGATGTCCATGGAAGAAATTCAGGAGGTGATGGCCTGATGAATAAGGGACAGGCAAAACGGATCAGAACCCCCAAAGAGATCGAACAGATCTTTAACGTCATGCGGGTGATTCTGGCCATCGTGATCGCGCTGCTGTTTGCCTTCGCGGTCATCCTCATGATTAGTGACGAGCCGGTGGAAGCGATTTCCAGCTTTGTCGTCGGACCGTTTACCACTCTGCGCCGATTTGGTGAGATCATCAGCAAGATGATTCCGCTGCTCTTCACCGGCGCCGCGGTTTGCTTTATCTTCTCGGCCAACCAGACCAACATGGCGGTCGAGGGCGGTTTTACCGTCGGCGCGTTGGGCGCCACCATTGTGGCGGTTTATTTCCATGTCGGCAACAGCGTGATTCATATTGCGCTGTGCTGCCTGTTGGGCGGTCTGTTCGGCATGATGGCCTGCTTTGTGCCCGCTTTTATGTATGTCAAATTTGATTCCAAGCCGATCGTCAGTTCGCTGATGATGAACTATGTCTGCATGTATATTGCGATCGGCCTGATCAACCACAGCATGCGGGATAACACCGCCGGCTTCAACGCCTCTGCGACCTTTGACGACACCGCGATTCTGCCCAAGCTGATCCCTGGTACGCCGATCCACTTCGGCCTGATCATTGCGATCGTGGTTATCATCTTCAGCTACTTCTATCTTTACAGAAGCAAGAACGGTTATGAGATCCGGGTCATCGGTAAGAATAGCGGGTTTGCAACCTACTGCGGTATGCCGGTTAAGCGGACGATCATGAAGTCCCAGCTGATCGGCGGCTTCCTTGCCGGTCTGGGCGGTGCGGTCGAGGTTCTGGGCATGTATACCCGGTTCCAGTATTCCGGCAATACCAACCTCGGTTTTGACGGTATCATGGTCGGTATCATGGCGGGTTATAACCCCAAGCTGGTTCCGATTGCGGCTTTCTTCTACGCCTATGTCAAGGAGGGCGCGGCGATTCTGGCGCGTTCTTCCGATATTCCTGTCGAGCTGGTCAACATCATTCAGGCGATCATCATGATGCTGGTTGTCGCCGAGCGCTTCCTGTATAAGCAGAAGCACAAGATGATGGTCCGCGCTGCGGAGATGCAGCTGGCGGCACAGGAGAATGCCGGAAAGGAGGCGGAGCAGGCATGAATAAGGTAATCGAGTCGATCTTTTCGGCAAGCTTTTTGTTCTCGGTAATCCGCATCACCACTCCGCTGATGTATGGTGCGATGGGCGCGCTGATCTGCAAGCAGGGCGGCGTGCTGCATATCGCATTTGAGGCGAGCATGCTGTTTGCGGCCTTCTTCGGCGTCGCGGCCAGCGCGCTGACCCAGAATCTGCTGGCCGGTCTTGTGGCCGGACTGCTGGGCGGCATCATTACCATGATCCTGTACGGCTACTTTACCATCAAGCTGGACGCCGCGGCGGTACTGACTGGTATCGCGCTGAACACGCTGGCTTCCGGCGGAACGGTGTTCCTGATGTACATTCTCTGCGGTGAGAAGGGTGCTTCCAACTCGCTGCCCAGTCTGGTCTTCCCGAACATCACAATTCCCGTGCTGGACAACATCCCCATTCTGGGCGAGGCATTGTCTGGACACAATATCCTGACCTATATCGCGTTTATTCTGCCGATCTTTGTTTACCTGCTGATCTTCAAGACCCCGCTCGGACTGCGGATCCGTACGGTTGGAGAGAACGAGAACGCGGCGGCCAGCGTTGGAATTAACGTCAACCGCACCAAATTCATCACCCTGATCATCGGCGGCGCTGTGACGGCGCTGGGCGGCGTGTTCATGTCGATGGGATATCTGTCCTGGTTTGCCCGCGATATGGTTGCCGGCCGCGGCTTTATGGCGATCGCGGCGCAGAACCTGGGCAACGCGAGCGTGCTGCCCACCTTTGTAACTTCCATCGGTTTTGGCCTGGCCAATGCGCTGGCCGTCACCCTGCAGACCCTCAGCCTGCCGGCTGAGATCTTCCAGGCGCTGCCTTATGTGGTCACTCTGGTTGGCCTTGCGGTGTATTCCTCCTCGCTTCGCAGAAAGCAGAAGATGCATCGTTCCAGCGGTTCGAAGCGGAAAGCGGAGAAAAAGGTCAAGAGCTGATCGGGCCCCCTTGCTGAATACCGGAGAAAAAGCCCCTAATAAGCTTCCTTTTCAACAGGTGGATGAAATGTTATAATTATTCCAATAGGTGAAAAGGTGGTGGAAAAAGGTGCCTTATTCAGCACAGGCTTCAAACCTGGTATTCAAAGACATTACCGAACACATCAGCAGCGGACAATGGGCACCCGGGATGAAGATCGAAACCGAGGAGCAGCTGTGCAGCCGGTTGGGCGTCAGCAGGATTGCGGTTCGACAGGCGATTGAAAAACTCAGCGCGCTGTCTGTTCTTCGCAAGGTACAGGGTTCGGGTACCTATGTCAACAGCTTCAAGGACGCCTCATTGTTGGGGATGATCTATTATCCGCCAACCAGAGAGACGATGCGTACGGTACTGGAATTTCGGCGGATGTTCGACTCGTATAACGCACAGCTTTTCGTACAGTATGCTTCGCCTGAGGAGCTGGCGGAGCTGGAAGAGAACTACCGCATGATGTCTAGTCTGCGCGATGAGCCCAAGGCGTTTCAGGAGTATGAAAGCAGTTTTCATCACCTGATTGCAGCGGGAACCAACAATGTCATCATCCAGCAGATTTCGACGATGCTTACCGAACTGTTGGCCTGGCATCAGGCGCTGCAGTACGACAACATCGGTCCGGATAACTCTATCATCTGGCACGGCCGGATTCTGGATGCGATTCGTGAGGGCGATGGCGAGCTGGCGAGTCTTTGTACCCGAATTCACATCGATAAATCCATCGAGTACATCGAACGGAAAGAAGATTTCCCGAAAGGGAAAAAGTGACCTATAACAAGGCGAAAAGCGTGCCCGGGCAGGGAAAAATGACCGCCCGGGCATGTTTTTTTGAGTGGATGAGCAGTTTTTTTGAAAAAAGGACAGCTGTCCTTTTTTTGAGACTCGGGAGGGTCATATAATGAAGGTGCAGGAGATCAAGACCGCCCGTCAGGCGCTGGAAGCCGCTGAACCGGCTGAGCGGGCGTGGGCGGAAAAACTGCTGCGGAGGTTTCCGGCGGGGCAGCGAGAATGGCTGGCCGGCTGCGGCAAACGGGCGGGGGAGATTCTGTTGAATATGCAGGACCCCGCGACCAGAGTTTATCTTTTGATCAAGGGCGAGGTCAACGGAATCAGCGCCCAGTCAAGTGGGATGCTCTATCGGTTTGCCCACTTTTCAGCGCCATTTCTGCTGGGGGAGTTTGAGGCATTTTCCGGTGCGGAGATCTACCGCAGCACGCTGGTCTGTGCCAGCGATTGCATCTTTCTCTGGATGCCCCGGGAGAGTTACCTCTCCTGGATGCGCCAGGATCCTCAAACCCTGTTCTGGCGCACCTGTGAGATCACCGCGAGCCTGAGCGAACAGGCCAGAAGCGAGCGGGAGCGGTCTTTCTGCTCGGGCAAACAGAAACTGGCGATCTATCTGGCGGCCTGTTGTCAGAAAGAGCGGTGCGGACCGCAGGGGTATCTGCTGCGACAGACCATCCAGACGATGGCGGATGGGATCGGCAGCAGCACCAAAACGGTTCAGCGGGCGCTGGCACAGTTGATTGCTGAGGATGCTGTGCGGCGCGAGGGGCATCAGCTGCGGGTTACCCGTAGTCAGTATAGCCGGCTGCTGGCGCTGTCCGAGCCGGAGGGAGAACCCGATGAACGATAAAAGGTAATATTCGCCGGAATTTTTTATCTGTCAAAAAGGAGTGTAGTGATCATGAGCAACGCAGTATATGACATCATCACCTCAACCCACCTGAACTATCATCAGAAGCTCAACAACCTCTGCCATGAGGCGGAGAATACCCTGAATGTGTTGGAGCTGCCCGAGAAGTTCAAGTATTTCTATGAGTACGGCGCGCTGTGCGATATGAATGAGGGCAACGCGCCCTATCGGCCCCGCTATGTCATGGTTGACTTCGAGAAGTTTGTGCGGCAGGGAAGTAAGTTCCTTCGGATTGATCCGCCCAAGAACCTCGACGAGCTGCTCTGGGCGTTGGAGGTGCTGTACACCTACATTCCGTCGATCACCACAAAGCCGGTCTATCTGGGCAACATCGACCTGTTGATTGACCCCTTTCTCGAGGGGATGACCGATGAGGAGATTCTGCCCCGTCTGGAGCGGTTCCTCGGCTTCTGTGACCGGGTTATTGCCAACGCGTACAGCCATGCGAACATCGGACCCAAGGCGACCCGCGCCGGCCGTCTGCTGCTGCAGCTGGAAGCAAAGCTGCAGCTGGAGGTACCCAACCTCAGCCTGAAGTATGATCCGGACATTACGCCGGACGATTTTGCCGAGCAGGCGATTCTCTGCTCGCTGAAATGTGGTAACCCCGCCATCTGCAACCACAAGGCGCACAAAGATACCTATTCTTTTGACTACGGTATCTCTTCCTGCTACAACATTCTGCCGCTGCGCGGCGGCGCGTACACCCTTTCCCGCCTGGTTCTTCCCCGGCTGGCCAAGATGGCCAAGAGCGTGGACGACTTTATGGATAATCTGCTGCCCGAGGCATGCCAGGCGCTGGGTGAGTATATGAACGCCCGGGTCAGCTTTTTGGTGGAGAAGTCCGGTTTCTTCCAGTCTGATTTCCTCGCACAGGAAGGGCTCGTCGAGCGGGAGCGGTTCGTCGGGATGTACGGCATCGCCGGCCTGTGCGACTGCGTCAATCTGCTGCTGGCCGACAAGGGCCAGCGTTATGGCAACAGCAAGGAAGCGGATGACCTGGCCGACCGGATTATGACCTATGTGCAGAACTTTGTCGCCAACTTCCCGGCAAAGTATTCCGAGATCGCGGGTGGCCATTTCCTGCTGCACGCACAGGCGGGCCTTGCAACCGATGAGGGGGTGACCTCCGGCGTTCGGATTGTGGTCGGTGATGAGCCGGCAAACCTGCTGGATCATCTGCGCCACTCCGCGCGGTTCCACCGCTTCTTCCCGACCGGATGCAGCGACATCTTCCCGTTTGATTCTACCGCCGAGCGGAACCCCGCAGCGCTGCTGGACATCGTGAAGGGCGCTTTCCAGATTGGCGATAAGTATTGCGCTTTCTATGGTGCGGACGGCGACATGGTCCGGATCACCGGTTATCTGGTCAAGAAGAGCGATCTGGAAAAGTATGATCGCGGCGAGGTCGTTTTGCAGGATAACGTCATCAACGGCAGCAGCAACTACAAGCTCAACCGTTTGCAGGACAGAAAGGTTCAGTCTGTCTAATGCTCACAGCGCCAATCAATAAAATTTTGCCCTACAGCGTGGTGGATGGCCCGGGGAACCGGGTAGCGATCTTTGTTCAGAAATGCAACATTCATTGTGCCTATTGCCACAATCCTGAAACCCAGAACCTCTGTTCAGGCTGTGGCGCCTGTGTCGAGGGATGCCCTGCCGGCGCGCTGAAGATGGAACAGGGTAGGGTGGTTTGGGACGAAAAACTTTGCTGTGGCTGCGACCGCTGCATTAAGGTTTGTCCAAACCATGCTTCTCCCAAGGTTACCCCAATGACCGCACAGCAGGTGTTTGCAAAGGTCTGCGAGAGTATTCCATTTATTCGGGGTATTACCGTTTCGGGCGGAGAATGTGGACTTTATCCGGAGTTCCTTATGGAGCTCTTCCGTCTGGCGCATACTAAGGGCCTCAGTTGTCTGATGGATAGCAACGGCACGATTGATCTGTCCCGTTATCCCGAGTTGATGGAGATCTGCGACGGCGTGATGTTGGACGTCAAATCCTGGAAAGAGGAAACCTTTCGCCAGCTGACCGGGTCGGGCAATGAGGTTGTCAAGAAGAATCTGAAATATCTGGCAGATAGTGAGAAACTCACCGAGGTGCGGATTGTCTGCCTGCCCGGCATGGTGGATGCGGAGGACTGTATCCTCGGTATCAGCCGGACATTAAGCGGGGAACAGATTCGCCGTCTGCCGCTCAAGCTGATCCGGTTCCGGCATTTTGGGGTCAAGGGCGCGCTGGAAAATCACCCTTCGCCCGATCTCGCTTATATGCAGGGGCTGGAAGCGCTCGCCCGTGCACAGGGGTTTGAAAAGATTTTGATTCTGTAAAAATAAAGCGGTCCTCCTTAGGTGTGCTGGCGCACCTTTGTGGAGGACCACTTTTTTATTCAGGGCTGATCAGGGTGATATTTGTGCCGGGTTGCCATTCCCCCGCGCAGATGACGCTCTTCCTTGTTCAGCTCAAGGACCTTTCGCACGCCATAATAGAGCGTGCGGTTGCTCTTTTTCAGCCGCTGGGTCAGGTCCTTATGTACAGTTGATTTGCTGATACCGAATTTTTGGGCCGCGGCGCGGACGGTGGCACCGGTCTCAATGACATATTCCCCCAGCGCAACGGCGCGCTCTTCCGGATCACCTTTCACCTGCGATCACCTCCCCGAACGGTGATCGCCGCGGCATGGGCGCGGCCTCTCTGGTTCAGCTTGCGGTTCATGGCGTGCGGATTCCCCCTTGCTTTTGTCTGATAACAATCTATGCAGGGGGGTGTCCGGTTTATGTGCGGGCAAAACAAAACGGCGCTGGATTCGATCCAGCGCCGTTTTTATAATAGGAAAGGTTATTTCATCAGGTCGCAGGTCACCCCGACGAAGGTGATGACTCCGTTGACCAGCCCGACTTCGTCGAGGTCAAACTGGCTGTTGTGGAACGGTCCCGCGCAGCGCACAAGGTTGGAAAAGTAGCAGGACTGGCCGCCCTGACTGCGGACCCGCTCGGAGAAATAGGAGTAATCCTCGCTGCCGGAAGCACCGCCCTTCATTTCGACACAGGCGAGCCCCAGCTGTTCACGGCAGATCTGCAGAACCCGAGATGAAAGCTCCGGGCTGTTTTCGGTACAATCCGCAGCCCCCATCAGCTTGATTTCACAGCCGCAGTCGTGCATCTCACCGGCAGCTTTGACCACCCGGAACGCATACTCCTGCATATGCCGGTTGGCTGCTGCGCTGTTGCCCCGCACCTCAACTTCCAGCTTTGCTTCGGCAGCCACGACATTGCGGCCGGTACCTGCGTGGAGGGTGCCGACATTGACCTGGGTGCCGGCCGCTCCGTGCCGGGGAATTCCATACAGGCCTAAAACCGCATTTGCGGCCGCCAACATCGCGTTTTTGCCCAGCTCGGGACAAAAGCCGGCGTGAGCGGGCTTGCCGTGGTAATAAACGTCAAACTTGGTGGTGGCCAATGTACTGCCGTCACCGACCCCGATTGCAGGCTGTGCAGTATTGGGATCGCCTCCCATGTGACCGCCGAGCACATAGTCCACACCGTCCAGATGTCCCTTGTCGACGATGGATTTTGCGCCGCGAACGCCTTCCTCCGCAGGCTGGAAAATCAGCTTGACGGTGCCATGCAGCCGGTCTTTATGGCGCATCAGCAGCTTGGCGGTACCAAGGCCGATGGTGATGTGAGCATCATGCCCGCAGGCGTGCATGACCCCGTCGTTGCAGGAGGCAAAGCCTTCCCGCGCCGGCAGGTGATCTGCGCCCTGCGCCTCCGGTACCGGCAGCGCATCGATGTCAAAACGCAGCGCGACCGTTGGCCCTTCGCCGCAGCGCAGAATCCCGATTACGCCGGTAAAACCACCTCGTACCCGCTCGAGAAATTCCGGGTCCGCCCCCTGTGCGCGGGCACGGCGATACGCCCGCTCAAGGGTCTCCTCGTCCGGCAGCCCCATCCGTCCAGCCTCATCACAGACCTCCCGGCCAACCAACACCTCGTAACCCAGTTCGGTCAACCGGCGGGCGATCAATGAAGCAGTACGCATCTCACACCAGCCAAGTTCGGGATAATGGTGAAAATCCCGGCGGCAGGCGACCAATTCTTCCCGCAGGGCCTCGGCCTCAGCGTGCAGCTCCCCTCCGATTTCGGTCATATGAAATCCCCCTATGAGCAAATTTTTCCGACCTTTATTATAGCATATCCATCGGCGGTTGCACAGACAGGGCAAAAAGCCTATAATCACCTTAGATAACAATGCAATCGCGGCAAAGGAGGAGCAAAATGCTCGCGGAACAACTGCAAAGACAGTTTGGAGTTACATTAAAACAGGCGACGGCGGCCCAGCTTTATAGTGCAGCTTTTTCCCTATGCAAGGAACGGCAGCAGGCCTTGCCGCTGGCACAGGGCGAAAAAAAGCTCTATTATATCTCGGCAGAGTTTTTGGTGGGCAAGCTGCTCAGCTGCAATCTGATGAACCTCGGGCTGTGGGATGAGGTTAAAGCTGAACTGCGGGAGGTCGGCAGCAGCATCGCAGCATTAGAGGATGCCGAGCCGGAACCCAGTCTGGGCAACGGCGGGCTGGGACGTTTGGCCGCCTGCTTTATGGATTCGATTGCCACCCTCGGTCTGCCGGGAGATGGGGTAGGGCTCTGCTATCACTATGGCTTGTTCCGTCAACTGTTTGAGCACAACTGCCAAACCGAGCAGCCAGATGGCTGGATAGATTCGCAGAGCTGGCTGCGGGACACCGGACGCAGCTATCCGGTGCGGTTCGGAGAACGGCGCGTTTCCGGACGGCTGTATGAAATCGATCTGCCGGGATATGGCGGCGCCAGTCGAAGCCGTCTGCGGCTGTTTGATCTGGAAGAGGTCGACCCGTCCTTGATCCGGGAAGGAATCACCTTTGACAAGACCGATATCGCCCACAACCTGACCCTCTTTCTCTACCCCGATGATTCTGACCGGGCCGGTCGTTTGCTGCGAATCTACCAGCAATACTTTATGGTCAGCTGTGCAGCCCAGCTGATTTTGGAGGAGCTTGCCGCGCGCGGTTTTTCTGTGGATGAACTGGACCGGCGGGTCGTTATTCAGATCAATGATACTCACCCCTCGATGATCATCCCGGAACTGGTGCGGCGGCTGACCGATGAGGGGATGCCGTTTGAGAAGGCGGCCGGGCTGGTAAGCCGCAGCTGCGCCTATACCAATCACACAATTCTGGCCGAGGCGCTTGAGCGCTGGCCGGTCGACGATCTCGAAGAGGTCGTTCCCCAGCTGATGCCGGTTATCCGCCGGTTGGATGCGCTGGCAAAGCGGCGATACCCCGACCCTGCGGTGGCGATCATCGATGAGCAAAATGCGGTCCGGATGGCGCATATGGACATCCACTATGGATTTTCGGTCAATGGTGTGGCGGCGCTGCACACCGAGATTCTCAAGAGTTCGGAATTGAC
>CALXBG010000031.1 GCA_944386485.1 uncultured Pygmaiobacter sp. | reverse complement strand
GCCGGCGGCATCAACGGCAAACAGATCGAAGTGGTGGAGTACGACGACAAGGGCGACGCCACCGAGGCGGTCACCAACTTCAACCGGATGCTGGACGACGGGATCACCGCGGTGATCGGCGCGGTGCTCACCGGCCCCACCATTGCCCTGGCGGATGAGACCTACAACATCAATATGCCCCAGATCTCCGCTTCCGCCACCGCTGCCGGCGTCACGGTGATCGACCCCACCGACCCGGAGAGCGAGGTGCGCACCAACGTCTTCCGCGCCTGCTTCATCGACCCGTTCCAGGGCGAGAAGATGGCTGAGTATGCGGCCGAGAAGATGGGCGCCAAGACGGCCGCCGTCATCTTTGAGACCGGCAGCGACTACTCCGAGGGCCTCAAGAACGCCTTCGTCGAGAAGTGCGGCGAGCTGGGCGTCACCGTCACCAATGAAGAGGCTTATGCCGCCGGCGACGTCGACTTCAAGGCTCAGATGACCAACATTGCAAATTCCAACCCCGACGTGGTCTTCTGCCCCAACTACTATGAGGACGACGGCACCATCATCACCCAGGCCCGTCAGGTCGGGTATGAGGGCACCTTCCTGGGCGGCGACGGCTGGAGCGGTGTTGCCGACTACGCCTCCGCCGAGGATCTCGAGGGCACCGTCTACTGCTCCGGCTACGCGGGCAACGAGGAGTTCGACACCGCTTATGAGGAGACCTACGGCGAGCCGGTTCCCAACATGTTTGCGCCGCTGGGCTACGACGCCGCGATGCTGATGGTCAACGCGATCAGCGTGGCCGAGGAGCAGGGCCTTGAGGCCGGCACCGAGGAGTACATGGCCGCCGTCGTCGAGGCGATGGCCGCCACCGACGGCCTGGAGGGCGTCACCGGAACCTATAAGTTCGACGAGTTCAACAATCCCATCAAGTCCGCCGCCATGATGCAGCTGCAGAACGGCGAGGAGGTCTTCACCGAGATGTTCTGATCGGCAAGCCGATCCAACTGAAGAACCAAAAACAAGAGAACTATGCGGAGGATTTTCCACCGCATAGTTTCTTGTTATCTCAAGGCAGGGGGCGCGCGCCCCCGGGACGGTAAATTCAACGGCGCCGCGAGGAGTGCGGCGGGAAAGCGAGGCGCGCAAAATGGCGTTTTTCTCCACATTGTTCAGCCAGATTATCAACGGGCTGCAGTCCGGCTCGATCTACGCGCTGGTGGCGCTGGGATACAGCATGGTCTACGGCATCATCATGCTGCTCAACTTCGCCCACGGCGACATCATCATGGTAGGGGCCTATGTGGTCTGGATGTCGATGACCAGCTTTGGGCTGCATCCGCTGCCCTCGATTCTGCTGGCGGTCGTCGTCAGCACCCTGCTGGGAGTGGTGATCGAGAAGGTGGCCTATGCGCCGCTGCGCTCCTCCCCCCGGCTCTCGCTGCTGATCACCGCGATCGGCATCTCCTTTTTGCTGGAAAACGGCTTCCAGCTGATCTTCGGCGCGGGCGCCAAGGTGGTGCCGCCGCTGATCGAGGGACCCACCTTCAAGATCGCGGGGGCGAGCGTGAGCACCCCGGCGCTGGTCACCCTCGCGGTGACGGTGGTCATCATGATCGGCCTGACCCTGCTGGTGCAGAAGACCAAACTCGGCCGGGCGATGCGGGCGGTCAGCGAGGATATGGGCGCGGCCCAGCTGATGGGGGTCAATATCAACACCACCATCTCCTTCACCTTCGCCCTCGGCTCCGCCCTCGCGGCGGTCGCCAGCGCGCTGTATTTGTCCTCCTATGCACAGGCCTCCCCCACGATGGGCTCGATGCTGGGGCTCAAGGCCTTTGTCGCGGCGGTGCTCGGCGGCATCGGCAGCCTGCCCGGCGCGATGCTCGGCGGCTTTGTCATCGGTCTGGCCGAGGCGCTGGTCTCGGCGGTCGGCCTCTCGGTCTGGAAGGACGGCGTGGTCTTTGCAATCCTGATCGTCGTGCTGCTGGTGCGGCCCAGCGGGCTGCTGGGCAAGCCGATGAAGGAAAAGGTCTAAGGGGGTGTGCCGGATGAAACAGACTGTCAAAAGAATCCCAATGCCGGTGCGCTACCTCATCAACACGGTGCTCATCGCGCTGCTGGTCTTCGGCTCGACCGCCTATGTGAACGGCGGCGGGGTATCGGGGTATATCACCAAGGTGCTGATGGTCATCGGCATCAACATCATTCTGGCCGTTTCCCTCAACGTCGCGACCGGCTACCTGGGCCAGCTGCCGCTGGGCCATGCCGGTTTCATGGCGGTGGGCGCCTACACCGGCGGCATCTTTCTCAAGGCGGTGAACGCCTCTGAGCTGGGCGGCGCGGGCTATGCCGCGGCGATCGCGGCGGCGCTGGTGCTGTCGGGCCTTGTCGCCGCCTTCTTCGGCATCATCATCGGCGTGCCGGCGCTGCGGCTGCGGGGCGACTACCTCGCGATCATCACGCTGGGCTTTGGCGAGATCATCCGGGTCGTGCTGACCAACATCGACGACCTGCTCGGCTTTAAGCTGACCTACGGCGCGTCGGGCCTCAAGCGGATCCCCAAGATCACCAGCTATTTCAACGTGCTGGTCTGCGTTGTGCTGACCTGCCTTGTCATCCATCTCATCATGAAGTCCCGCCACGGGCGGGCGATCCTTGCGATCCGGGAGAACGAGATCGCGGCCGAGAGCTGCGGCGTCCGCACCACCTATTATAAGGTGATGGCCTTTACCCTCTCCGCCTTCTTCGCCGGGGTCGCCGGCTGTCTCTACGCGGGGTATCTGGGCAGCCTGCAGCCGACCACCTTCGGCTTTATGAAGTCGATCGAGATCCTGGTCATGGTGGTGCTGGGCGGCATGGGCTCGATGCTCGGCTCGATCCTCTCGGCGATCACCCTGACCGCGCTGCCCGAGGCGCTGCGCGCGTTTGAGGATTACCGGATGGTGGCCTATTCGCTGGTGCTGGTGCTGGTGATGATCTTCAAGCCCACCGGCCTGATGGGGCAGTACGACTTCTCGCTGTCCAGGATTCTCGAAAAGCTGCTCAACCTGGGCAAAAAATCCAAAAAGGAGGGCTGACCGATGGCGGATAAAAAGGAAAAACTGGTCGCGGTCGAGGGCGGCGTCATCCCCGAGCGGGACGCCGGCACGCCGCCGGTGCTCGAGGCGCGGCATCTGGGCATCGACTTCGGCGGCCTGACCGCGGTGGACGATTTCAACTTTATCATCGGCAAGACCGAGATCGGCGGCCTGATCGGCCCCAACGGCGCGGGCAAGACCACCATCTTCAATCTGCTGACCAACGTCTATCAGCCCACGCGGGGCAAGATTCTGGTCAACGGGGTGGACACACGGGGCAAAAAGACCTATGAGGTCAACCGGATGGGCATTGCCCGCACCTTCCAGAACATCCGGCTGTTCAAGGCGCTGCCGGTGCTGGACAACGTGCTGGTCGGGATGCAGGGCGCTTCGGGCTACCATATGGGCGCGGCGGTTCTGCGGCTGCCGGTCTACTGGAAACAGGAGAAGGACGCGCGGGAGAAGGCGCTGGAGCTGCTGTCCATCTTCGGGATGGAACACCTCGCAGACACCCCCGCCGGCAGCCTGCCCTACGGCGCGCAGCGGCGGCTGGAGATCGTGCGGGCGCTGGCCACCGATCCCAAGGTGCTGCTGCTGGACGAGCCGGCCGCCGGCATGAACCCGTCCGAGACCGCCGAGCTGATGGAGAACATCCGCAAGATCCGGGATGAGTTTGAGATCGCGGTGGTTCTCATCGAGCATGATATGAATCTCGTCATGGGCATCTGCGAGGGGATCGCGGTGCTCAACTACGGCCAGATCATCGCCAAGGGCACGCCGGAGGAGATCCGCAACAACCCGCTGGTCATCGAGGCGTATCTGGGCAGAAAGGAGGGGGCGGCCGGATGCTGAAGGTAGAGGGAATCGACGTCTTTTACGGCAACATCCACGCGGTGCGGCAGATCTCCTTCTCGGTCGAGCAGGGGGAGATCGTCACCCTGATCGGGGCCAACGGCGCGGGCAAGAGCACCATTCTGAACACCGTGTCAGGGCTGCTGCGCCCCAAAAACGGCACCGTCACCTTTGAGGGGCGGCGGATCGACCACCTGCCCCCGCACAAGGTGCTGACCTTCGGCCTCGCGCAGGTGCCGGAGGGCCGGCGGATCTTCTCCCGGATGACGGTGGAGGAGAACCTTGAGATGGGGGGCTACACCCGCCCCGGTGCGGAGTGCGCCGGCGCGCTGGAGGACGTCTACCGGCGGTTCCCCCGCCTGGCCGAGCGCCGGCGGCAGATCGCCGGCACCCTGTCGGGCGGCGAGCAGCAGATGCTCGCGATGGGCCGCGCGCTGATGGCAAAGCCCAAGCTGCTGATGCTCGACGAGCCCAGCATGGGCCTTGCCCCGCTGCTGGTCGAGCAGATCTTTGAGATCATCAAGGAGCTGCACGCGGCGGGCACGACGATTCTGCTGGTCGAGCAGAACGCGCAGATGGCCCTCTCGGTCGCAGACCGGGCCTATGTGCTCGAGACCGGCCGGATCGTGATGGAGGGCGCCGCCGCAGCGCTGCTCGAGGACGACAAGGTCCGCAGCGCCTATCTGGGAAGCTGAAACAAGAGGGACGGTATCCGGGATACCGTCCCTCTTGTTATTTCTGCTCGCTGCGGTGAAAGAGCTTCTTTTTCGGCGGCACCCAGAGCGGGAGCACCTTGCGGTAGACCGCGACCGCCCGCGGGCCGATCGCCCGGTCGAGATGCAGCTGGCCGAAATACCAGCAGCGGTAGTCCGCCTCGTCGGCCAGCTCGTCGAGAAAGGCCTCCAGCCGGTTGATCTCCCCCTCTTCCCCGACAAGAAAGCGGCGCAGCCGGTAGGGCGGGGTGTGGGTCAGGATGTAGTCCACCCTGCCCTCATTGGCGGCAAGGCTGGCGCGGCAGCGGGCAAAGTCCGCCTCGTCCGGCAGTTCCTGCGGCCACCAGCTGACCCCCTGCTGCCGGTCGGCGGTGTCGGCGCTCTCCCCGCCGCCCATGCACAGCAGCCGGCGGCCCTCGATGGTATAGCACTCCCCCCGCAGCAGCTGATAGAGCCGCTCGCCCAGCTTGCGGGCCTGTCCGCCCGCAAACTCGACGACGGGATACTCCGCAAGCAGGTCGAAATTCTCATGCGCCCCGTCGAGAAAGAGCAGCGTGCCCTTTCCCTTGCCCAGCCGGCGCAGCAGCTTTTGCTCCGCCTTCGAGCCGTTCCAGATAAAGCCGAAGTCCCCCAGCACGATCAGGCTGTCATGGCGGCGCAGCGGTTTGCGCGCCTGCTGCAGCCGGTCGAGATCCCCGTGCAGGTCGGCGGTGAGATAGATCATCCGGTTCCCTCCCCTCCCGCCGGCGCCGGCGGGCAGATGTTTGATGCTTTTTATTTTCACAAAATGATGTTATACTATGGATACGGCGCGCGGCGCCGTAAAGCGAAAGCAAACGGTATCTTCAGTATACCATAAAACGACAATTCCCGCGAGGTGCCTTTGGATGAAAAAATTGTGTTGCAGCCTGCTCGCGCTGCTGTTGCTCTGTCTGCCGTTTGCCACCGGCGCGTCGGCGGTCAGCTATACTCCGCCGTTCGAACCGAATGCCGATGCGATCTACCTGGTCAATCTCGACACCAACACGGTGGTTTACGAGAAGAACGCCGACAAGGAGCGGCCCCCCGCCAGCCTGACCAAGCTGATGACCGCGCTGCTGCTGCTCGAGAGCGGCGAGGATCTTGAGACGGTCATCACCACCCCGGGCTACATTTACGACGAGCTGTACCTTTCGGGCGGCTCCACCGCCGACATCTATCCTTATGAAGACATCCGGCTGATCGACCTGCTCTACGGCATGATGCTGCCCAGCGGCAACGAGGCGGCCAGCGCGGTCGCCGACTACCTGGGTGGGGGCAGCCTGTCCAACTTTTTCTACCTGATGAACAACCGGGCCAAGGAGCTGGGCTGCGAGAACACCAACTTCGCCTGTGCCCACGGCCTGTATGGGATGGATCAGAACCACTACTCGACCGCGAAGGACATGTACCTGATCGCCAAGGCCTGCTACGACCTCGGCGAGCCCTTCATGGAGGTGGTGACCAGCCTGGAATACTGGATACCGGCGGGCAAGTTCCATCCAGAACCCTATCGGATCCGCAACACCAACTATATGATGAACCCCACGTCGACGGTCTACCGCTCCTATGTTCAGGGCATCAAGACCGGTTCGACCCCCGAGGCGGGTTACAACCTGATCTCGACGGCGCAGATGGACGGCCAGACCTATATGCTGGTGGTGATGGGCACCCCCTATGAAAAGGATGAGAACGGGCAGGGGCTCGCTTTCTCGGTGACCGCCCAGATCTACGACTGGGTGTTTGAGAGCCTTGCGGTCCGCCCGGCGCTGGACACCGAAAAGGACATCGCCGAGATCAAGGTCGACTACTGCTCCGAGCAGGACACCCTCAAGCTGCGGCCGGCCGACGATCTGGTGGCCCTGCTGCCGGTGGAGAGTGACGACACCAGCATCAACAAGGAGTTCCACCTGCCCGATTCGGTCGCGGCCCCGATCGAGGCGGGGGATGTCGTGGGCAGCGTCACCCTCTCGATTGCCGGGGAGGAGCTGGGTACCGTCGACCTCGTCGCCAGCCAGAGCCTTGAGCGGAACACCGCGCTGTTTGTCATCGCGAAGATCGGGGAGTTTTTCTCCTCCCTCTATTTTAAGGTGCTGTGCACCCTGATCGCGATCACCGCGCTGCTGTATGTCGGATATATCATCTGGGTCATCCGCCGCAACCAGCGGATGGGCAAGGTCAACCGCCGCCGCGGCGGGATCTGAAAGGAGTGAGAGGGATGGAACTCAAGCGCAACCTCACGATGCTCACCGATTTTTACGAACTGACGATGGCCGGCGGCTACTTCGAGGAGGGATATACCGAGAAGACCTGCGTCTTCGACATGTTCTTCCGCAAGGTGCCTGACGGGGGCGGATTTGCGATCTGCGCCGGGCTCGAGCAGCTGATCGAATCGCTGGAAAACCTGCGCTTTACCCCCGAGGATATCGCCTACCTGCGCCAGTGCGGGCTGTTCAGCGAGGCGTTTCTCGACTATCTGGCCAACTTTAAGTTCGCCTGCAGCGTCTGGGCGATCCCGGAGGGGACCCCGATCTTCCCCGGCGAGCCGATCGTCACCGTCGAGGGGCCGGCGATCCAGGCCCAGCTGATCGAGACGGTGCTGCTGGTCAACATCAACCACCAGAGCCTGATCGCCACCAAGGCCAACCGGATTGTGCGGGCGGCGTCGGGCCGGCCGGTGGCCGAGTTCGGCGCGCGGCGGGCCCAGAGCTATGACGCGGCGGTGCTCGGCGCGCGGGCGGCCTACATCGGCGGGGTGACCAGCACCAGCTGCGTGATGGCGGCGCGGGATTTCGGCATCCCGGTCTCGGGCACGATGGCCCACTCCTGGGTGCAGATGTTCCCCTCGGAGTATGAGGCGTTCAGGAAATACGCCGAGCTCTATCCCGAAAACTGTGTGCTGCTGGTCGACACCTACAATGTCACCAAGAGCGGGGTGCCCAACGCGATCCGGGTCTTCGACGAGGTGCTGCGGCCCGCCGGGATCCGGCCGGGCGGCATCCGGATCGATTCGGGCGATATCGCCTATCTCTCCAAGCGGGCCCGGCGGCTGCTGGATGAGGCGGGCTACCCCGACGCGAAGATCATCGTGAGCAACTCGCTGGACGAGTACATCGTGCGGGATCTGATTTTGCAGGACGCGAAGGTGGACAGCTTCGGCATCGGCGAGAACCTGATCACCAGCAAGAGCGACCCGGTCTTCGGCGGGGTGTACAAGCTCGCCGCGATCAAAAATGAGGACGGCAGCTATGTGCCGAAGATCAAGATCAGCGAATCGGTCGAGAAGATGACCGTTCCCCACCGCAAGGCGGTCTGGCGGATCTATGACGACGAGACCGGCAAGGCGATGGCCGACTACATCACCCTCTACGACGAGCCGGTGGAGACCAAAAACGGCATCACCCTCTTCGACCCGGTCGAGACCTGGAAGGAGCGGACCTTCACCGGCTGCACCGCCCGCAACATCCTGGTGCCGATCTATGAGGAGGGGCGTCTGGTCTACCAGAGCCCGAGCCTGGAGGAGATCCACGAGTTCTGCCACAGCCAGATAGACGCGCTCTGGGACGAGGTCAAGCGGTTTGAGTACCCCCACCGGTACTATGTCGATCTCTCGAAAAAGCTCTGGGAGGAGCGTCAGCAGCTGCTGCGCGCCCTCTCGGTTCGCAAATAGACAAAGGGAGGAAACGAGATGCGGAGTTTTGAGTACTGGGTGCCCACCCGGATCCAGTTCGGCCGGGGGGCGGAGGAGAAGACCGCCGAAGAGGTACAGCGGCTGGGCGCAAAGCGGGTACTGATCGTCTCGGGCGGCGCGAGCGCGCGGCGCAGCGGGTTGCTCGACCGGATCGAGGAACAGCTGAAAGGGGCCGGGATCGCGGCCGTGACCTTTGAGGGCGCGCAGCCCAACCCCCGGCTCTCCCACGCGAAGGAGGGGGTGCGCCGGGCGATCGAGTTCGGCGCCGGGCTGATCCTCGCCGTCGGCGGGGGCAGCGCGATTGACACCGCAAAGGGCATCGCCCACGGCGCGGCGAACCCCGGGGTCGACCTGTGGGAGTTCTGGACCGGCCGCGCCAAGGTTGAAAAGAGCCTGCCGGTCGGGGTGGTGCTGACCATCTCGGCCGCCGGCAGCGAGACCAGCGACTCGGCGGTGCTCACCGATGAGGCCAGCGGCCAAAAGCGGGGCCTCTCCACCCCCTTCAACCGGCCGGCCTTCGCCATCATGGACCCGGCGCTGACCCTCACCCTGCCCCCCTGGCAGGTCAAGTGCGGGGTGGTGGATATCCTGATGCACACCCTCGACCGGTATTTCAACCCGGTGCAGGACAACCAGCTGACCGACGCCATCGCCGAGGCGCTGCTTCGCACGGTGCTGCGCTGCGGCCGGATCGCCGCCGCCGACCCCACCGATTATGAGGCGATGAGCGAGCTGATGTGGGCGGGCAGCCTCTCCCACAACGGGCTGACCGGTCTTGGCGGGGTCAAGGACTTTGCGCCCCACCAGCTGGGGCATGAGCTCTCGGCCCGGTTCGACGTCGCCCACGGGGCCTCCCTCTCGGCGGTCTGGGGCGGCTGGGCCCGGTTCTGTCTGCCCAGCGATCCCGGCCGGTTCGCAAGGCTCGGCCGGGAGGTCTTCGGGCTGACCGGCGCGGACGAGCGGGCGCTCGCCGAGCAGGCGATCGGGGCGATGGTCGGCTACTTCGCCGAGATCGGGATGCCCACCTGCTTCTCCGAGCTCGGCATCGGTGTGCAGAGCGAGGAACAGATGGCCTCGATGGCCCGCGCGGTCACCTACGACGGCGCGCGGCGGGTCGGCAGCTTCGTCTCGCTGGGCGAAGAGGAGATCCTCGCGATCTACCGGCTGTGCAACCACTAAAAAGGAGAGCGCGAAGCGGTACGCACGAAGCGGTACGCTTTGCGCTCTTTTAATGTTCCGCGAGCCAGCGGTCGGCCTCCTCGCGGGTGTGAAAGACGGTCACCCGCCCGCGGCAGCCGGCGAGCAGGCGGTAGATCTCGGGCAGCTGGTCACGGGGAAAGTCGAGGATCCAGTTTTTGAATTCCTCGTCCAGTTCCTCCTCCACCCAGGGCAGGTCGGGCCGCTTTTGGCCGACCCGCCCGGCCGCGCCGGCAAGGCAGAGCGAGGTGGGGTAGTCCAGCAGAAAGACGCTGTCGCAGCAGGTGAGCCGGCGGCCCAGCGTGCGCAGATAGTTGCCGTCAAGGATCCAGCGGGTTTGGCAGAGGATCTCCGCGAGCCGGGCATCAAAGACCGGCCGGGATACCGTCGTTTTGTCCGGCAGGTGCCACAGCAGGTCGAGGTGAAAGAGCGGCAGCCCCGTCTTTGCCGCCAGCGCGCGGGCAAAATGGGTCTTTCCCGCGCCGGGACAGCCGATCACCAGTACGCGTTCCATCCAATCCCCTCCTTTTGGTATTTGCCGTCCCGCAAAGGGCGGGAAAAAGGCTCTTAAAATTATACCACAGCCGGCGCGCTCTTGCAGCGGTGGCCGGAATTTTGTATAATAAGATGATTGCAGAAAACCGCCCGTTTCGGGCAAACTGAACACAAGAGAGCCGCGCGGTGCGCGGCGCAACAGATATACAGGAGGTGCCACCGTGGCAGCAGAAAAGACGGCGGAGAAGGCCGCACAGGAGAACAGGGCCAAGGCGCTGGAGACGGCGCTGGCACAGATTGAAAAGCAGTTCGGCAAGGGCGCGGTGATGAAGCTGGGCCAGAATGTCACGATGCAGGTGGACGCGATCTCGACCGGCAGTCTCTCGCTGGACATCGCGCTGGGCATCGGCGGGCTGCCCCGCGGACGGATCGTCGAGATCTACGGACCCGAATCCAGCGGCAAGACCACCGTCGCGCTGCACGCGATCGCCGAGGCGCAGAAGGCGGGGGGCGAGGCGGCCTTCATCGACGTCGAGCACGCGCTCGACCCGGTTTATGCCAAGGCGCTCGGGGTGGACATCGACAGCCTGCTGGTCAGCCAGCCGGATACCGGCGAGCAGGCGCTGGAGATCTGCGAGGCGCTGGTGCGCTCGGGCGCGATCGACGTCATCGTCATCGACTCGGTTGCGGCGATGGTGCCCAAGGCCGAGATCGAGGGTGAGATGGGCGACAGCCATGTCGGCCTGCAGGCGCGGCTGATGAGCCAGGCGCTGCGCAAGCTGACCGGCGTCATCGGCAAGACCGGCACCATCGCGATCTTCATCAACCAGCTGCGGGAGAAGGTCGGGGTCGTCTACGGCAGTCCCGAGGTCACCAGCGGCGGCCGGGCGCTGAAATACTACTCCTCGGTCCGCATCGACGTGCGCCGCACCGAGGCGCTCAAGGTCGGCAGCGAGATCGTCGGCAACCACACCCGCGCACGGGTGGTCAAGAACAAGGTCGCGCCCCCGTTCCGGGAGGGCGAGTTCGATATCATGTTCGGCGAGGGCATCTCGAAGGAGGGCGAAATCCTCGACCTCGCGGTGCGGCTGGACATCATCAAGAAGGGCGGCAGCTGGTTCAGCTACGGGGATACCCGGCTGGGTCAGGGCCGCGAGAACGTCAAGGAATACCTCAAGAACAACCCCGACTTTGCCGCCGAGATCGAGCGGCAGATCCGGGAGAACGCCGATAAGCTGCTGCCCGGCGCTGCCCGCCGCAGCAAGGAGAAGGCAAAGGCGGTCGAGGAGGCCGCCGCGGCGACCGAGAAGGCGCCTGCCGCCGAGCCGGCAAAGCCCCGGGCACGGGCGAACATTGACATCGCGGTAGAGGAGTGAGCGAGGTGCTGCTGACCGCGATTGAGACCACCCGCCGCGGGCGCTGCGCGCTGTTTGGGGACGGGGAATTTCTCTTCTCGGTCGACCCCGAGACGCTGGCCAAAAGCGGCCTTTGCGAGGGGGACGCGCTGGATGAGCAGACCCTCGCCCGGCTGCGGGAGCAAAGCGATCTGCGGGCGGCCAAGGACCGCGCGCTGCTGCTGCTCAGCGGACGGGACCACGGCGCGCAGGAGCTCTACCAGAAGCTCTGCCGCAGCTTTGATGCGCACACCGCCGCCGCGGCGGTGGCCGAGATGCAGCGGCTGGGGCTGCTCGACGACGCGGCATTTGCGCGGCGCAAGGCCGAATCCCTCGCCGCGCGCCACAAGAGCCGGCGGGAGATCGCGGCAAAGCTCGCGGCGCTCGGGCTCGACCGGGAGCTGATCGCCGACGCCCTCGACGCGCTGGACACCGGCGAGGGAGAGCAGGCGGCGATCCGCCCGCTGCTCGAGCGGCAGTACCGATCCAAGCTCGCCGCCGGCGGGCGGGAGAAGGTGCTCGCAGCGCTGGTGCGCCGGGGATTTCGCACCCGGGACGCGATCGCGGCGGTCGACCGATTTCTCGCCGAGGAGGGGCTGGATGGCCCCGCACAACCCGATTGAAAACAGCGCGCTGCGGCGCGCGGAGGAGATTAGAGGATAGGACTATGGCAACAATCGCATTGATCTCTCTGGGCTGTCCCAAAAATCAGGTGGACGCCGACCGGATGTGCCACGCGCTGATCTCGGCGGGGCACGCCACCACCGCCGACCCGGCCGAGGCCGACGTCATTCTCATCAACACCTGCGGCTTCATCGAGAGCGCCAAGCAGGAGGCGATCGACACGATTCTCGAGGCGGTCGCCCTCAAGCAGGGCGACAACCCGCCGCGGGTGGTGGTCACCGGCTGTCTGGCCGAGCGGTACCGCGAGGAGATTCAAAAGGAGATCCCCGAGGTGGACGCCACCGTCGGCATCGGCTGCAACGCCGACATCGCCGCGCTGGTGGCCCGGGTGCTGGCTGGGGAAAAGGTCGAGGCCTTTGCCAAAAAGACCGATCTGCCCCTCGAGGGCCCGCGGGTGATCTCCACCCCCCGCCACTACGCCTACCTGAAGATCGCCGAGGGCTGCAACAACTTTTGCAGCTACTGCGCGATTCCGCTGATCCGGGGCCCGCTGCGCTCGAGAAAGCTCGAGGACGTCCTCGCCGAGGCCCGCTGGCTCGCCGGTGAGGGGGTCAAGGAGCTGATCGTCGTCGCGCAGGATGTGACCGCCTACGGGGACGATCTGGGCCGCAACCAGTCCGCCGAGCTGCTCGACGCGCTGGAAGAGGTCGAGGGGATCCGCTGGATCCGGCTGCTCTACGCCTATCCAGAGCGGGTGACCGACGAGTTTATCGCCGCGATGGCCCGCAACAAAAAGGTGCTGCCCTATCTTGATCTGCCGATCCAGCACATCAACAGCGAGATCCTGCGCTCGATGAACCGCAAGGGAGACCGGGAGACGGTACTCTCGGCGATCCGGCGGCTGCGGGCGGGGATTCCCGGCCTGACGCTGCGGACTACCCTGATCGCCGGTTATCCCGGGGAGACGCAGGCGCAGTTTGAGGAACTTTGTGAATTTGTCAAGGAGACGGCATTTGATCGGCTGGGCTGCTTTGCCTACTCGGAGGAGGAGGGCACCCCCGCCGCCCGGATGGAGCAGCTGCCCCAGGAGCTGAGAGAGGAGCGCGCCGAGCGGATCATGGAGATCCAGGCCGGCATTATGGCCCGCCGCCAGGAGGAGAAGGTCGGCGCCGAGCTGACCGTCATCTGCGACGGTCTGGATGAGGAGAGCGGCCTGTACGCCTGCCGCTCGATGGGGGACGCGCCCGAGATCGACGCGACCGTCTATGTCAATTCGCCCGACCTTCCGCTCGAGGAGGGGGGCTTTTACCGGGTACGGGTGGAGGAGAGCGACGTCTATGATCTCTACGCCCGGCTGGAAGGAAGGTGCGACGCATGAATCTGCCCAACAAACTGACCCTTGTCCGGATTTTGCTGGTGCCGGTCTTTATGGTCTGCGCCGGCGTCGGCCAATACGGCACCGCCAGCTTTGAGAAGGGCTGGTATCTCGCCGCGGGCATCGTCTTCGCGCTGGCCAGCCTGACCGATATGCTGGACGGCAAGATCGCCCGCAAGTACAACCTTGTCACCGACTTCGGCAAGTTCGCCGACCCGCTCGCCGACAAGCTGCTGACCACCGTCGCCTTTTTGTACATGATGCTCGACGGGGTTTGCAGCGTCTGGGTGGTGGCCATCATCCTCGCGCGGGAGTTCGCGGTCTCGGGGGTGCGGATGATCGCCGCCGGCGCGCCGGGGGGCAAGGTGATCGCGGCGAATCTCTGGGGCAAGATCAAGACGGTGCTCCAGATGCTCTCGATCATCTTCTACTACCTCAGCGCGGGACTCGCTTCGCCCGAGGCGATCGGCGCGGTCGGGCTGATCACCCAGACCCTCTGCTGGCTCATCGCGGTGGTCACCGCGCTGTCCGGCGCGCAGTACATCTGGAACAACCGCCAGTTCATCAACACGGCGAAATAATCCGGTGCGGGGGCGACCCCGCACTTTTTTCTTGCCAGCGGCGCGGCGGTCGATTACAATGAAACAAAAGGAGAGGATGCGGATGGATGCGACCGAGCGGGCGGTGCGCCGGCTGATGCTGGCCACCGAGAAGATCGACGGCGCCTACTATCTCTTTGCCCGGAAGCGGGGCGCAAAGGAGAATGAACTGACGCTGCTCTGGGCGCTTGACGACGGGCAGCCCCACACCCAGCAGCAGATCTGCCGGGACTGGCTGATCCCGAAGACGACGGTCAACACCACCGTCAAGGCGCTGGCGGCGGCAGGGTACCTCGCGCTGCTGCCGGCGAAGGACGGGCGGGAGAAACAGATCGCCCTCACCGAGGCCGGACGCGCCTGGGCCGGGCAGGTGCTGGCGGGGATCTACGCCGCCGAGCGCGCGGCGATGGAGCAGACCGCCGCCGCGCTGGGGGACGGCTTTGTCGGGGCGATGGAGCTGTTTGCCGACCGGCTCTGCGAGGCCCTCGCCCGCGCCGCCGGGGAGGAAGCGGCAAAAGAATGACAAAATTCTCTCAAATCACCACCCACCTGCAACGGCGGGAGGGCAAACGGCGTTTCTTAGGATGAAGGGCAAAACCGATTGCCAAAAAGGAGGTTTTGGAGATGAAGAAGCACAAGGGACTGCGGCTGGCCGCCGCGCTGCTGGTTCTGCTGCTGCTCGCCGGCTGCGGCGCCGGTTCGGGCGCAGCCGACAGCACCGCCGCCGCGCAGGGAGCCGTGACCGAGGAGAGCTATGACGCGGCGCTGACCGAGACCGGCTCGGATGCCGCGTCCGACCGCAAGCTGATCACCACCGCCGACCTCTCCCTCGACGTCACCGATTTTGACGCCGCAACCGGGGAGATCGAGCGGCAGGTGGAGGAGCTGGGCGGCTACCTCGCCTCGAGCAGCAAGGGCGGCTCGGCCGAGAGCGCCAACCGATGGGCCGAGTACCAGGCGCGGATCCCCGCCCAGCGGCTCGGCGCGTTTCTCGACAGCGCCGGCGGCACCGGCACCGTGATCTCGCTGACCCAGGGCACCACCGACGTGACCAGCGCCTATGTCGACAATGAGGCGCGGCTGGAAAGCCTGCGGACCCAGGAGGAGCGGCTGCTCGAGCTGATGGCCCAGGCCGAAAAGCTTGAGGACCTGATCCTGCTCGAGGACAAGCTGACCGAGGTGCGCTATGAGATCGAGAGCATCACCGGCCAGCAGAAGCTCTATGACAACCAGGTCGCCTATGCGACGGTCTCCCTCTATGTCAACGAGGTGAGCCGGGAGACCATCACCGCCCCGACCTTTGCAGACCGGATCGCCGAGGCGTTCTACGGCTCGGGCCGCAACTTCCTGCAGATGCTGGAAAACGGGCTGATCCTGCTGATCTACATGCTGCCGATGCTGCTGGTGGTGCTGGTGATCGTCGCCGTGGTGCTGCTGTCGGTGCGGGCGGGACGCCGTCGCCGCGCAAAGCGCACCCCGCCGCCCCCTCCCCCGCCGCAGGCCGGGGTCTGACCGGCAAAATACTGGTTTACAGCCGGCTTTTTTGCCCAAGATTTGGCGGGTTTACCGGTTGCGGGATGGGCACCGTTACGGGTATCATAAAAAAGAGCAAGGGCGCTCGGGCCGGGGTCGCGGGATCTCGGCCGGCGCCCTTGCTGTTAGTTTAGAGAGGAAGAGGGAGACAGTATGCAACCGATTCGAATCGAGAAGACCAAAAAACCGAAGGAAAAGCCCGCCGGTGCGCTGGGCTTTGGCAGCGTCTTCACCGACCATATGTTCCTGATGGACTACACCGCCGAAAAGGGCTGGCACGACCCGCGGCTGGTGCCCTATGCCCCGCTGGTGCTCGATCCGGCGGCGCTGGTCTTTCACTACGCGCAGGAGTGCTTTGAGGGGCTGAAGGCCTACCGCACCGCCGCGGGCGGGGTGCAGCTGTTCCGCCCCGACAAGAACGGCGAGCGGCTGGCCTCGACCCACCGGCGGCTGTGCATCCCCGAGATCCCGGTTGAGGACTTTGTCGCGGCGGTGCGCGCGCTGGTCGCCCTCGATGCCGACTGGGTGCCGTCGGAGCCGGATACCAGCCTTTACCTGCGGCCCTTCACCATCGCCACCGAGCCGAAACTCGGGGTCAAGGCGAGCGACAGCTATCTGTTCTGCATCATCGCCAGCCCCTCGGGCAGCTACTACGCCGGCGGCATCGACCCGGTGCGGATCTATGTCGAGGACGAGTACACCCGTGCGGCCCCCGGCGGCACCGGCGCGATCAAGTGCGGGGGCAACTACGCCGCGAGCCTGCTCTCGGGCGAGAAGGCCCACGCCGCCGGCTATGATCAGGTGCTCTGGCTGGACGGCGTGCACCGCCGGTATGTCGAAGAGGTGGGCAGCATGAACTGCTTCTTCAAGATCGATGGGGTGCTCTACACCGCCCCGACCAACGGCACCGTGCTGCCCGGCATCACCCGGATGAGCTGCATCGAGCTGCTCGAGCGCTGGGGCTACAAGGTCAGCGTCGACCGGCTGGCGATCGACGATGTGATGGCCGCCGCGGCCGACGGCCGGCTGGAGGAGGTCTTCGGTACCGGCACCGCCGCCGTCATCAGCCCGGTGGGCGAGCTGCGGTATAAGGACAAGACGGTCGTCATCGGCGGCGGGGCGATCGGCCCGGTCACCCAAAAGCTCTACGACACCCTGACCGGCATCCAGTACGGGCGGATCGATCCCCCGCAGGGCTGGATCGTACCGGTGGAATAACCCGAAAAGGAGAGGAACCCCCTCTCCTTTTTTTGTGGCAGATTGCACCTTTCCACCGCCGGCGCGTCCCCTTGTGGAAAAAACTTGACAGCAGAATTATTTTGCAATAAAATATATTTAGTAATACAAAAGAGGTGGAACGATGGAGGACCGGATTGAGCGGCAGCTGAAAAAGGGCGCGCTCGAGCTGATCGTGCTGCGGCTGCTGGCCGAACGGCCGGGCTACGGCTACGAGCTGCTGACCGAGCTGGCCCGGCGCAGCGGGGGCGTCTTCGTGCTGCGGGAGGGTACGCTCTACCCCATTCTCTACCGGCTGGAGGACGACGGGTTGCTGAAGGCGGGCTGGAGTGCCGGCGAGGGCCGCGGTGCGCCGAAAAAGACCTATGAGATTACCGATGCCGGCCGCGCCGCGCTGGCGCGGGGTCAGGCGCTGTGGCGGGAATTTTCGGCGGCGGTCAGCGGGCTGCTGCTCGGGGAGGAGGAAGAAGGATGAGAGAACGGGAGTATATCCGCGCGGTGCTGCGCGCCTCGGGGCTGCCGGGATCGGTGCGCCGCCGGCTGCGGGCGGATCTTGAGAGCGATTTTGCCGCCCGCCGCGCCGGGGGACAGAGTGAGCAGGAGATCATCGCGGCGATGGGGCCGCCCGACCAGCTTGCGGGGGAACTGCGGGAATCCTTTGCCCCCCGCCCCCGCACCCGGCGGGAGAAATGGGCGCTGGCGCTGGCGGCCGTCTTCGGGCTGCTGCTGCTCGCGGGGCTGATCTGGCTGCTGGCCGAACAGCTGGTGCTGGGTACCCTGCTGGGGGCGCTGACCGGCGCGACCGGCCCGGTCGGCGGCGTTGGGGTGATCGGCGGGGCGGACGGGCCGACCGCGGTCTTTGTCAGCACAGGAACGCTGTCGCTGCCGCTGGGGCTGTTGGCGCTGCTATTGCTCGGGGCGGTGCTCTGCCTTGGGCTCTACCGCTACTGGCGAAAACAGAGATAGGAGAACAACGGGGCCGCCGCGATTTTTCGCGGCGGTTTTGCTTTTTTGTTTAACCGGTCCGCCGCGCGCCCCTATATTCTCTGTTGGAGCGGCACCTATGCAGCCGGGCCGGGATGATGTATAATTAAAAGCGAAATTGTGGTGAGGAGGATGCCCGATGTTTCTCTATGATGATAAGGATTACCTGACCCTGATGGACGATCCCGAAGTCGATCTGGACAGCCCACAGGCGCTGTATGCGATGGCACAGTTCTGCCGGATGGGAAAGGGAATTCCGGCGAGCGAGGAACAGTACCGGGCTTATCTCGAGCGGGCGGCCGAGGCGGGCAGCGAGGAGGCGAAGGCCGAGCTGCAGGCGGCGGCGCAGCCCGCGCGGCAGGACGAGGGGGAAAAGCAGCAGTTCAGCCTTGCTAAGACCCTCGAGCGGGCAGACGCAGGGGATCTTGAGGCGATCCTCGAGGCGGCTGCGGCCTGCCGCCGGCTGGAGGACCCCCAACGGGCCCGGCGGTACCTCGAGAACGGGGTGGCGCTGCTCTCTCAGGTGCCCCACACCGACGAGATCGGCCAGAAGCTCTGCCTCGCGCTGGCCGACCTGCTGGAGGCGGCGCCTTTCCGGGACGCCGCGGGCTGTACCCGGGCGCTGGGGATGGCCGAAGAGCTGGGCAGCGGCGAGGCGGCCCGGCGGCTGGTGGACCGGTACCGGAACGGGATCGGCTGCGAGAAGGACCAGACCAAGGCGGACCGGTACTATGAGCGGTCGATGCGGTACGAAAAGCCGCTCATGCGCAGCATCAAGGCCTTTAATCTGTTCTCAACGGGCGGGCACAAGATGGAGGCGTCGCTGATGCTGGAGGGCTGCTATGAGGAGGTCGGCACCGAGGAGGCCCGCCGGATGATCGAGATCCTCTTTGCGGCGCTGGATCTGCGCCCGCTGCCGCCCCGGGCCGCCGACTGGGCCTGGGGGCAGGTGACGGAGGACGGGTCCCTCACCCTGGAGGCGTCGGACGGCGAGAATGGGGGCATCCGCCTGAGAAATGACACAAGTATCTTTGAGCAGGCCTGCCGCAACAGCCTCAGGCGGGAGGACAACGCGCTGGAGCTGAGCGCCGAGCAGGCGGTGAGGCTGGCCAGCTGGAGCCAGAATGTCGAGACCCGGTTTGAATGGATGCGCTACGCCGCGCAGCTGGGCGACGTCGAGGCGATGTATCAGACCGCGATCTACTGCCTTGGCAAGAATCCGCCCTATAGTGCGGGCGAGGCGGTGAAGTGGTACGAAAGCGGCGTTGAGGCGGGGGATCCCCGGGCGATGATCGCGCTGGGACAGCTGCTCTATGACGGCGCTATGGTCAAGCAGGATCGACCCCGCGGCGAGGCGCTGATGGAACAGGCGGCCGCGACCGGCAATCTCGAGGCGAAGTACCGGCTGGCGAAGATGCGGCTCGAGGGCGCAGACGCGGCGGGCGGCGAGGCGCTGCTGGAGGAGGTGGCCCGGGAGGGGGCCGCGAGCGCGCAGCGGTTGCTGGGCGAGCGGCTGCTCGAGCGGGGGGATACCGAAGGCGCGCTGCGCTGGCTGAAACAGGCGGCGGACCAGCAGAATCTCGAGGCGATGGCGCTGCTGGGGCGGATGTATTTCGAGGGCCGCGGGGTAGAGCAGAGCGATCAGCGGGCGGCGATGTACCTGACCGCCCCCGCCGAGCAGGGCCAGCTGGAAGCGCAGAAGATGCTCGGCCAGCTTTACAGCCGGGACGGCGGCACGGCGGAAAACCTCGAGGCGGCCGAGAAATGGAATACCCGGGCCGCCGAGCAGGGGGACGTCGACGCGATGGAGCGGCTGTACCACCAGTATATGTTTGGCCGCGGAGTTGAGCGGAATGAGCAGGTGGCGGTTTACTGGCTGAGGCGGGCGGTTGCGGGCGGCCGCGAGCGGCTGGAGCGGTCGCTGGCCGACTGCCTGCTGCGGGGGGTCGGAACGGCGCCCGACCGCGCGCAGGCCCACCTGCTCTATAAAAAGGCGGCCGCTCATGGCGACGCCGAGGCACAAAAAATCCTCAATCAGATGGCCGAGGAGGACCGGCACGTGCAGGAGGAGAAAGCGCGGGCCGAGCAGCAGGCCGCACAGCGCGCGCACCAGCAGCGGATGGTCCGCCCGACGGCGATTGCGCTGGATCTCTTCCTGCTGCTGCTGATTCTCACCATCGCGGCGCCGAGCATGCTGCGGCTGTCGGTGGGGATTCTGGCGGCCTTTGCGCTGGTGCCCGCGGTGATTCTGCTGGTCGCGGGGATGCTGACCGGCAACTTCTCCCCCACCCAGCCGGGGTACTTCCCGCTCCTGTTTGAGGAGATGCTGGGGGTTGCAAAGCGGGCGGCTGAGAAGATCATGGACAAGGTGCAGCAGATGTTGAACCAGAAATCAGACAGATGACAAGGGGAGTGGAACGCGGTGGCGCAGGATCTCAAACAGATGGAACGACAGGCGCGGGCGCAGCGGCTCAGCGTTGACACCGGCCGGATGGCCGACGGGCTGCGGCGGCTGCTGAGCGAGGTGTTTTTCGAGGCGATCGCGCCCGAGCGGTTTGTGGATTTTCTCTGTGCCGCAAGCAGCAATCTGGACCGCAACGGCCGGCCGATGAAGCAGACCACCCTCGACCGCGCCGGGATCTACCGGTTTTTCACCGCGGCCGACCGGGCGGCAATGCCGGAATACCGGCTCAACAGCCTGTCGGATGAGACCTTCTTTGCGGCGGTGCACCGCGCCTTTCCCGCCCCGCCGGGCGCGGAACAGCGCCGCGCGCTGCTGGACGGGATGGATCTTTCCGCCTTTTTCAAATGCTGCCAGTTTCTGGACGGCGAGAGCGGCTTTGCGATGAATGCCGCGCTGCGGCGCTGCTGTCCGCAGCTGTCGGGCTATACCGACGAGGGCTGGAACGCGCTCTGCCGCGATGGGATCCGGATCCGCAACAAATATCTGGGCCATGTCAATAACCGCACCTTTGAGAAGATGTCGGTGGCCAGCTGGCGGCGGATCAGCCAGCAATGGCTCTCGATCGCCCGGGCGCTGGAGATCCCCGCGGTGCGCGGCCGGCTGGAGGAGCTCGAGCGGATCGCGCAGGAGGCCGACCGGCAGGGCAACTGCCGCGCCTGTACCAGCGAGGAGCTGGCCCGCGCGAGCGGCTGCTATACCGCCGCGCAGGTCGAGCAGATCCTCACCGGCCGTTACCGGTACGAGTGCGCCGGCGGGGTGCTCTACTGTGACCCCGACGAGGCGCTCAGCTGTCTGAGCGAGCAGGACCGGCTGCGCCGGCTCGAGGCCGAACTGGCCGCGGTGCAGGCGGGTGCGGCGCGAACGGAGGAAACGGGCGCACGGCAGCCCGAGCGCATCCCGGCGCTGGGCAAGACCCTCGCGGCGTATACCGGCGGGGTGCTCAACCCGCGCGGGGTGCAGGAGCTGGCCGAAAGCCACCGGTTTGTGCTCGACGCCTCGGTGCTCGAGAGCGCCGAGGGACGGGCTTTCCTCGGCGAACAGCTCTGCCCTGCCCTTGCGCGGGCCGGGCGGACGGCGGCGCGCGCGCTGGTGGTCGAGGCGACCACCTTCTATCACCTGATGCGGCAGGCGGTCGCCTATGACGACGCCCGGCGGCAGCGGAACGCGCTGCCGGCGAGCGTTGCCGTCGCCGACCAGCGGCAGGCGCTGGAGGAACAGATGGCGGCGCTGCGGCCGGCAAAGAGCGGCTATCTCTTTGCACGGGACCGGCTGGGGCTCTCGCCGCTCGGGGTGCCGGATCCGCTGGCCAGCGGCGGGGAGGCGATTTTGACCTTTTTGGCCGACCGGCCGCTCGAGCGGCTGTGCGTGCTCACCTGCGGCCCGACGACGCTGGTCCGGGAATTGGAGCGGGAGGCTGCACCGCTCGCGATCATCGCCCGGGTGCGGGCGGGGGCGCAGCAGGCGGTGGCGAGCATTTTCTCCACCTTCCTGCCCCTCATCGCCGATGCCGCCGCCCACCCGCAGCTGCGGCAGCTGACCGGCACGGAGGAGATCGCAGCGCCGCAGCCGCTGCGGCGGAAGGGGCCGACCGCGCGGCATGGCAGCGAACCGTTTGCGCCGCAGCTGCCGCTGCGGGAGCTGGATGAGACTCTGCTGCCCCATCTCTTTGATTCCGCGCCCGGCCTGGTATTGTACACCGAAGAGGGGCAAACGCTGACCCTGACCGGTCCGCTGACCGAGGAGGGCGAAGAGGCCGAGGGGGGTGAGGGGCGGCTGTTTGTCACCGATCTGCCCGGTCAGGTGGCAAAGCTCTACAACGCGGAGCATCTGACCGCCGGGCGGCGGGATAAGCTGGTCGAGATGCTCGCCCACGACCCCGGCCTGCCGGAGGTTTGCTGGCCCACCCACCTGCTCTACACCGCGCAGGGGGTGTTTGCCGGGTATTTGATGCCCCGGGCGGCCGAGGGGGCGCTTCCTTTCTCCAAATCGGTGCTCAAGATCGGCAGCCCCTCGCTGCGCCAGCGGGTGTTCCCGCGCTGGACCCGGCGGGATCTGGCAAAATCCGCCCGGGCCGCCGCCGCGCTGCTCGCGGCGCTGCACCGGCGCAATATCCTGATGGGGGACGTCAACGCCGGCAACTTCATGGTCGACCCGCAGGACAGCGGCGCGGTGCAGCTGGTGGACACCGACAGCTTTCAGCTGGGCGGGTTCCCCTGCCCGGTCGGGTTTGAGGAGTTCACCCACCCCGCCACCGCGCGGCGGCTCGGGATCAAGGGGGCGCTGCGGTTCGGCAGCTTTCTGCGGACCGAATCTGAGGAGGATTACGCGCTGGCGATCCTGATCTTTGAGATCCTCTTTTTGGGTCAAAACCCGTTTATCACCAAGACCAGCGTGGGCTATCTCGAGGCGATGGCGCAAAAGCGGTTCCCCTACGCGCTGATCGGGGACGATTTTGAGGTGCCCGAGGGGGACAACTGGATGATCTGGAAAAACCTGCCCCGCAAGCTGACCGAGGCCTTTACCGCCGCCTTTGTCCGCTGGGAGGTGCCCTCGGCCGCCGACTGGGTGCGGTTGCTGGACAGCTATCTGTACAGCATCGAACGCTACGGTTTTTCCGACGCGCTCGCGCCTGAGAAATACCATGAGTTCAACCCCGAGGACCCGATCTATGTCGACCTCGAGTGCCCGCTCTGCCACCGGGCCTTCAATCTGCACAAGAACCAGCTGGCGAATCTGCGCCGGCGCGGCCGGCCGGCCCTCTGCCGCAGCTGCAACGCCTCGATCAAGCTGCACGGCGAGGAGATCCTGACCGGGGCGCTCACCTGCGCGATCTGCGGCAAGGTCTATGACGAGCGGATGGAGACCGCCGCGATGGTTGAGGCGGGGGTCGAGCGGCCGCTCTGCCCCGACTGCCGCCGCCCGAAGGTGCGCTGCGAGAGCTGCGGCGAGATGTTTGCGATCGACCGCACGCAGCTGGAGGCGCTAAGGGAAAAGGGCCGGCCGCTGCGCTGTCCCGACTGCCGCACGGTGGTCGAGGTCTCCTGCGCCGCCTGCGGCGAGACCTTTTCGCTGCCCCGCTGGCAGCTGCTTGAAAAGCAGCGCCGCGGGCGGGATCCGCTGTGCTCGAGCTGTCTTGCGCCCGAACAGGCGACCTGCGCGATCTGCGGCAAATCATTTTCCTCAATCCGGTGGATCGTCGAGCGCAACCGGGCGCAGGGGCGCAGCAACCTCTGCCCCGACTGCCGGCCTCGCCGGTAAAAACACGCAAAAGGAGAGATGAGGGATGTCGGCTGTATCCGAACTGTTGCTGCGGGACCGCGAACTGAGCAACAACAAGAGTAAGCGGGTGCTGCTCTGCCTGTGTATCGACAACTCCGCCTCGATGACCCGGGGCGGTGTGATGGGGGAGGTGAACCGGGGCATCGAACGCTTTTTTGAGCGCACCGACCGCAACAGCCTCTCCCGGGACGCCGCGGATATCTGTATCGTGGCCTTCGGGGACAAGGCCGAGCTGGTCTGCGATTTCGGCCCGCTGCAGCGGGCGATGAATCAGGTCAAACGGCAGCCGATTCGGGCCACCGGCGCGGGCACCGTACTCGCCGCGGGGGTGACGCTGGCCCTCGAGCGGCTGGATCATCATCTGGAAGAGCTGGCCTCGGTCAACAACAATGCCTATATCCCCTGGCTGATCATCATCAGCGACGGGGATTCCACCGAGGCGCCGGCGGCGGTGGAGCGGGCGGCCGCGCAGGTGCGCCGCCGGGTGCAGGCCGGCGCACTGCGAACCCTCTGCCTGAGCATCGGCGAGGGCAGCCGCAGCCTTGCCGCCTTTACTGCCGACGGCAGGGTCAGCCGGCTGGAGGATCTCAAGGTCGCGGATTTCTTCGACATGCTCAGCCGCAGCGTGACCCAGGCCAGCCAGCTGGCAATCCAGCAGGGTGGGGTCGAGATCAACCCGGTTTAGAAAGGAGAGGGCGATGTTTGCAAAACTTTCCGCCGCCGAATACTGCGGGCTGTATCACAGCCTGATGGGGCGGCCCTGTCAGGACCGGGCGGGCGGCTGCGCGGGGGAGAACTTCGGCTGCGCGGTGCTCTGCGACGGGGCGGGCAGCCGCCCGCAGAGCGAGCGGGCCGCCCAGCAGCTGGTTGACTGGCTGCCCGGCTGGCTCGAGCCGCGGTTCGAGGCGCTCTGGGCAGACCATGACCCCGCGCCAAAGATTCTGCACGCGGCCCGCGCGGCGCTCGAGCCGCTGAGCCTGCCGCCCGAGGACTGCTGGTGCACCCTGCTCTTCTTCGCCCAGCGGCCGGATGGGCGGTGGCTGTGCGGCCATATCGGGGATGGGTATATCTTCCGGGTCGAGCAGGGAAAGAGCCGGGTGCTCTCCGGCCCTGAGAACGGCCGGTTTGCCAACGAGACCTACTTTGTGACCGGGCCGCTCGCCGAACAGCACCTGCGGGTTCAAAAGGGTGCTTTTCACCGGCCGGGGGCGGTGCTGCTGGCCAGCGACGGCAGCGGTGCGGGGCTGTATGATCTCGCGGACCGACGGCCCGCGCCGGCGGTCGCGACGCTGGCCGGATGGCTTGAGAAACACCCGTCGGAGCAGGTCACCCCGGCGCTTGCGCGGGCGCTGCGGGAGAACCTCTCCACCCGCAGCGAGGACGACCTCAGCCTGGCGCTGCTCTGGACCAGCCCCGCGCCGCTCTGGCGGTCCCTTTGGGGCGGAAGATAAAAGCGGCAGCACTTTAGGTGTGGCAGCGTAAGAAAACAACGCCGTAAAAAGGCCGCTTTTGCGCGGCTGCGTACGAACGCAAAGCGTTCGTGCGTACAAATTCTCCGGGGCAGCTTTGCTGCCCGCACAACCACAAAGGGTGCCTTCGAGAAATTTCCTTGCATCCGCATCAAAATCGACCTTTTTATGGTGCCTTGCAGTTCTGCCCCAGAATTTTGGATGGAGAAAGTGCGAAGAGCGGCCCCTTAAGCCTTGGTGGCTTGAGGGGCCGCTCTGAGTGCTTTGTGCGCCAAAATTCTACGGCAGAAC
>CALXBG010000030.1 GCA_944386485.1 uncultured Pygmaiobacter sp. | reverse complement strand
CGTCCTTGGGATAAGCCGGATTGCTCTCCCGGGCGGAATCGCGATAAGCAAAGCCGACATTCATGCCGTTGACCGCAAGATCGCCATACTCGGTGTCGTCAAAATACTGCTGCGTAATGCCGCTGCGACCGACAAACAGATAGAGTGGCTGGAGCGGGCGGATCAGACGGAAGAACTGATCCCGCGCCGAACGCACAGGTCCAACCTCGCCAAAATTGGTGTCGGGGAACAACGCCATAAAACGGGTGATGCCGCCTTCGACCATGATTTCATACAAAACATCGGCATCCGACAGACCGCGGGTGGGGCGGCTGTCCGAACGATTGTTGATCATGATCGCGACTGGACGACTGGCGACGTAATCGGCCCCTTTGGCCTCGCCGGTCAGAGGCTGACCATCAAAGGTGTCTTCAGATACGGGCTCCTCAGTAGGCTCCGGCTGAGAGACCGATTGGGAGGTGGAGCTGCTCTGGGGCAGTGCGGAAGAGGAATCATCGCCGCAGCCGGCCAGCAGGGTCAGCGAAAGGGCAAAAGCAAGCATTAGACAGCAAAGGCGTTTCATGACATCTACTCCATTTCTCGCCGCGCGGGTAAAACGCGGCAGATTCTTTTTCTACTATACCCAAAAAACTGACAAATGTAAAGCGCGAAATCCATCCTGCCGTTGGGGAAACTTTTGAGCTGAGGCCCAATAAAATAAAGCGAGGGGCCAAAGGCCCCGGACAGGAGGGAAATACATGGAACAACAGCAGACCCCGCGTGCGCGTGCCACAGAGATCCGCGGCATCGACGTCTCAAAATACCAAGGGACGATCAATTGGCGCAAGGTAGCGGAGTCCGGAATCCGGTTTGCCTTTGTGCGCACCGGTTGGGCCGGGTACGAGGGCGGAATTGAGGAAGGATTTGACCCGCGCTTTGTCGAGAATATCACCGGCGCCCGGGCTGCGGGATTGGGCATAGGAGCCTATCTGTACAGCTATCTCACCAGCCCTGCCGCGGCCCATACCGCCGCCGAAGGGATGATGCGGCTGGCCTTTCCGTTTCGACCGGACTACCCGATGGTCCTTGACTTTGAGGACGCGAAAACCTATGCTCCGCTGGGGCGCAATCGGAATACTGCGATCGTACGCACCTTCCTCGAGGATCTCGAGGCGGGGGGCTATTATGCGATGCTCTATACCTATACCAACTTCGCCAACAACTATCTGAATATGAACGAACTCAGAGCTTACGATCTCTGGATTGCGGATTATCGCAGCGAGGTTGGTTATAGTGGGCCCTATGGAATCTGGCAATACACCTCAAACGGCAGGGTCCCGGGGATCAATACCGCCGTGGATCTCAATCGCACCGATCGGGATTACATATCGATCATCCGCCGTGCAGGACTGAACCAGCTTACCCAGCCTGCGCCTGTGATGCAGGCGTTGAACAGGAAATCACTAGAGGTTTTTGGCAACAAGAACTGCGAATTTTTTACCCACCCGGATGTCTGGCAGATTGCGGGTAGCCTTGCCAACGGGCGCTATCGTGCGATTGCCCGCAGCAAAGCGTCTTTTGAGGGATTTGACTGGGTGATGATACTGCTCAACGGTTCGGTTTATTGGACCGCGCTTTTGTCGGATCGCTGCCGGTTGGTCACCACTGGATAAGAAACGCCCGGACAGAGCAAAATATTACACCCAAAGAAGGATAACAGCGTTCTTTTGGCAGGACGGTGCGGCGAATCCGCGCCGCCCTGTTTTTTGATATAAGCCTTTTTGGGAATGGGAAAACAAAGTTTCGCAAAGTTCGGCAAAAAGAAATAGTTGACAAAGTGACAACTTTACATGTATTATAAAGTTGGTTTATATCAAAAGCAGCTTTGCCCAACAGGGCGGCTTTTCAGATAAGGGGCCCGGATCGCGGGCGGAAAGGAAGGCAGAAGGGATGATCGAATACCGGAATGTCTCAAAGAATTATGGTGAGCGGCAGATTGTCAAAAATCTCAACTTCACGATTGAGGATGGACAGTTTGCCGTGTTGATTGGTCCGTCCGGCTGCGGCAAGACCACCACCCTCAAGATGCTCAATCGGTTGATTCAGTCGGATGGAGGGGAGATCCTGCTCGACGGCAAGAATGTCAACGAGATCAATGCGGAACAACTGCGCCAGCACATCGGATATGTCATTCAGCAGATCGGTTTGTTCCCCAATATGACGGTGGAGCAGAACATTACAGTAGTGCCCCGGCTGCTCAAATGGGATAAGGCCCGGTGTGCCGAGCGGGTGCGGGAACTGCTCGCTCTGGTGGATATGGACTATGACACCTATGCAAAGAAGTATCCCAACGAGCTCTCGGGCGGTCAGCAGCAGCGGATCGGCGTGCTGCGTGCGCTGGCGGCGGAGCCCCCGGTGATCCTGATGGATGAGCCTTTTGGCGCGCTGGACCCGATCACCCGGGATTCGCTGCAGGATGAGGTGAAGAGCCTGCAAAAGCGGCTGAAAAAGACCATCATCTTTGTCACCCATGACATGAATGAGGCGATTAAGATGGCGGACGTTATCCTCTTTATGAGCGATGGCGAGCTGCTGCAGCAGGCTTCACCCGAAGAGATGCTCCGTGCTCCGGCCAACGACATTGTGCGGGAGTTTATGGGCAAGCATGTCGCGCAGGGTGTATCGGGTCAGGACAACATTCCCTGTGGCGAGATTATGCGTAAGAACGTCGCAAAGGTCTCGAGCAGCTGGCGTACCCTTGAATGTGTACAGATGATGAGCAGCCGCGAGATCGACTCCCTCGTGGTGGTCGATGAGAATGACCGGTATCTTGGCGTGGTTACGATCGAGGGGATCAAAGCACACGGTAAGCCGGGCATGGAGGTCACCAAGCTGCTGGAGACGACGGTGCCTACCGTCTACACCGATACGCTGGCCAAGGAGGCCTTTGGAACGCTTGATTCTACCCGGGCCAGGTATCTGATCGTTCTGGACAAGAACGAGCGCCCGGTTGGAATTATCACCCGCACCAGTATGTCCAAGGCCCTGGCCTATATGGTCTGGGGAGGTGACGCAGTATGACCCATTTCTTTGAGACCTATGGCTTGATGCTGGGCAAGGCAATTTTAGTGCATCTGGCCTATGTACTGACCAGCGTTGCCGCGGCAACGGTGGTAGCGCTGGTGTTGGGAGTTCTGCTTTCCCGCGTTCCGGCGATTGCCCGCTGGATGATGCCTGTGATCTCGATCTCGCAGACTATTCCCGGTATCGTCTTTATCGGTATTCTCTATCTTTACCTCGGCATGGAGCCGATTACCGCCTTTACTGCGCTGGCGATCTATGCGGTTTTCCCGATCCTGAAAAACACCTATGCCGGGTTGCTTGGGGTAGAGGAAAAGTACAAGGAAGCCGCCCGCGGCTGCGGGATGAGCCCACGGCAGATTCTCTTCAAAATCGAGCTGCCGCTGGCGATGCCGACCATCTTCGCAGGGATTCGGATGTCAACGGTTTATACCGTCAGCTGGGCGGTGCTCACCGCGATGATTGGCCTGGGCGGCCTGGGTGAGTTCGTTTACCGCGGGGTTTCCACCAATAACAGCACCCTGACGATTACCGGGGCAATCCCGGCGGCGATCATGGCGATCGCGTTGGGCGCGCTGGTCGATTGGATCCAGAAAAAGATCACCCCGCGCGGGTTGCAGGAGGTGAAGAGCTGATGGATTGGAGCAGAGTTTGGGAACATTTTTCGATTGTGCTCATCGCCAGCATTTTCACCGTGTTGTTCGGGCTGGTACTCGGATTTGCCGCTCATCTCAATCGACGGGCAGGTAAGGTCATTCTCGCAGTAGTTGATGTGTTGCAGACAATTCCGGCGCTGGCGCTGTTGGGCATTATTATGGTCTTTTTCGGTGGTAGCCGTACGACTGTTGTTGTCGGCCTGGTGCTCTATTCGCTGCTGCCGGTGGTTCGAAACACCTGCACCGGCCTTGAGAGCGTTAGTCCCGCAGTTAAAGAGGCGGCGCTCGGCATGGGAATGAGCAAGACCTATCGATTGTTTATGGTCGAATTCCCGATTGCTTTTCCTACCATCTTTACGGGAATCCGGATTGCGGTGGTCACTTCGATCAGCGTGGCGGTTTTCGGTACTTTTGTCGGCGGTGGTGGTTTGGGTCAGGTCATCTACCGCGGCATTTATGTGCAGGACATGGGACGCATCCTCTTTGGCACCGTTTCGCTGATGGTGATGGCGGTGCTGCTGGATACCCTGATGTCCCTTGTTGAGAAGCGTCTCTACCGTCACCAGATGTGAGTGGAGGCCGGGACAGAGAAACGATTATATGACATGGAGAAAAAGAAAAGGGGGAACTAAAATGAAAAAACTCAAAAAGCTCTCTGCGCTGTTGCTGGGCGTTCTTCTGGCAATGACCATGCTGACCGGTTGCGGCGGGAAAAAGAATACCATCGTCATTCTGGACGGTGAGTTTGCTGAGCCGGAGATCTTCGCCGAGATGGCCAAAATTCTTATCGAAGAGAATACCGACCTCAAAGCGGAGATCAAGGATGCCATGACCCCGGTTTTTGGATTCAACGAGATGAATGAGGGGAGCATCGATCTGATGCTCAGCTATGACGGCAGCCTGCTGGTTACCTTCCTCAAGCATGACGACTCGGAAGTGCCCGAGGGGATGAGTACCTATGACTACGCCCAGCAGGTCGCGGCTGAGGAGTGCAACGTCCATCTGCTGGAGAAGCTGGGTGCAAACAACACTTACTCGATCGCGGTTCGCCGGGAGACCGCTGAGAAGTACGGCCTTGAGAAGGTCAGCGATCTGCAGGCGGTGGCCGGAGAGCTGGTCTTTGGCGCTGAGCACAAGTTCTTCGATGAAGAGGGCCTGATTCGGTATAAGCCCCTTTGCCGTGAGTACGGGCTGGAGTTTAAGGATGCCAAGTCGATTGACCTGAACCTCAAATATTCGGCGATCGCCAACGGTGAGATCGACGTCACCGAGATCTATGCGACCGATGGGCAGCGGATGGCCAACGATCTGGTGCTGCTCGAGGATGACCTGGGCTTCTTCCCGGAGTACAATCTGGCGTTCCTGGTTCGCAACGATCTGTTTGAAGAATATGCCGATGTTGCCCCGAACCTCGAAGAGGTGCTCAATATGATGGCCGGCCAGTTCAGCGACAACGATGTAGCCCAGATGAGCTACGAAGTTGACGTGGATAAGCGTGAGCCGGTGGATGTTGCCCGCGATTGGCTGATTCAGAAGGGCCTGATCGAGGAGTAATAGACCAAATAAAATAACAGGCGGCCGCCTTATGGCGGCTGCTTGTTTTTTTATTTTAGCCGGGGTGCCAGCTAAAGCTGCAAGCCCCGGTTTTGCACCGTGGGAGAAAATACCTGGAACTGGAGGGCCCGGCCCGGCATAACATGGCGGGAAAGAGCGCGGCCGGAGAGGCTGTCGCAAAAAGAGGAGGGTTGGCGATGGATGAAAAAAAGCAGACCGGAATGTTAGCGGGCAAAGTTTTCGAAGGGAACCTACTCAGTTTGGGGGCAGTTGGGAAAGAGGTTTTCTGGGTGCAGCAGGCGCTGGAAAAATTGCGGTGCGGACGTTACCCTGAGCTGCTGCCGCTGGAACCGGACGGACATTTTGACCGGCGGACCCATACCGCAGTAGAGCAGTATCAATCGCTTGCGGGATTGCCGGCCGACGGGATTGTGGACGCGGCATGCCACGCTGCGCTCTCGCGCGATCTGTGGATGCTTGAGCGCAACGGCGCGCAGGCCGCGCGAGGGCCGGGAGTGGATGATTGGCCGCGCTGCACGCTGCATCCGGGCTGCCGCGGTGCAGCGGTTGAGCTGCTGCAACAGCGGCTGGGCCGGATCGCAGAACAGGATGCGGAATTGAAAGGGCCGCCAGTAGACGGATGCTATGAGGAGACTACCGAACAGGCGGTACGGCGGCTGCAGAAAAAATTCGGTCTGCGGGAGGACGGCGCAGCGGATCGGGAAACCTGGCTGTTGGCTGCGCGGCTGGCAGAACGGCGCTGACCCAGATAAAAAAATCCCCCGTGACGGGCAACGCCTATCACGGGGGATTCCTTAGTTGATCATCATCTTAGGACAGCTCGGCGAGACCTGCCCTCAGACGGGCAATCGTCTCAGCTTTGCCCAGAATTGCGGCGATCTCAATACCGCCGCCCGGGGTAAACTGCATGCCGGACAGAGCAATCCGCATCGGCCAGAGCATCCAGCCGTTCTTGACCTCCATCTTCGCAATCAGCTCAAAGCAGGCGTCGTGAATCTTCTCGACCGTCCAGTCCGCCTCGGGAAGTGCCTCGAGCACCGGGATCAGCGCGGTGAGCGCTTCTTTTGCCGTCTCGGGGGTAGTCTTCATCTTCTTGCTGGTATACAGATCCAGCTCGTGCGGCTGCACCGCATCAATAAAGGGCAACTGGGCCGGGATCTCACCCAGCACCTCACAGCGCTGTTGCAGAACGTGGGCCAGCAGCTTCTTGTCGCAATCGGTGTGCACCGCCTGATCGATCCAGGGCAGCGCTTTTTCATAGAAAGCCTCGGGGGAGAGCCGGCGGATATACTCGGCGTTCATGTACCGCAGCTTCTCGGGATCAAAGATCGCGGGGGACTTGCTGATTCCCTCTTCATGGAAAGCGGCGACCATCTCCTCAAGCGAGAAGATCTCCTGCTCCCCCTTGGGGCTCCAGCCGCACAGCGCGATGTAGTTCAAGATCGCCTCGGTCAGGTAGCCCTTGGCGACGAGGTCCTGATAACTGGCGTCCCCGTTGCGCTTGGACAGCTTGTTCTGAGCATCCTTCATCACCGGCGGGCAATGAATATAGATCGGCTTCTCCCAGCCGAACGCCTCATAGAGCAGGTTATATTTCGGGGTGGAGGAGAGGTACTCGCTGCCCCGGATGACGTGGCTGATTGCCATCAGGTGATCGTCGATGACGTTGGCAAAGTTGTAGGTCGGCATCCCGTCGGTCTTGATCAGGATCTGATCGTCCAGCTCAGCGTTGTCCACCTCGATGTGGCCATAGACAACATCCTCAAAGCTGGTCTTGCCCTCGCGGGGCATCTTCTGACGGATGACAAACGGCTTGCCCTCGGCGAGGTTCTTCTCGACCTCTTCAGCCGAGAGGTTGCGGCAATGTCCGTCATAGTGGGGCGCCTGCCCGCTCGCCTTCTGAATGGTTCGCATCTCGTCCAGCCGCTGTTTGTCGCAGAAGCAGTAGTAGGCGTGACCGCTGGCGACCAGCTGCTTGGCGTAGTCCATATAAAGCCCCATCCGCTCGCTCTGGACATAGGGACCATAGCCGCCGTCCTTGTCGGGACCTTCATCCCAGAGCAGGCCGGTCTCCCGCAGGGTGTTATAGATAATGTCTACCGCGCCATCAACATACCGTTCCTGGTCGGTATCCTCGATCCGCAGCACAAAGGTGCCGCCGCAGCTCTTTGCCTTGAGATAGGCATACAGCGCGGTACGCAGATTGCCCACATGCATGTAGCCGGTCGGACTGGGCGCGAATCGGGTTCTGACTTTGCTCTCCATTCTATTTCCTCCTCATCGGGTTATAGTGCAAAAAAGTCGATATAAAGTAAGTTTATCCCGCCACGGCGGGTTTGTCAATGAACGCTTTGCGCCATTCGTCCCAAAACAGCACGGAAAAGGTGAAAATGAGCTGGAAAAAGAAAAAACTGCATGAAACAGCAGGTATTTGAGAGATGAAAAGGAGGTGGCTGGATGGGGAAAAGGCGGTGAGCTGCTATGTGAAATTCCTGTCACTCTAGCCGGTTTTCCTTGTACGGAAAATGGCACTCGTGTATAATAAATAAAGATTTGATTTGAAATTGCGCTTTGCCGGAACCCGGCTGGCGGGAAGGGAGGAGTTCGGTGGCTGTTTTTTCGTTTGCATTTTTTGGGTTCTTTGCTGCCGTCTTCGCCCTGCGCTGGACGCTGGGACAGCGATACAAGACCGCTGCGCTCTTTGCCGCGAGCATCGGCTTTTACGCGCTCTACGGCTGGGGATATACGCTGCTTTTGGCCGTCTGCCTGCTGCTGTGCTGGGCGGCGGGTCTCTGGCTGGGCCGGGGCGGCGGGCGGCCGCGGCTCGCCCTTTGTGTGCTGTTCTCCCTTGCGCCGCTGATCTTTTTTAAGTATCTCGACCCTGCGCTCGGCGCATGGGGGCTGCCCGGACTCTCGCTGGTGCAGCCGGTCGGGATCAGTTATTATACCTTTCAGATGGTCAGCTATCTGGTCGACATCTATCGCAAAAAGGCGGCGCCCGAGCGCAGCTTTCTGCGCTGCGCGGTGAGCCTTTCGCTCTTCTTGCAGATCACTTCCGGACCGCTGACCCGGCCGAGGATTTTGCTGGAGCAGCTTGGGAGCGAGCAACAATTTGACCCGGCGCGGGCAACCGGGGCCGCGCAGCTGGTACTGCTCGGCTTGTTCAAAAAGGTGGTCGTTGCCGACACGCTGGCGATCTTTACGCAGACGGCCTACGCCCAGCCGGAGGGATTGTACAGCCTTTCGCTGATCATCTCGGCGATCTTCTACTCGGCCGAGATCTATGCCGATTTCTCAGGCTATACCGATCTTGTCCGGGGTATGGGACAGCTATTGGGTCTGGAGCTTGCCGAAAACTTTTCCACCCCGTATTTTTCCCGCTCGGTGCGGGAATTTTGGCGTCGGTGGCATATCTCCCTTTCGGGCTGGCTGGCGGAATACGTCTATATCCCGCTGGGCGGCAGCCGGGTGGGACGGGTACGGCATTGTCTCAACCTGCTGATCACCTTTCTGGTCAGCGGTCTGTGGCATGGGGCAAGCCTGCCGATGCTGGTCTGGGGCGGACTGCACGGGATTTATCAGGTCGCCGGGCTATTGACCCGGCCGCTGCGCCGGCGGATCACCGGAGCGCTGCGGCTGCGGGAGGACGGGGTGCTTTTGCGGCTCTGGCAGACCGGTTGGACTTTTGCGCTGGTCACCTTCGCCTGGATCTTTTTCGGCGCGCCGAACCTTTCCAGCGCATGGCAGATCGTCACCCACCTCTTTACCGATCTGACCCCCAGTATCACCTATTGCAAGGAAGCGCTGGTGCTGCTGGGGCTTTCAGCTTCGAACTGTCTGCGAATTGGCGGGCTGTTGCTCGCGCTGTTTGGAATTGATCTGGCCTGTTACCGGTCGGGGTGGAGCGGCTGGCTTGCAAACCGCCGGCCTTGGGTGCAGGCGGTGATATGCTGGCTGCTGGTTTTCTCGCTGGTGCTGTTTGGCAACATCGGCGGAGGAAACTCCATGTATTTTCAGTTCTGAGCGCCGGGAGGGCGCAGGATAGCAGGATAGTAGAAAGGAGGGTGGGCTGATTGAAACGGTTTTTGGCACGGCTTGCATTGTTCCTGCTGCCGGTGGTGCTGGTTTATGAAATCTTCGCGGCGGCGCTGATCAATACCAGAGAACTGGCGGACCTTGATACCATTGTTGCCGCGACGGTGGACGGCAGCCTGACCCTCTATGGTACCTCTCACAACGAGAAGATCGGCGCCTACAAGCTGCAGGCGGCAAGCGCGCTCGGCGCCCAGCTGATGGTGCTCGGTACCAGCCGCAGCATGCAGCTGCGCGGAGAGTTCTTTGCCTCGGACAGCTTTTACAATGCGGGCGGCGGCGTGCGGAACATGTGGGATTTTGTCGACTTTCTCTCCCGATTGCCGCAGGACGCGCTGCCCGAGACGCTGCTCGTGGTGCTGGATCAGAACTTCTTCAACACCGATTGGCGCGCCAGCAGTTCTGACGAGTCTCAGGATTTTGAGGGCGGCGACCCCGACTTTTTCGATACGCTTCTGCGAACCGGTATTGACTATGGAGAGGGCAAGTTTTCATTATTTGAGGTTTTGAGCCCGCAGCCGGGGATCTACGGCCTCGCGGCCGCGGCGCGTGGTACGGGGTTTGCGCTGGATGGCAGCTATCGCTACGGCATCCTTGTGCAGGACAATCTTGAAGAGCCGCAGAAGAACTTTGCCGCCACCTACCGGCAGATTGATTTCGGACAGCAGCGGTTCGCCTACGGAGACACACCAGACGCCCTCGCGCTGGAACAGCTGGAACAGTTCCTCGCCTTCTGTACCGAGCGGGGGATTAAGGTGGTTGGCTTCTTGCCGCCCTATCCGCCCTCGGTCTACCAGCGGATGACTCAAAACGGTGGTTATGGTTATCTGGACACTCTTTACGAAGAGATCGCTGCCAGGTTTACGGCGGCCGGAGGAGAGTTTTACGATTTTACCGCCTTTGAAAGTGAGGATGTCGAGTACATCGACGGATTCCATGGCGGGGACCGGGTCTATGCGCGGATTGCGCTCGGGCTGGCGGAACACAGCGAGATTCTTTCCGGTCAGATTGACACTTCACAGATTGAGTCAATGCTCGCCGACCAGCAGGGAAACCCTCGAAATTTTCCAGGATAAGGCACATGGAAAATATTGACAAATTTGACAAGATATGGTATTTTATGGGTGTTGTAACCACATTGTGTCGAAATCCCGTCCGTGCAAAGGTGAGCGCGGAGGAAGGAGAGGGAAGATGAAATCAACCGGAATTATCCGTAAGGTGGACGATATGGGGCGGATCGTGCTTCCGATCGAGCTGCGGCGCAGCCTGGAGATCGATGACGGCACACCGCTGGAGATTTATGTCGAGGGGGAGAACATCATCCTTCGGCCCAGCAAGCAGGTTTGCATTTTCTGTGGCAGCAGCGAAGGGGTGCAGCAGTTCAAGGGCCGCTGTGTCTGCGAGAGTTGCCGGGAAGAGCTTGCCAAGGACTGAGCGGGAAACAAAAAACGGTGCGGAATTTCCGCACCGTTTTCTTCGATTTGGTCAGCGGCCCTCGCCGTCGGGACCTTTCATCCTCAGCTCGCTGGCCTTGATCAGGTTGAGCAAGCTGGTGGCATAGAGCGGGTAATCCCGGCTCAGGCTCTCGGTGGTCATCGCAAAGGCGGAAACATCCCGCACCGGCTCGCCCAGACCGACATCCTGCCCGGCAAGAATCGCCTTGGTGTTGGCGGCGGCACAGGCCATGCCTGCATCGGCATATCCCGCGCTGAGATGCTCGGGCATGCTGAAGAGCACCGGCGCATTTTTGGGATTCGAGGTATAGAGCAGCCGGAACATCCGGTAGACAGCGAGCATCAGATAGCCACTGATCTCCCCGACCAGGCCCTTGTTGGGACAGCTGTTGAGCTTGTCGAAGAGGATGTTCAGCGAGTTGGCAATCAGCTTTTTGTTGAGGGTGGGCAGCAGGCTGCCGCGATAGATTCCGTCCTTGCCGCTCTCGGGACCGGGCAGATCCTCGACCTTGAGGGTCAGCCCGCTGCGGTCGGCGCTGCGGCCGAGCAGATAATCGCAGGAAACCCCATAAAAATCCGCGACCCGGACAACGAAATCCAACCCGCACTCCCGGATTCCCTTTTCATAGTGGGAGAGCAGGGCCTGCGAAATCCCGAGCTGGGCGGCGGCCTCTTTCTGGGTAATTCTGCGCTCTTTGCGAAGCAGAGTAATAATGCGGCTGAACTCCTGCGACATGACCAAAACTCCTTTACACACCATCCCCGCGGAGCAGGCGAATCGTCTGTCCCCAAAGGGGCAACAACACATTGTAAATTATAAAACAGAAAAAACAGATTGTAAATAAGGAAAACCATCAAAAATCGACATAAAATTTTGGGGGAAGTATGAAAACATTCAAATTGCATCTGATTCGGCACGGTCTGACCGACGCGAACTTCAAGGGAATCTATGCCGGCAGCGGCACCGATCTTCCGCTTTCCGAGGAGGGAACCCGGCAGCTCAAACAGCTGCGGGAGGACTTTTCCTATCCGCAGGTTCCGCTGGTCTTTGTCTCCCCTCTGCTGCGCGCCCGGCAGACGGCCGATCTTCTCTTTCCCGGGGTACGGCAGATCGGGATTGAAGATCTGCGGGAGATCAATCTGGGGGCATTTGAGGGAAAGACGGCAGCTGAGCTGCAGAACGATCCGGATTATCTGGCCTGGATGGATCCCCAAAAACGCCAGACCCCGCCGGGCGGTGAGGCAGGGGACGCCTTTGCCCGACGCGCGGGAGAGGTGCTGCGGAAGCTCTGTGAATATCTGATCCGCAGCGGAACACCGGAAGCAGCGGTGATCACCCATGGCGGGTTGATTATGACCGCGCTGGCAATTCACGGCGTTCCCCGCTCGGATCCGCAGCGGTGGGCCTGTGATCCGGGCTGCGGCTTTACTGTTCAGACTACTGCGGCCAGCTTTATGCGGGATGCCAGCGTTGAGGCGATGGCGATTGTTCCGGTGGGCTATGAGGATTGCTGCGAAGATCCGCAGGAGGAAAATGACGAATGAAAAAAGGAGAGGGGTGCCCTCTCCTTTTTTGATATTCAGCGAATAACTCCCTGATCGGGGAAAAGCAGCGGGATCAGCCGTTCCGCCCCGGAGGACTTGCGAAAGACAAAGCAGAATTCCCCCGTTTGGCGCATCCCCTCCAGATGAAACAGAGCGAGATCCTGTGACCCGGCACAGACTGCGGAGTAGGCAAAGGTGATCCCGATGCCCTCGGCCAGCATCCGCAGGATCAGCGGAAAGCTGTTGACGCAGATTACCCGGCCCAGATCCCGCAGCGAGCCGCCGGAGCGCCGCAGCGTATCCTCAAAAATCCCCCGGGTCCCTGAACCGGGTTCCCGCAGGATGACGCTCTGGTCAGCCAGCTGGCGCAGCGTGACCGTTTGCCCCGCAAACGGGTGATCCTTGCGGCAGATACCGGAGAAGGGGGAGCTGCAAAAAGGAGCCCAACCGTACCGGCTGCGGTTAAACTCTCCTTCCACCAGCGCAAGATCCAGCCGTTCCTGTTCGAGCAGCTCAAGCAGCCGGGCGGTATTGTCGACGGTCAGCTCCAGCGTCTGATCCTCCTTTTGCAAAAAACCGCAAAGACGACCGGGCAGCACAAAGTCCCCGATGGTCCGGGTCGCTCCCAGTCGTACTGTCAACAGGCCGGGATGGGCCAGTTCGGCCCGCAGCTGACGGTCGCTTACCATTGCCGCCCGGGCATAATTGGCCAGACGTTGGGCCTGCTCGGTGGCGTGCAGCTGCCGCCCATCGTACTGAAACAACCGGCAGCCATATTCCCGCTCCAGCGCGTGAATCTGCTGGGTTACCGCCGGTTGGCTGAGCTGCAGCAGCTGGGCGGTGCGCCGGTAGTTCATCGTCTCGCAGAGGGTCAAAAAAGTTCGAATCCGGTGGTCGATCATTCCACTCGCCTCATAAGAAAAACAAATCAATAGATAAAATAATAAAACTTTATTTTATTATATATGAGGTGGTATAATGCAGCAAGAGGCAAAGGATTTTTTACAAGGAGGTTTTCTGTTATGAAGGTACTGGTCATCGGCGGCGTTGCTGCCGGCACTAAGGCGGCGGCCAAGATCAAACGGCTGAACCGTGACGCAGAGGTTGAGATCCTGACTAAAGGAAGCCAGATTTCCTATGCGGGCTGTGGGCTGCCCTACTATGTCGGCGGGGCGATCCAGCGCGAGGAAGCACTCGTGGTCAACACGCCGGAAAAGTTCGCCGCCCTCACCGGGGTTGCGGTGACTACGGGCTGCGAGGTTACCGGGGTGGATTTTGCCGCCAAAACGGTCACCGCCCGCAGAGCGGGGCAGAATGAGACCCATAGCTATGATAAGCTGATCATCTCGGTCGGCGCGGACCCGTTTGTACCGGCAATGCCGGGGCTCGAGCTCGACGGCGTTTTCACGATGCGGACTCCCGGCGACGCGGTCGGTCTGCGCGAGTACATCAATGCGTATCATCCCCGCAACGCGGTGGTGGCAGGCGCCGGCTTTATCGGACTGGAGATCGCTGAGAACCTGCGCGCGCAGGGGCTGTCGGTCACCGTCGTTGAGATGGCGGATCAGATTCTGCCCGGCGTGCTCGATGCTGAGATGGCGGCCTTCGCTGCCCGGCGGCTGCGCCGCGCGGGCATCCGGCTAATGACCTCCACCCCGCTGGGCGGACTGAACGGAGAGGGCCGGGTCAGCAGCGTCAAGGCGGGCGCAGTCAGCCTGCCTGCCGATCTGGTTGTGCTCTCGATCGGTATCCGCCCGAACACCGCTTTCCTTGCCGACAGCGGCCTTGAGATGTTCAAGGGCACGATTGTTGTCGACGAACACCTTCGCACCAACCAGCCCGACGTCTGGGCTGCGGGAGACTGCGCGATGGTCCGCAACCGGATCACTGGAAAACCGCAATGGTCCCCGATGGGCTCGACCGCGAACCTTGCCGGCCGGGTGCTGGCGATGGATCTTACCGGGGGAAAGGCGTCCTATCCCGGTTGCATGGGTACCGGCGTGGTTCGGCTGCTCGACGATCTCAACGCAGGCCGCACCGGCCTGACCGAGGCGCAGGCGAAGGCCGAGGGGCTCGATCCGGTCTGTGTGGTCTGTGTTACTGATGATAAGGCCCATTACTATCCCGGTGCAGGCGAGTTTATCACCAAACTGGTGGCTGAGCGGGAGACCGGCAGACTGCTCGGCGTTCAGGTGCTGGGTTCTGGTGCGGTGGATAAGATGGTGGACACCGCGGTGGTCGGCATCGCCCAGCGGATGACCCTGCTGGATTACCAGTCGATGGATCTGGCCTATGCGCCCCCATTCTCGACCGCAATCCATCCGCTGGTACAGGCCTGCCATATTCTGGAGAACAAGCGCACCGGTGTTCTGGTCAGCATGAGCCCGGCCGAGTACGCCGCCGGGGCGGCTGACGGCTGGAAGGTGATTGATGTACAGCCGGTCGCCTCCATTCCCGGCGCGATGGGGGTGGAACTTACCGCCGTCAATGGCCCGATCGCAGGGCTGGATAAGGACGAAAAACTGCTGTTGGTCTGCACCCGTGGCAAACGCGCCTACTTCCTGCAGAACCGGCTGCGCCATTTCGGCTATACCAATACAAAGGTCCTTGAGGGCGGTGTAACCGTCAACGAGGTCAAGGTCAACTTTGCCGGCGCAATCCCGCCCGAGGAGGTCAAGCGGGTCAAGGCGCTGGGCTGCTTGCAGGATAAACGGTATCCGGACCGGTTCAATGTCCGGGTCATCACCCGCAACGGCAAGATCACCAGCGAGGAGCAGCGGGCGATCGCCGAGGCGGCCGAGCAGTTCGGTTCGGGCGAGGTCACGATGACCACCCGGCTGACGCTGGAGATTCAGGGCGTTCCCTACAGCCAGATTGACCCCCTGATGGCTTATCTGGCCGAGCGGGGGCTGGAGACCGGCGGTACCGGTTCAAAGGTGCGCCCGGTCGTTTCCTGCAAGGGCACGACCTGCCAATATGGCCTGTGTGATACCTTCGCACTCAGCCAGAAGCTGCATGACCTGTTCTATGTGGGCTATCATAATGTCTCGCTGCCCCACAAGTTTAAGCTGGCGGTCGGCGGCTGCCCGAACAATTGCGTCAAGCCGAACCTGAACGACCTTGGCATCATCGGACAGCGGCTGCCTGAGCCTGAGCTGGACAAGTGCCGCGGCTGCAAGGTCTGTCAGATTGAGCGCACCTGCCCGATCGGCGCGGCGAAGGTTGTGGACGGCAAGCTCGTGATCGACCCCAATCTCTGCAATCATTGCGGACGCTGCGTCTCCAAGTGCCCGTTCAAGGCGGTGGAGAACAGCACCTGGGGCTATAAGGTCACCATCGGCGGGCGCTGGGGTAAGAAGGTCGCGGAAGGCCGCGCGCTCTCCAAGATCTTCACCAGCGAGCAGGAGGTGCTGGAACTGGTCGAAAAGGCCATTCTCTTCTTCCGGGATGAGGGCATCAGCGGCGAACGGTTTGCAGATACCATTGCCCGGCTGGGCTTTGATTACGTTGAGGATAAGCTGCTCAACGGCACGCTGGACAAGAGCGCGGTACTTGACAAAGAGGTCGAGGGCGGCGCGACCTGCTAATCAATTTGAAAAAAGGTGGGCGATACCACTTGGTATCGCCCACCTTTTTTATTTGTTGATCACAATCAGCGGGAGAGGGAATCCATCGCGCCGAGAATCTCGGCAATCTTGCGATCCTTCTCCTCCTCGCTGGCGCTGGAAAAAGCTTCTTTTACACAGCCCTCGAGGTGCGCGCGCAGAACCTCCCGGTTTGCCTTGCGGAGAATCGCGTCGGTCGCCATCAGCTGGTTCGAAATGTCGATGCAGTACCGGTCCTCCTCCACCATCCGCAGCAGGCCGTCCAGCTGGCCACGGGCGGTTTTGAGCAACCGCGTGATCTGTTGTTTGTCCGCTTTCACCGCGTCGCCTCCTCTACAGGGATCACAGAATCCCGGTTACCTCATAGCCGGCGTCGGTGACAGCTGCGGTCAGCGCGCTGTCCTCTACTGCTTCGCTCAGGGTGACGACCGCCTGCTTGGCTGCGAGGTCAACCTTAACGTCGGAAACCCCTGCTACCGCAGCCAGCGCTTTCTCGACCCGGGCGGCGCAGTGCTCACACATCATGCCTTCAATCTTTACCGTTTTGTTCATTACAATCTCCGTCCTTTCCTGACTATTGTTATCCGCGGCCGGCTCGGACGCCGGCGCGCCGCTCAGGGGACAGGCGCCCCCGGAACAGGTTGAATGGAATTTCGGCCGGAACAGTTTGAGCCGCAGCGCGTTTGAAACGACGCAGAAAGAGGACAGGCTCATTGCCGCCGCGCCGAACATCGGGTTTAACTTCCAGCCAAATATGGGATAGAAGACGCCCGCGGCGAGAGGGATGCCGATCGCATTGTAGAAGAAGGCCCAGAACAGGTTTTCCCGGATATTGCGGATGACCGAACGGGAAAGCTGCAACGCCGTTACCGCATCCAGAAGATCGCTGCGCATCAGTACCAGATCGGCGCTCTCGATTGCAATGTCGGTACCCGCTCCGATCGCAATACCCACATCGGCCCGGGCAAGCGCCGGAGCATCGTTGATGCCGTCCCCGATCATCGCAACTCGTTTGCCGGCCTTTTGCAGCGCCGCAACCTCCCGCTCCTTGTCCTGCGGCAGAACCTCGGCGACCACCCGGTCGATTCCCAGCTGGGTCTGGATGGCCTGCGCGGTGCGCCGGTTGTCTCCGGTCAGCATCACGACCTCAATGCCCATATGCCGCAGCTCTTCCACCGCGGCCCGGCTGGTCGGCTTGACAACGTCGGCCGCCGCGATGACTCCGAGCGGTTTTTCGTTGAGCGCAAAGAAGAGCGGTGTTTTGCCCGCGTCGGCAAGCGCATCGACATCGACCCCGAAATCAGCGGCGGTCAACCCGATCGTCTGCATCATTCGCAGATTGCCGGCTAAAACCTGTTCACCCTCGACCAGCCCGCGGACACCCTGGCCCGGCACAGCGACAAAGTCGGTCGCCGCGTCAGCTTCGATGCCGTCTGCACCGGCGCGCCGCAGGATCGCTGCCGCCAGGGGGTGTTCGCTGGGGCGCTCAATCGCGGTGGCCACCCGCAGCAGCTGAGCCGCATCAACCCCGCCGGCAGGCAGCAGGTCGGTTACCTCCGGCCGCCCCTCGGTCAGGGTGCCGGTTTTGTCCAGCACTACCGCATCGACGGTATGGGCGATCTCCAAACTCTCGGCCGATTTGAAAAGAATTCCATGCTCTGCTCCCTTGCCGGTTCCGACCATAATTGCGGTCGGGGTGGCAAGACCGAGGGCGCAGGGGCAGCTGATGACCAACACCGAAATCCCGATCGAGAGCGCAAAACTGACCGATTCGCCCAGCAGCAGCCAGACGGCCGCCGCCAGAACCGCAATCGTGATGACCGTCGGTACAAAGATACCGCTGACCCGGTCGGCCAGCTTGGCGATCGGCGCCTTGCCGGCGTTGGCCTCCTCGACCAACCGGACGATCTGGGACAAAGTAGTGTCTGCCCCGACCCTTGTTGCCCGCAGCTTGAGAAAACCGGTCTGGTTAATTGAGGCGGAGAGCACCCGGTCGCCGGGCCCTTTCTCCACCGGCATACTCTCTCCGGTCAGCGCGGATTCATCCAGCACCGCGTCCCCCTCAAGAATCTCACCATCCACCGGTACCCGGCCGCCCGGACGCACCAGGACGAGATCGCCGACGACGACTTCCTCAACCGGAATTTCCTGCTCGGCGCCGTCTCGTTCGACCACCGCGGTCTTGGGCGCAAGATCCATCAGCTTGGTCAGCGCATCGCTGGTGCGTCCCTTTGAGCGGGTTTCGAGGTATTTGCCTACCGTGATCAGGGTTAAAATGGTGCCCGCCGATTCAAAATAGAGGTCCATGTGGAACCGGCTGACCAGATCGGCATCCCCGTGGCCCAGACCGTATCCGATCGCGAAGATCGCCACAAGACCATAGATTACCGCCGCCGCGGACCCGATTGCAATCAGCGAATCCATGTTCGGCGCGCGATGGAACAGCGCCCGGAAACCGCCCTCATAATATTTGCGGTTAATATAGAGGATCGGCAGGGTCAAAAGCAGCTGGGTCATTGCAAAGGTGATGGCGTTCTCATTGCCGACCAGAAAGCCCGGGGTCGGCAGGCCCAGCATGTGGCCCATCGAAACATACATCAGCGGGACAAGAAAACAGATGGAAAGGATCAGCCGCCGGCGCAGCCCGGCCAATTCCTCCGCGATCGCGCTGCCCGGTGCGGGTGGAGCCGATTTGGTAGAGGAAGCTTGGCGTGGCGCGGCACCATAGCCGCCCGCTTTGACCGCAGCACAGATCTGCTCGACGCTGAGCTGTGCTTCATCGTATTCCACCGTCATGCTGCCGCCCAACAGGTTGACTGCAACCGAGGAGACCCCCGGCAGCTTGCGAACGCTTTTCTCCACGTGGGCGCTGCAAGCCGCGCAGGTCATGCCGGTGACATTGAATTGTTGCTTCATTCAATTTACCTCCAATATACCCCACCCCCAGGGGGGTGTTTGGAATACAAGCTTATCTTACTGCAATCGAAAGGTGATGTCAAGGCCCACAACAGATGATGTTGAAGCGGCGGAGTGGTAAAAAATACAATAAATTTCAGAAATGCACTAAACAGCCCTATAAAACTGAAATTAATTCCGGCAAAACAGATAAAAAAGAAAAAATATGCAAAATGTATTGCATAAATATTCACACCGAGCTATAATAAAGGCACCTCAACAAAAGGGAGTGTAAGGAGGGCGGTTGGATTGGGTATCTGGGAAATCCTGGCTCAATACTATCAATATTTTTTGCGAGGAACCCGAACAACGATACTGATTTCGTTGATTACCGTGTTCTTCGGTTTCCTGCTCGGCTGTGTGATCGCATTACTGCGACTTTCCAAAAACCGATTGCTGAACGGGTTTGCGGGATTGTACATCACGGTGCTGCGCGGCACCCCGCTGCTGGTGCAACTTTATATTGTATATTATCAGCTTGATTTTATTCCGTTTCCCAAGATGACGGTGCTGGATGTGGCGCTGGACCGGGCGCTGCCCTGTGCGATTGCCTTGTCGATGAACTCCGCGGCTTATATCGCGGAGATCATCCGGGCGGGGATTCAAGCGGTTGATATCGGCCAGAGCGAGGCGGCCAGATCGGTTGGTATGACCGGGGCGCAAACGATGCTGCACATCGTCATGCCGCAGGCGATCAAAAACATCCTGCCGGCGATCGGCAACGAGTTTGTCACGATGATCAAGGAGACCTCGATCATCCAGTACCTCGGCGTCAGCGACCTGATGTACAACAACGGTATTGTGGTCAGCGCAACCTACAATCCGCTGCCCTGCTACTATATTTCAGCGATCATCTATCTGATCCTGAATCTGGTTGCTGGGAAAGGCGTGAATATCTTTGAGAGGAGGCTCAAGCGAAGTGACAGGTGAAAACGGTGTCTTGATCGAAACCAAGGGCCTGAAGAAGAGCTTCGGTGAGCTGGAGGTCCTCAAGGGGATCGATGTGCAGATCAAAAAGGGAGAGGTCGTGGTGATCATCGGACCTTCCGGCAGCGGAAAGTCCACCTTCCTGCGATGCCTTAACCGGCTGGAGGAACCAAGCGGAGGGCAGATTATTTTTGAAGGAGAGGACATCTGCTCCTCTTCTGCCAACATCAATCTGCTGCGGCAGAAGATGGGAATGGTGTTTCAGCAGTTCAATTTGTTCAATCATCTGAATATCCTTGAGAATATCACCATCGGTCCCAGGCTGGTCAAGAAAGCGGATGAAAAAATTTCTGCTGAAAACGCAATGAAACTGCTCGACCGGGTCGGCCTTGCCGACAAGGCGCAGGAGTACCCCTCCCGCCTCTCCGGCGGCCAGAAACAGCGAATTGCGATCGTGCGGGCGCTGGCGATGGAGCCGGATGTGATGCTCTTTGATGAACCCACGAGCGCGCTGGATCCCGAGATGGTCGGCGAGGTGCTGGGGGTTATGAAGGACCTGGCGGAAGAGGGCCGCACGATGGTGGTGGTCACCCACGAGATGGGATTTGCTCAGAAGGTGGGCACCAGGGTGCTCTTTATGGATGAGGGGCAGATTCTTGAGGATGGAACCCCTGATCAAATTTTCAACCATCCGCAGAATCCACGAACAAAAGATTTTCTATCCAAAGTACTGAATTGCATCTGAAAATAAAATTTGACATGTGAGAGGAGATAATTCAAATGATCCATTCGATTGATCCCAGTATTCTTTTCCTGCAGGAAGAAGAGGTTATCAAAGCTGGCGCTCTGGATATGAAGATGACGCTGGACGCGGTAGAGGAGACCTACGCGCTGCTGGGCCAGGGCCAGATTATCAATCCGCCGAAAACGCATATCGCAATGCCGATCGGCAGCGGGGCGAACTGGGGCTCCTTCTTCAATTCAATGCCCTGCTATATCGGTGGAGACTATAATGTCGGCGGTACCAAGTGGGCGGCAGAATCCAAGAAAAACGCCACGATCCCTGGTATTCCCTACGGCATTGATATCACCGTTCTCAGCGATCCCGAAACGGTGCTGCCCTTCTGTATCCTCGACGGTACGCTGATTACTGCAATGCGTACCTCTGCGGTGGCGGGCGTCTTCGCAAAACACACCGTTCCCAAAGATGCCACTACCGCGCTGCTGGTAGGCGCAGGTGTGGTCGGCCGTACCGCAGTCATGGCGGTTTGCGAGGCGGTGCCCCAGATTAAAAAGATCTATCTGGCCGACCTCGATGTGACCAAGGCGGAGGGAATCGCCGCGGACTACAAGAATGTATATGATGTCGAGATTATCCCGACTGCTGATGCAAAATCGGTCGCCGGTGAGGTGGATGTTGTCATCACCCAGACTACTGCCCGCAGCCCCTTTATCGACAAGAGCTGGCTCAAGCCGGGGCTTACCATTATCAACATGGGCAGCATGGAAGCGGATCTTGAAACGGTCAAAGAGAGCGACATCATCGCCGTTGACTATTGGGATCAGATCATTACCTATGACAGCAAGGCTGCGGCACAGCTGTACAAAGCGGGCGAGCTGACCAAGGATCAGGTCGTTGAGCTCAGCGACATGGTGCTCGGTAAGTGGAACGGCCGCACCGATGCTGCACAGACCATCAACTGCTCTTCGCTGGGCCTGGGCGCGCTGGATATCATGATCGGTTACAAGCTGTTCCTCAAGGCGCAGGAGATGGGCATCGGCACGATGGTCAAGCTCTGGGATAAGCCGCTGTGGGAGTGATTTTTTCCGAATTGATCGGATAACTGTATAGGAGAAAAAGAGAAAAAAGGGGAGAAATTGTGATGAAAAAGATGTTGGCTTTGGCCCTTAGTTTTGCAATGGCACTTTCGATGGTTGCCTGCGGTGGTCAGGACAGTTCGTCCGCCGCGACCAGCTCGGATACGACGGGAAGTTCCTCCGCTGCGGAACCTTCTTCTTCCGAGGCTACCGGAACGACCGACTGGTCTACCAGCGAGCGGATCAATGAGATCAAAGAGGCTGGTAAGCTGGTGCTGGGCACCTCGGCCGACTATCCTCCGTTTGAGTTCCACACCGAGATCGACGGCGTGGATACCATCACCGGTTTTGATGTGATGTTGGCCCAGAAGATTGCCGATTCGCTTGGGGTTGAGCTGGAGGTCATTGACATGTCCTTCGACAATCTGTTGATGAGCCTCGACCGTGGCGATTTCGACATGGTCATGGCCGCGCTGGCGCCCACCGAGGAGAGAGCAAAGGCGGTTGATTTCTCGGATTCCTACTTCCATGGCAGCCAGGTGATCGTAGTCCGCGCAGAGGATGCCGACAAATATACCACCAAAGAGAGCCTTGCTGGCTGTGCGGTCGCGGCACAGAAGGGCGCGATTCAGGTTCCTCTGGCCAACGAGGTTGCCGGTGAAGCAAATGTCGTTCAGCTGGTCAAGGTTGGCGATATGATCACCGAGCTCAAGAGCGGCAAGGTTGAAGCGGTGTTCCTGGACAGCGTGATCGCCGGTGGTTATGAGGCGGTCCACGATGATCTGGTGGTTGCTGATATCGGCCTCGAATTCGAGAGCGAGGGCAACTGTGTTGCCTGCAAGAAGGGCGACAGCGATCTGGTTGCCTATATCAACGAAGTGCTCGCGAGCATGAGCGAGGATGAAATCAACGATGTGCTCAAAGAGGCACAGGCGCTGGCTGGCATCACCGAGGAATAAGCGGTCAAAAAGAAAAAGGACGGACGACTTTGTCGTCTGCACCTGTAAAATGAAAGTAGACACTCACAAAAGTGTGGGTGTCTACTTTTTTCGTGGTAAGATGAAAAAAGGGGGATAAAAATGGGAAAGAAAGGAACGCCGCATCGAAAGTGGAGCAAAGAGGAAAAACTGCGCTTCATTCGGCTGCACTTGGACGAGCATATTGCAATCAGGGAAATCGAGAGAAGATACGGCGTGAGAAACAGCCTAGTGTCAGACTGGGTAAAACGGTATCTGGAAGATGGAGAAGAAGCTTTGGCACCCAAGAACGGCAACCCGTATGCGGCGCTGCATACCAGCAAGTCACTAAGCGAAGCGGAGCGGCTGCGGCTCATCA
>CALXBG010000029.1 GCA_944386485.1 uncultured Pygmaiobacter sp. | reverse complement strand
AGGGCAGCCAGTTCGAGCAGCCGCTGCTTGAGTTCTCCGGCGCCTGCGCGGGCTGCGCGGAGACCAGCTATGCCAAGCTGATCACCCAGCTGTTCGGCGAGCGGATGTATGTCTCCAACGCGACCGGCTGCTCCTCCATCTGGGGCGGCACCGGCGCGACCAGCCCCTACACCGTCAACCGGGATTCCGGCTACGGCGTGACCTGGGCCAACAGCCTGTTTGAGGACAACGCGGAGCACGGCCTCGGCCTCGAGCTCGGCCAGAAGTACATCCGCGACGCCCTCGCCCGCAAGACCCGCGAGCTGATCGCGATCGACTACTGCGACGCCGACCTGAAGGCCGCCGCGCAGACCTGGCTGGATACCATGGATGACGGCGACGCGAATGCCGACGCCACCAAGAAGTATGTCGCCGAGCTGAACGAGTCGGTTGTCGAGGGCTGCACCTGCGCTGCCTGCACGCTGGGCCGCGAGATCCTCGCCGAGAAGGAGTACCTCTCCAAGAAGTCCATCTGGATCTTCGGCGGCGACGGCTGGGCCTACGACATCGGTTTCGGCGGTCTGGATCATGTGCTGGCCTCCGGTGAGGATGTCAACGTCATGGTCTTCGACACCGAGGTTTACTCCAACACCGGCGGACAGGCGTCCAAGGCCAGCCAGATCGGCCAGGTCGCGCAGTTCGCTGCTGCCGGCAAGGCGATCGGCAAGAAGGACCTCGCCCAGATCGCGATGTCCTATGGCTATGTCTATGTCGCGCACATCGCGATGGGCGCCGACTACAACCAGACCGTCAAGGCCATCAAGGAGGCCGAGAGCTATCACGGACCCTCCCTCATCATCGGCTATGCTCCCTGCGAGATGCACGGCATCAAGGGCGGCATGGGCAACTGCCAGCTCGAGATGAAGCGCGCCGTCGCGGCCGGTTACTGGCACCTGTACCGCTTCGATCCGCGGATGAAGGCCGAGGGCAAGCCCGCCTTCACCATCGACTCCAAGGCCCCGACCGAGAGCTACCTCGACTTCATCAAGTCCGAGAACCGGTATGCCCGGCTGCAGATGGCCTTCCCCGAGCGGGCTAACGTCCTGTTCGAGAAGGCGGTCGAGAAGTCCGCTGACCGTTACGAGTACCTCAAGAAGCTGGAGACTCTCTACAAATAAGAGCCCTTACAGCCGAATGATCGCTCCCTAAAAATTGGGCGCCCCTGTCGGGATTTCCGGCGGGGGCGCCCGTTTTTTGTCTTTTTTTCTCCAAATCTTTTCGCTCCCCCTTGACAGCACTATATCGTAGTGCTATACTCAAACTGTAATATCGAACTGCGATATATCGCAGTAAAAGCAGTGGAAGGAGGCATCCCGTTTGGATCCGCACATCAAAAAGGTTTATGTCCCGATGACCGAGACCGCCTTTTACATCCTGCTCTGTCTGCGGTGGGAGAACCACGGCTACGGCATCCTGCAGCAGACACAGCAGATGACCGGCGGCGAGATCCGGCTGAGCCCGGGCACCCTCTACGGCAGTCTTTTCAAGATGGAAAAGGACGGGCTGATCGAGTTTGTCCGGGAAGAGGAAAAGCGGCGGCTCTACCGGCTCACCGGGCTGGGGGAGGAGCTGCTGGTACTGGAGAAAAAGCGGATCGCGCGGCTCTACCGCAACATGCAGGAGGCGACTTGAGATGAAAAACACCAAGACCGAATTTCGCTATTTCACCATCGCAGACTGGAAAGAGGAGGAGGACTACCTGCGCCTTCGCCACCAGCAGGGCTGGCGGTTTGAGCGGGTGACCTTTCCGGGAATCTACCATTTCAGCCGCTGCGAACCGGAGGATGTGGTCTACCAGCTCGACTACAACCCCGAGGGCCTGGCCGACCGGGAGAGCTATCTGAAGCTCTTTTCTGACTGCGGCTGGGAGCATCTTGTGGACTTTGTCGGTTACAGCTATTTCCGCAAGCCGGCCGCCGCGATGCAGGACGGGGAAGAGGAGATCTTCTGTGACGACGACTCCCGCCGGGCGATGCTGCTGCGGGTGCTGCGCCGCCGTCTGCCGCCGCTGATCCTGCTTTTCCTTGTCGCCGTGCTGCCGAATTTTCTGCTCGGGGGGCATGACCCCACCGTCCGATTGCTCTTCGGTCTGCTCGGAGCGGTCTATCTTCTGCTTTTCTGTCGGTTTCTGCTCTGCTGGCGGCGGCTGCGGAAAGATTGACCCCCGGCGGGCCGTCGTGGTAGAATGAGGGCAGAAATCGCGGGGGATCCCCCGAAAAGGAGAGGGTATTCGGATGCTGGATGCAAAGAACATCAAGATCGGTTTTATCGGCTTTGGCAATATGGCCGGGGCGATGGCACAGGGCCTGCTGCTGCGGCAGGCAGTCGTTCCGGGGCAGCTGTACGCCTGCGCGAAGAACTGGGAAAAGCTCTGCGCGAATACCGAGCCGCGGGGCATCCACCCCTGCCGCGACGCGGCCGAGCTGGTCGCGGCCTGCGACCTTGTGGTGGTGGCGGTCAAGCCCTATCTCGTCGCCTCGGTCCTCGCGCCGGTCAAAGAGGCGCTGGCCGGCAAGATCGTCGTCTCGGTCGCGGCGGGCAAACCGTTTGATGCCTATGAGGAGATCCTCGCAC
>CALXBG010000028.1 GCA_944386485.1 uncultured Pygmaiobacter sp. | reverse complement strand
CTCCCGTAGGAGTCTGGGCCGTGTCTCAGTCCCAATGTGGCCGATCAACCTCTCAGTCCGGCTACCGATCGTCGCCATGGTGGGCCGTTACCTCACCATCTAGCTAATCGGACGCGAGCCCATCCTTCAGCGAATAAATCCTTTGATCACTGTACGATGCCGTACCGTGGTCTTATGCGGTATTAGCAGTCGTTTCCAACTGTTGTCCCCCACTGAAGGGCAGGTTGCTCACGTGTTACTCACCCGTTCGCCACTAAGTTAAAGCCTCGTCCATCCGAAAACTTCAGAGAAATTAACTCCGTTCGACTTGCATGTGTTAGGCGCGCCGCCAGCGTTCGTCCTGAGCCAGGATCAAACTCTTTATCAAATGATATTAAAATCAGTTGACACTGAATTTAATCGATTCTTACTCAGCACGCAATCGCTTGCGTCCTTGTAGAATTACTTAAAAGGAATTTTTAGCTTTAACGAGCAGGTTTCCTCCTGCTCTAGAGCTCCTTCAAGCTTTTCTCTATATTGTTTAATTTTCAAGGTCCTGTCCTCCAAATCTTTGGAGGTTTCGCTGCGCTCACTTCCGTGGGTCAGCTTATTTATTTTAGCACATCAGGTTTTGTTTGTCAAGCACTTTTTTGAATTTTTTCAAATTCTTTTCGGCGCTCAGCTCACATCCTGGTGGGCTGTTTGCCGTCTCTGTGGGAGACAGCTTGATTATATTACCACGTCTTTACAGGAATGTCAACACCTTTTTTCAAATTTCTTCCTCCATTTTTTCGCCGCGTTTGTTTTCTTCCTTATATAATATAGTATGTAGTATTTTTGGCCTTTTTTCGACATTTCATCTTTACCCGGCCGCGTTTTTATATTATACTTGGATGCGGGGTTTCGCAGTTCTACCCTATTTTTGTAAAATCGGTCTTATTTATCGGAAAGGAAGCGTCCCTATGGAGATGATGGTAATCGGAATTGCCGGGGGTACCGGCAGCGGGAAGACGACCTTGACCAATCGGCTCAAGGAGTATTTTAGGGACGATGTGAGTGTTGTCTATCACGACAACTATTATAAGGCGCATGAGGGGATGAGCTATGAGGAGCTTTCCAAGCTCAACTACGATCACCCCGACGCATTTGACACCGAACTGCTGATTGAGCATCTGGCCAAGCTGCGGGCCGGCGAGGCGGTGGATTGCCCGGTCTATGATTTTACCGTGCATAACCGCTCGGACCGCACCATCCATGTGGAGCCCTCCCGGGTACTGATCATCGAGGGCATCCTGATCTTCCAGAACCCCGCGCTGCGGGACATGATGGACATCAAGATCTTCGTTGACACCGACGCCGATGTGCGGCTGCTGCGCCGGATCTCCCGCGACGTCAAGGAGCGGGACCGCAGCCTCGACTCGGTGGTCACCCAGTACCTGTCGACCGTCAAGCCGATGCACGAACAGTTTGTCGAGCCCTCCAAGCGGGCGGCGGACATCATTGTGCTCGAGGGCGGGCGCAACGAGGTCGCGCTGGACATGATCATCCAGCGGGTACGCCGTCACCTGGACAGCACGAACTGACATTACTTATAAAAAGCGCCGGGATTTTGAATCCCGGCGTTTTTCTTTGTTATAGTGCCCGCTCGACCCAGCCGTTTGCGGTCAGCTCCCAGACCGACCGAAATCCGACCCAGCGCAGCAGCGCAAGCGCCTTTTCAAAGCCGAAAGTCAAATCGGCGGCGCTGTGGGCGTCGGAGGTAACCGTGACCCGGCCGCCCGCCTCATTGATCCGCCGCAGCAGCAGCGCCGACGGATAGGGCCGGTCCCGCCAACCGCGGCAGATCGCGCCGGTGTTGACCTCTATCACCAGATCGGCCCGCAGCACCGCCTCAACTGCCTCAAGGCAGAGCGAGCGGTATCGGGCGGCGTCTTCGTCGAAGAACTCCGCGTTGCGGTTGAATTTGCTGATCAGGTCCAGGTGGCCCACAATTTCGGGGCGCAGCGCACAGACCCAGGGAATGAATTGCTCATAGTAGGCCAGCGCCAGCGCCATCGGGTCGCCGTCAAACCCTTCCCGGATCCCTTCCCCGAACAGCTCGGGGGTGTCATCCACCGTCCAAAAGCGGCCGGCGGCATCCCGTACCGCATGGCAGCTGCCGATTCGATAGTCCAGCTTTTTTGCCTGTTCCAGCTGTTCGAGCGGCGTTTGGGTGTCCAGCTCGATACCGCAGAGGATCTCAAGCCGTCCGGCATATTCGGCTTGCAGGCGGTGGATTTCGGCGCAGTACTCCCCCGTCCGGGCCGGGGGCAGGCCAAACTTTTCCTGCGGGACATAGCCGTGAACCGAAAAGCCAAGCGTTCCCAGCCCCTGCTGTTCCGCAGCGGCCGCCATCGCGGCGGGGTCGTCGCTCCCGTCGCAGAAGGTGGTATGGACATGCACGCTGGTACGCAGCGGCGCCGTATTCATCCCATTCACTGCATCCGCTCCTGTTTGACCTTGTGATCGACGACATGGCGCTTTTCCAGTTCGGCGGTGATCTCCTGGATCGAGATGCCCGACTCAACCATCAGCACCATCACATGGTAGGCGAGATCCGCGATCTCGAAAATGGTCTCCTCCCGATCCCGCTTGGCCCCGGCGACGATGACCTCGGTACATTCCTCACCGACCTTCTTGAGGATCTTGTCCATCCCCTTCTCGAACAGGTAGGTGGTATAGCTGCCCTCCTTGGGATCGGTTTTGCGGCCGGCAATCAGCCGGTAAAGCCCTTCATAGCAGAAGGGCTTAAGTTCCTCGCTGACAAAAACCGGCTGGAAAAAGCAGCTCTCCGCGCCGGTATGACAGGCCGGCCCGCTCTTGACAACCTCGACAACCAGCGCGTCGGCGTCGCAGTCCGCGGTGATCGAGACGATCCGCTGGATGTTGCCGCTGGCCTCGCCCTTGCGCCAGAGGCATTGACGGCTGCGGCTGTAAAAGCAGGTGCGGCCCTCGGCGATGCTGATCGCAAGGCTCTCGGCGTTCATGTAAGCGAGGGTGAGCACCTCTTTCGTGTAATGATCCTGCACGATCGCAGGAATCAGACCCTTCTCATCGAATTTGAGTTCCACAGGCATGTTTTTCTCCCTTTTCTGCCCCGCGGGGCGATTTTCTGTTTTGCGTTCCTCACAGCCGCATCTCGACGCCCATTTCCCGCAGATACTGCTTGAGCGCGCCGATCTCGACCTCCTTGCGGTGGAAGATGCTGGCCGCGAGACCGGCGTCCACGCCGGGATGGTTGCAGAACAGCTCGGCGAAATCCTCCATCTTCCCCGCGCCGCCGCTGGCGATGATCGGCACGTCCACCCGGGCGGCAAGCGCGTCGAGCAGCTCGAGGTCAAAGCCGCCCTTGACCCCGTCGGTGTCGATGCTGTTGGCAACGAGTTCCCCCGCGCCGTTTGCGACCCCGCGCTGCGCCCATTCCAGCGCATCGATGCCGGTGTCCACCCTGCCGCCCTTGGCAAAGAGCCGGAACTGGCCGTCCACCCGCTTGATATCCATGCTCAGCACGACGCACTGATCGCCGTACCGCTGAGCCGCGCGTCGGATCAGATCGGGGTCATCGATCGCGCCGCTGTTGACGCTGACCTTGTCGGCGCCGCATTTGAGCACCCGGTCGAAGTCGTCCAGCGTGCGGATGCCGCCGCCGACGGTCAGCGGGATAAAGATCTCGCTCGCGACCCGGCGCAGTACCTCGGTGAAGATTCCCCTCTCCTCGACGCTGGCGGTGATGTCATAAAAGACCAGCTCGTCCGCGCCGGCCTGGTTGTAAAACCGGGCCATCTCGACCGGATCGGCGACGTCCTGTACTTCCTCAAAGTTGACCCCTTTGACCACCCTGCCGTTTCGTACATCGAGGCAGGGGATAATCCGCTTTGTGATCATTGCTCTCTCCTCCCCGCTTGATTCTGCACCAGCGCGACCGCCTCATCCAGCCGCAGCCGGCCGGTGTAGAGCGCCTTGCCGAGGATCGCCCCGGCCGCCCCCATCGCGTTCAGCTGTTCCAATTCCTCCAGCGCGCTGATGCCGCCGCTGGCAACCACCGCGAGTCCCTCAATCCCGCACAGCCTGCGGTAGGCGGCCAGGTTGGTGCCGGCGAGCTTGCCGTCGCGGGAGATGTCGGTGTAGATGACCGTCTGAACCCCCCGCTCGCGCAGCGCGCGGCAGAAGTCAAAGCTGTCCAGATCGGTGGTCTCGAGCCAGCCGTGGGTGGCGACCTTACCGTCCCGCGCATCGACTCCGACGGCGATCCGCGCGCCGTATTTTGCAACCATCCGGTCAAGAAATGCCGGGTCGGTGACCGCGGCGGTGCCGAGGATTACCCGGGAAACCCCCATCTCGAGGTAATCAGCCACCCGCTGTTCGGTACGGATGCCGCCGCCGACCTCAACGAAAAATCCGCCGGATGAGACAATCCGCCGAATCGTCTCAAAGTTTGCCGGCGCGCCCTCTTTTGCGCCGTCAAGGTCAACCAGATGCAGATTCCGCCCGCCCAGCCGCCGAAATTCCTCGGCAACCTGCTCGGGCTGATCGCTGTATACCGTCATCTGGTCATAATCGCCCTGCACCAGCCGCACCGCTTTGCCGCCCCGCAGGTCGATTGCCGGAAAGAGTTCCATGCTCTGCACCCCCTCACAGCTCGCTGAAGGCGCGCAGCAGCCGCAGACCGGCCGCACCGCTCTTCTCGGGGTGGAACTGGGTGCCGACTACGCTGCCCGACCGGACCACCCCGGTGACCGGGATGCCGTATTCGCTGACCGCGAGGGTGTTGGCATCGCAGCCGGTGGCATAGTAGCTGTGGACATAATAGACATAGTCCTCCTCACCGGAATACCGGAACAGCGGATCCTCTTTTTTGAGAATCTCCAGCCGGTTCCAGCCGATGTGAGGAACCTTCAGCCCGGCGGGCAGCTTCTCCGCCAGCGGCACCACCTGCCCGGGCACCAGCCCCAGGCCCTCATGTTCCCCATATTCAAAGCTCTTGTCGAACAGCAGCTGCATACCCAGACAGATTCCCAGCAGCGGCTTACCGGCCGCCGCCTGTGCCCGGATGGTGTCAACCAGCCCGGTGCGGCGCAGCTTTTCGATGGCATCCGCAAAGGCGCCGACCCCCGGCAGGATAATCCGGTCCGCCCGCTCGAGATCCTCCGCCTTTGCGGTGACCGTCGTCTCCAGCCCGAGGAAGCGCAGACTGGAGGAGAGGCTGAACAGGTTGCCGACCCCGTAATCGATAATTGCAATCATCGCTCTTCCTCCTCCCGGTTACAGCACGCCCTTGGTGCTGGGCAGCGCATCGGGGCGCCGGCTGTCCGGCGCGACCGCAATCGCCATCGCCCGACCGAAGCCCTTGAAGGCCGCCTCAAGAATATGGTGGGTGTTTTTGCCCGCCAGCTGTCGCAGATGGAGCGTGAACTCTCCGCCGCGGCAGAAGCCGAGGAAGAACTCCTCCGCCAGCTCGGTATCAAAATCGCCGACCTTTTGTGCCGGCAGCTGCAACTCACAGCAACAGGTCGCCCGGCCCGAGAGGTCGACCGCGACCAGCACCAGCGCCTCGTCCATCGGCAGCAGGAAGCTGCCGTACCGGTTGATGCCCCGCTTATCTCCCAGTGCCTGCCGGAACGCCTGGCCCAGCACGATGCCGATGTCCTCCACCGTGTGGTGGTAATCGACCCGGGTATCCCCCTTGCAGCTCAGCTCCAGCCCGAACCCGCCGTGGCGGGCAAACAGCTCGAGCATGTGGTCGAGAAAACCGCAGCCGGTGTCAATCCGGTACGCTTCCCCCTCAAGCACAAGGGAAAGGCGGATATCGGTCTCGGTCGTCTTGCGCGCAATCGTCGCCTCTCTCATTTTGTCTCCTCCTCCAGAATCTGTCCTGCGGCCGCGAGAAAGGCGTCCATCTCCTCATCGCTGCCGATCGAGATCCGCAGATAGTCCGCGATCAGCGGGTCCTCCCAATGCCGCACCAGAATCCCCTTCTCCCGCAGCGCGGCGAACAGCCGGCCGCCGGGGATGCCGTCCCGCCTTGCAAAGACAAAGTTCGCCTTGCTCTCGAGCACGGTAAAGCCCATCTCCCGCAGCCGGTCGGTAACCCGGCGGCGGGTGGCGCAGATCTTGGCGGTGCACGTGTTCAGATATGCCTCATCCTCCATCGCCGCGGTACCTGCGAGGATCGCCAGCCGGTCGAGGTTGTAGGGATTGAAGCTGAATTTCATCCGCTGCAGGTCGGCAATCAGTTCTGCGCTGCCCAGCGCAAAACCGATCCGCATACCGGCAAGGCAGCGGGATTTTGAGAAGGTCTGAACAACCAGCAGATTATCATAGGTGTCCAGCAGCACCGCGGCACTCTCGCCGCCGAAATCAACGTACGCCTCGTCGATCACGACAACGCTGTCCGGATTGGAGCGGGCGATCTCCCCGATCGTCTCCAGCCCCAGCGCGTAGCCGGTAGGCGCGTTCGGATTGGCAAGCACAATATTGGTGCCGCAGCCAATGTAGTCGGCCGGATCAATGGTGAAATCCGGCCGCAGCGGCACCGCCTCGTAGGTCACCCCCAGCAGCCGGGCAAATACGGGGTAAAACCCGTAGCTGAGCGCCGGGAACCGGAAGCGTTTTTCCACCCCGCCGAATGCGAGAAAGGTAAAGGCGAGCACCTCATCGCTGCCGTTGCCGACAAAGACCTGGTCTTCCCCCACCCCAAACCGGCGGGCAATCGCCGCGACCAGAGGCCGGGCATCCGGGTCGGAGTAGAGCCGCAGCTTTGCGACCTCCTCCCGGTTGATCGCTTCGAGCACCCCCGGCGCGGGCGGATAGGGACTTTCATTCGTATTCAGCTTGATGTACTTGCGCCCCTGCGGCTGTTCGCCCGGCACATAGGGCTCGATCGACGCAAACCTCTGGCTTAAAAACCGGCTCATCCCTTACTCCTCCTCAACAACCGGCAATCTTGCCGGCTCCCTTATTTCTTCTCAAACCGAATCGCAACGCTGCGTCCGTGGGCATCCAGGCCCTCCCGCTGCGCGAAGTCGACCACCCGATCGGCAACCTGCCCCAGCGCGTCGGGACTGTAATACAAAAAGCTGCTGCGCTTGACGAAATCGTCCACCCCCAGCGGGCTGGAGAACCGTGCAGTACCGCTGGTGGGCAGCGTGTGGTTCGGTCCCGCGAGATAATCTCCCAGCGCCTCAGGCACATGCCGGCCGAGGAAGATGCTGCCGGCGTTTTTGACGCTGGGCAGCAGCGCAAAGGGATCGGCGACCGAGAGCTCGAGGTGTTCGGGCGCGATCAGGTTGGCGATTCTGACCGCCTCATCGAGGCTGTCGGTCAGGATGATCTTGCCGTTTTCAGCAATACTCGCCGCCGCGATCTCCCGCCGTGGCAGCCGCTCGAGCTGCCGCTCAAGCTCCCCGGCGACCGCATTGGCCAGTTCCTCGCTGTCGGTGACCAGCACCGCGCTGGCCAGCTTATCATGCTCGGCCTGGCTGAGCAGGTCCGCCGCAACCCAGGCGGGATTGCAGCCGCCGTCGGCAACCACCAGAATCTCGCTGGGGCCGGCGATCATATCAATGTCGACCAGTCCGAAGACCTTGCGCTTTGCGGTCGCAACGAAGATGTTGCCGGGGCCGACGATCTTGTCCACCTTCGGTACGCTCTGGGTGCCATAGGCGAGGGCGGCCACCGCGCCGGCCCCGCCGATCTTGAAGATCCGGTCCACCCCCGCGACCTTTGCCGCTGCGAGAATCTCGGGTTTCACGCTGCCGTCGGGCGCGGGCGGGGTGACCATCACGATCTCCCCTACGCCGGCGAGCTTGGCAGGCACAACATCCATCAGCACGGTGCTGGGATAGCTGGCAGTCCCGCCCGGCACATAGACCCCGACCCGTTCGATCGGGGTATACCGCTGGCCCAGTACAATACCGGGCTGGTCGGTGATGACGAAATCATCGTGCAGCTGACGGCGGTGAAACGCGGCGATGTTCTGCTGTGCGAGGGTCAGGGTCTTGCGGAACTCCTCCCCCACCGCCTGCCAACCGGCCTCGATCTCATCGGCGGTTACCTCCAGCGCGGTCAGCTTCGCCCGGTCGAGCTTTTCGGCGTAATCGAACAGCGCCGCATCCCCCCCGGCGCGGACCCGGGCAATGATCTCATCGACAATCCGGGAGACATCTTCCTCCGCCCGGATGTCCCGGTTGAGAATCTTATCGGTCGATACCTCGTCGGCCCTCATAATCTGAATCATACCTTTATCACTCCGTTCAGTTTATCGGCCATCCGGGTGATGACCTCGTTTTTGAATTTGAAGCTGGACTTGTTCGCAATAAACCGGGCGCTGATCTGCATGAACTCGGTAAACACCTTGAGATTGTTCTCCCGAATGGTGGTACCACTCTCGACGATATCGACAATTACATCAGAGAGCCCGAGCAGCGGCGCGAGCTCGATGCTGCCGTTGAGCCGGATGATCTCGATATCCCGGTTGAGAGAAGCGTAATACTGCTTTGCGATGTTCTCAAACTTGGTCGCTACCCGCAGCGTGCGGCTGGTATCCTCGCGGTAATCGCTGCGGGAGGCCACCGCCATCCGGCAGCGCCCGATGCCCAGGTCGAGCAGTTCATAGACATCCGGCCTGTTTTCCTCGAGGATATCCTTTCCCACGATTCCGACGTCGGCAGCCCCATGCTCGACATAGATCGCCACGTCGCTGGGCTTGACCAGCAGATACCGCACGCCGGCGGCGGGATTCTCAAAGACCAGCTTGCGCCCGTCCTCCCGGATCTCACGGCAGTCATAGCCAACGCGCTCGAGCAGGTTATAGACCTTATCTCCCAGCCGCCCCTTAGGCAGCGCGACGGTCAAATATTCGCTCATCAGCAGCCGTCTCCTCTCTGCACCCCCGCGCCGCTGATCAGCAGCGCGTCTTTCCAGCAGCGTTCACCGGGATCCTCCTCCTGCCGCAGCGCGCGCACCCGAAGCCCCTGCCGGGCCGCGCCGGCGACCGCCCGCGCCACCACCGCGGGATCGGCGTCTTCGGTATACTGCACCAGCAGATCGAGCGCTGCGTCATCCTTCTGTTCCGGCAACCGGCTGATCTCGGACAGGTCAAGCGCAAAACCGATGCCGCCGCCCGCTTTGCCCAGTTTTTTGAGGATTCCGTCATACCGTCCGCCGACCAATACCGCCCGGGGCAGGCCCTCGAGGTAACCGCGCAGCAACAGGCCGTTATAGTAATCAGTATGTCCCACCAGCGAGAGATCGATCGCCAGCTGATTGTCCCCCTGCGCGGCCGCCGCGCAGACGCTCGCGAGCTCCTCTATCGCCGCCGCCATCGTCTCTCCGCGGCAGAGCGCCCGCGCCCGCTCCAGCGTCGGCTGCCAGGGGCCATAGAGCTCTACCAGCGCGCAGAGTGCCGCCGCATCCTCCGTGCCAAGACCGGCCGCCCGGGCAACTGTCTCGAGCGCCGGGCGGTTCTTCTGTCCCAGCGCATCAAGCGCCTGTACCCGCAGCCCGTCCTTTAATCCCAGCGCATCGAACAGCCCGACCGCAAACCGCAGATCGCTCAGCTCGAGCAATCCTTTTGGTCCAAAGGCGCACAGGCTCTGGGCCGCCAGCAGCGTGACCTCGGTCATCGCATATCGGTCGATCTCACCCAGCACCTCGATGCCCATCTGGCTGATTTCCTTAAATGCGTGTCCCTCGGCGCTGGGCCGGTAGACACTTTCGGTATAATAGAGCCGCTCGGCGGCGTGGGGCTGCTCCGACGCATGCCGCACAATGCTCAAGGTCACATCCGGGCGCAGCGCCAGCAGCCGCCCATCGAGGTCGGTAAAGGAGATCACCCGTTCGCTGGACAGAAAGTTTTTGTTGTCCATATAAAGGCTGTATTCCTCAAACTGCCCCATCCGATACTTGCGGTAGCCCAGTCGCTCATACAGTTCCCGCAGCGCGAGCGACGCCCGCTCGACGGCGGTCAGCGTCTGATAGTCGGAACGCATTCGATCCCTCCGTTCACTTTACTATGGTAGAGTAGTAGATTGTTAAAGTAATTATACTACACCGCCCAGCCAAATTCCACCGTGGAATTGCCGATTTGCACCGGGGCGGCACAATGGTTTTTCGGCGCACCGCCATAAAGTAGGGCTGAAAACGGCAAAGCCCGGCGCGGTTGCGCCGGGTCTGTGTCAGGTATCTTGTTCTTCTGCATACCGGTCGGGCGGAACCTGTCGGCGAAGCAGCCGGCGCTCGGTGTTCTCCCGCGCCAGCGCATAGATCACCGAGGCGGCAGGCACCATCAGCAGCATGCCGAGAATTCCCATCGTGCTGCCGCCGACGGTAACCGCGACCATCACCCACATCGCGGGCAGACCGATCGAGCTGCCCACAACCCGCGGGTAGATCAGGTTGCCTTCAATCTGCTGGAGCAGCATAAACAGAAGTACAAACCAGAACGCCTGCATTGGGTTGACGACAAGGATCAAAAACGCGCCGATAAAGCAGCCGATGAAGGCGCCGAACATCGGGATCAGGGCGGTAATGGCGACCAGCACCGCGACCAGCATCGCATAGGGGAACCGCAGCAGCGTCATGCTGACAAAGAACATCATGCCGAGGATCATCGCCTCAAGGCATTGACCGGTGAGGAACCGGGAGAAGGTCTGCTCGGTCAGATCGGCAATATAGATGAATCGATCCGCTCGGGGAACCGGCATCCAGGCATAGAGCACCCGCCGCGCCTGTACCTTGAGCTTCTCCTTGCCGAACAGGATATAGACGGCGAAGATGAAGCCCATAAAAGTGTTGAAAACTCCGCTGAAAACCGAGGTCGCAATGGTCATTGTCGAACCGAGCAGCGAGGTTGCGCCGGTCTGCAAAAAGCCCATCACCCGCTCGGCGATCTCTTTCCAGTCCAGCTGCAGTTCGGCTATATATTCCCGCAGATGGGGCACCCAGCCCTCCAGCTGCTTTGCCTGCTGCTGCATCCGGGTGAAAAAGGCCGGAATCTGCTTGCCGAGGGCAGAAATGGTGCCGCCCAGTTCGGGCAACACAATCCGGGTCGCCAGCGTAAGACCGGCGACAAAGAGCACCAGGGTGGCAAGAAAGCTTGCGGAACGCAGCAGCTTGTGCCTGGTCTGCATCCCGGGGATCCGGCGCAGCAACCGCTCGAGCGCCCGCATCGGCACATTGATCACAAAGGCGATCACCAGCCCAATCAAAAAGGGCGCAAGGATGCCCAATACCGTCCGCAGCAGATCGGTCAACAGCCGCCCATTATCCAGCGCCCAGTTGAACAGAATCAACGCCGCAAGCGCCAAAAAAAACTCCAGCCAGATTTTATTTTTCCGCTTCATCCGATTTCCTCCCGGCAGCTTATGCGGCATAACGCCGCACCTGTTCTTTTATTTTATCGCATTTTACGCGCTGTTACAATCCGGCGGCGGGAAAATCTTGCTTTTGAGGGCGATTGGCTTTTCCGCCGATTTTCGCTATAATGAGAACAGCTTTGGAGGGAGGTGGTGCGGACAATGGCACAGCAGGCAGTTGGGCGGTTTGCCCCGAGCCCCAGCGGACGTCTGCACCTGGGCAATCTGTTCTGTTTTCTGCTCGCCTGGCTTTCGGCCCGGCGGCAGGGCGGGCGGATCATTCTGCGGATCGAGGATCTCGACCCCGCCCGCTCAAAGCGAAAATACACCGAGCAGCTGCAGCGCGACCTCGCGCTTTTGGGGCTGGTCTGGGACGAGGGCGGTCTTGACGCCGCCGGGCCCCATGCTCCCTATGAGCAGAGCCGCCGGGCCGCGCTCTATGAGCAGGCCCTGGCGCAGCTGCGCGCACAGGAGCTGGTCTATCCCTGCTTTTGTTCCCGCGCACAGCTACATGCCGCCAGCGCGCCCCATGCCGCCGACGGCGAGGTCGTCTATGCGGGAACCTGCCGTAACCTGACCGATGAGGAAATCCGCCGGCGCACCCTGGTACGTCCACCGGCGCTGCGGCTGCGGGTACCAGATGAGGAGATGGTTTTTCAGGACCTGCACTATGGCAGAACGACCCAAAATCTCGCGCAGGCGTGCGGCGATTTTATTCTTCGCCGCTCGGACGGGGTTTTCGCCTACCAGCTCGCGGTGGTTGTGGATGACGCCGAGATGGGAATTACCGAGGTCGTGCGCGGGCGGGATCTGCTCGCCTCCACCCCGCGCCAGCTCTATCTCTACCGGCTGCTGGGGTTCCCCGCACCCCGCTTTGGGCATCTGCCGCTGCTGCTCGCCCCGGATGGCCGGCGGCTCTCCAAACGGGATGACGATCTTAGCCTCGACGCGCTTCTCGCGCGGGGGCTTTCCCCTGCGGCGATCACCGGCGCGCTCGGCTTTGCCGCCGGTCTGCTCGAGCGGCCTGAACCGGCAACTCCCGACCAGCTGATCCCGCTCTTTTCCTGGGACAAGCTACCGCGGGAGGATGTGCGGCTGCCGTCCTCGCTGTTCTGATATCAAGAAAGGCACGGAACCTGTGTTCCGTGCCTTTCTTTTATGCCTTTGCCTCTTCTTCCTGTGAGCCAAAGGATTTTTTGATGCACCGCTTGAGCCAGTTGCCCCGCAGATAATAGACCACAAAGATCACCGAGGTCACCGCCCAGCTGAGCGGATAGCTGACCAATACGGTGGACAGCTGCCGGTGGAAAGACAACATGACCGCAATCCAGACAATCCGCAGTACACAAACTCCGCCGGCAACCATCAGCATCGGGGGCATTGCCTCGCCACAGCCGCGGATTGCACCGGCCATAATCTCAATACAGATATAGGTGAAGTAGAACGGTACCGTGAGGCCCACGATCTGCCGTCCGATGGCCAATACCGCTTCATCCGAGGTAAAGATCCGCTGCAGCGGCCCGGCGAACCCGTAGTACAGCCCGCCGATGACCAGCGCGGTAATCGCCGAGAAGATCAGGCAGTCCCGCACGCTCTTCCGGATCCGGTCGTACTTGCGCGCGCCAAAATTTTGCCCGGCAAATGCCGTAATCGAGATGCCGAACGCACCCATGATCATCCAGAAAAAGCCGTCGATCTTGCCGTGGGCGGTCCAGGCCGCCATCGTATCGGTGCCGAACGAATTGATGCAGGTCTGAATGATGATATTCGAAATCGAGTACATATTGGACTGCAGCCCGGCCGGAATGCCAACCCGCAGCACACCGCCGAGCATCCCTTTGGTGAACCGCAGCTTTGCCGGCTCAAACCGGTAACAGGCTCCGCTGCCCGCAAGGCAGAGCAGGGTCAGCACGGCGCTGAGCGCCTGGGAGAGGATGGTCGCGAGCGCCGCGCCAAAGACGCCCATTCCCAGTCCGGCAACCAGAATCAGGTCGAGCACAATGTTGGTCAGGCAGGCTGCAATCAGGAAGTAGAGTGGGCGCTTGGTATCTCCAACCGCGCGCAGCACACCGGAACCCATATTGTAAAGGAAGGAGGGCACCACACCGAGCAGTACTGTCCGCAGATAGGTCAGCGCGTAGGGCATCACGTCCTCAGGGGTACCCATCGCGGTCAGCGCCGGCCGTGCCAGCAGCAGCGAGACGACGGTCATCCCAAAACCGGCGGTGATCGCCAGCGCCAGCGAGGTGTGAACCGCGTCCCCCACCCGCTTATGCTCCCCCGCGCCGTAAAGCTGCGCGACGATGACCGTCGTGCCGGAGGAAAGTCCGACAAACAGGTTGACGATAAAATTGACGAGGGTGCCGGTCGCGCCGCCGACCGCCGCCAGCGCCTGCTTGCCGACAAACTGTCCCACGATCATCGCGTCGGCGGTGTTGTAAAGCTGTTGAAAAAAGGTCCCGAATAAAATCGGGAAAAAGTAGGCCAGCAGCTGTTTCCAGATAACCCCTTCGGTCAGCCCTCTGGTCGACGCCGTACTCCTTGCCATTGATCTACCTCCCTGTGGCATTGCGCTTATCCCAAAATCCCTTTAATTCCTAAGGGAGTATCGCACAACTGTGCCGGCAAGTCAATCACCTGAGAGAAAAAAATTTTTAACCACTTTCGCCGGTACCCATGACAAAAAACGGCGCACCTTAAAGATTCGCCGTATCTGCGTTTTAGTTGGCTTTTGTATAGTACAGATCGTTGATGATCGCCCCGCTCGCGTCGTACTGCCAGACATTGAGGATCGGGCCCTCTATCATCATGTAATACTCGCCCTCTACTCCCTCGACGTTGTCCAGATAGACCGCAAGAATATCTTCGCTCATAAACCAGAGGGTATAGGGCTGTCCGTTGAGAGTCTCGCCATCCAGCACGAACTCCTCACCGGCAGAGGTCCGCCAGCTTCCGCGCGCCTGATAGGGAATCGACTGGGGTACGCCCGCCCGGCTGTACAGAGCTTCCAGCAACGCAGAAGCTTGCTGCTCATTCAGCCCGACATAGTTCTCGCCCTCCCAGACATAGCAGCCGAAAACCATCACATTGCCCCCGCCGATGGCGAAGTCAAAGACGATGTCTCCCTCTTCCAGCGTACAGTAGACGGAAAAATATCTGGCTCCTTCAAAAACTGTTTCGCTGGGCTGTACCTCCTCCCAGTAGATCGATTGCGAGGCGGTGCTGAGGGCGTCAATCATGCTCACCTTATCCGAGCGGAACAGATAAGCGCTGTTGACAATCTGCTCCGCCTCGGTCATATCAGGGTCGTTCCAGCCCAGCAGGTACAGCTGATCGGCGACGACGTCGCCGTAATCAACGAGCAGCCCGGTAATATCCTGTGTACCGCCGGTCACAGCGGACTGCGAACCGGTCTGCGGCTCCTGCTGTCCGCCCTGCGGCACGGTACCGTCAGGGGGCAGCTGCTCAACGTAAGAGTTATCGAAGGGATACTCACCCAAATTTTCCAGCTGGCTGAACGCCTGGTTCATCATGACGCCGAAAAGGGCAACCGCGGCCACAATGCTGACCAGCGTCACCGTGATGATGGTCACGGCAAGCCGTCCGCCGCAGGATGGCACCCGCGGGTCACCGCCACAGAGGGCAAAATAGCTTTTATTAAAGGTAAGTCCATTATAGATCGCAAGGCCGATGGAAACCAGGGAGATAACCCAGCTGAGAATCACCGTGATCCCGATCAGAGAAAGGTTATTCGCTCCAAATGCCGCAATCAGCGCGACCTCGTTGACCAAGGTCAGGATCAGCAGCGGCAGGTAAAGGGCGAGAAACCGCTTGGTATGACCGCGGTAGACCGCATGATACGGCCCGAGAAAGAAAGCCGCCCAGTTAAACCGGCTGCGCTGGCCCTGCGCGATCAGGGCAAACTGCCGCTGATAATAGGGACTGACCGGCCGCTGCGGTCCCATATCCGGCTGATTGTAGCCATACCCCGGTTGGCCGTAGTTCTGCTGGGTGTAGCTTTGCTGGCCATAGCTCTGCTGCGTGTAACCTTGCTGCGGGTAACTCTGCTGCGTATAGCCAGACTGGTCATTGCCCTGCTGCGCGGCCGTCTGCGGGCCGCTCTCCCCTTGCACCGGCTGTACCGGATTGCCCGGCGCCGACTGTTCCTGGTGCTGTGCAGACAACGCCGCATTCACCCTTGACCCACACAACGGGCAGAAAGAAGCTCCCTCTGAAACGGGATTGCCACAATTGGGACAGTTCATCTGACTCCCTCCTTTTGATCCTGTTTTCATTCTGAGGAATTTTGTACCTTCAGTATACCACGTCCCTGCTGGTGCGACAACTGTCTTCCCGCCATTCTACCCGCTATTTTCCAAAGGGCATGTAAAAAATAAAAATCGGCAAGTACCTTTTAGATACTTGCCGATTTTTGGTGCGCCCGACAGGATTCGAACCTGCGGCCTTCCGGGTCGGAGCCGAACGCTCTATCCAACTGAGCTACGGACGCATGCGCTGTTAAAGTGCATTTATTATCATACCACATTTTTTCATTTTTGCAAGCCTTTGTCTGCTTTTTCCCTGATCATCTTTTCCTTTTCCGGGGTCAAGATTCATCTGTTTATTGCTATTTTACAGGAAGTGCGTTATAATATAGCTGCTCGGCAATTTGTATTTTGCCGGGCGTACCTTTTAACCGCTTTTCGCTGGAATGAGGTGTGTGGTTTGAATGTTTTGATTGTCGGCTGCGGCAAGGTAGGGTCTTATCTGGCACAGGTACTGGAAAACCGCGGTCACGATGTCTCGATCGTGGACAAGAGCGCCTCGGCGCTGGATCCCTCGGACAATGTACGGCTGGCAGGTTTCTCGGGTCTTTGTGTCTGCGGCGAGCCTATTGATCTGGATGTCCTGCGCTCCGCGGGCATCGAGAGCTGTGACGCCGTTATTGCGGTTACCCCCAGTGACAACACCAATATTATGGTCGCACAGGTCGCAACCAAGGTCTTCGGGGTCCAAAACGTGACCGCCCGGATCTATGATCCCGCGCGGCAGGAGGTCTTTGCCGGACAGATGGCGATTCATACCATCTGCCCCACCCTGTTGACGGTGGACACCCTGCTCAATACTGCATTAAAGGAGGAGGAGTGATCCATGCGCGTTTGCATCGTCGGCGGCGGAAAGGTCGGTTACTATCTGTCCAAGACCCTGATGGAGCATGGCCACGAGCCGGTCATCATTGAGCTGGACGAACAGACCTGCAGCCATCTGGCCGAAAATCTGGATTTCCCGGTCGTCCACGGGGACGGCACGCTGGTCGAGATCCTCGAGATCGCCAAGGTGGACAGTTGTCAGGCGCTGGTCGGAGTGACCGGCAAGGATGAGGCGAACCTGATCGCCTGCCAGCTGGCTAAAAAAGTCTTCGGGGTCAAAAAGACCATCGCCCGGGTCAACAACCCCAAAAATACCCCGGTGCTCAAGGAGCTTGGGGTCGACATTGCGGTGAGCAGCACCGACAATATCGCGCGGCTGATCGAGCGAGAGGTTGAGACCGATGCGATCCATCACCTGATGAGCATTGCAGGCGGGGACGCTTCGCTGACCGAGGTTTTTCTGCCGGATGACTTCAAGTATTCCGGGCGCACCCTTGCCGAGCTGGAGATCCCGCACGACGTGGTCATCGTCTTCCTCACCCGCGGCCAGGAATTGATTATTCCCCGCGGCAACACCGTACTGTTGGGCGGAGACAAGGTGGTCTGTGTTGCAAAGAACACCGCCTTCCACGATCTTGCCCGGCTGTGGGATCTGGACGAACGCTGATGTTTTCTGATTTCGGACCGCGCTGGCGCGGTCCTTTTTTGTGGCCCGGATCGGCTTTTGCTTTTCTCCCGACGGCATATTTTGTATAATGAAAGGAAGGATAAGTTCGGGATGCATCCGCTTGCCGGTAGGCGCCCGCGCTTCTCATCCGCTTTTCATGGAGGCGTTTGATGAAGATCAACAAACAATTTTTTACCTCTCTGCTCGCCTTTACGGTGCTTGGGGTCCTCGCCGTCTCGCTATCGCTATTTTTCCCCTCTTCCCGCAGCGAAGCACCGACCGAGGTCACCCTCTCGGACCGGGCACAGAACGCCTTCGCCTCGGTCGAGATTATCAATGCCGGCGGCGCCTATTCGGTCACCGCAGAAGACGGGGTCTATTCCTGTGACCGGCTTGCCGGATTTCCTCTCTCGCAGTCTGCCTGCGACGAGCTGGCGCGGGAGTGTACCAGCCTGACGGCAGTCGGCCCGCTGGTGCAGGATCCCGACGCACCGATCGACTACGGATTTGATTTTCCTCTCGCACAGGCGCAGGCCACCTATTCCGACGGGGGCGGAATCTCCATCGAGGTCGGTGCACAGATTACCGGAACAGATCAATACTATATCCGGGTCAACGGCGGGAACACGGTCTACCAGATCGGGCGCAGCAGCATCCGGTATCTGCTGTCTGATATCAGCAGTTATCTGGATCTCTCCCTCTCTCCGGTAGAGGAAGCGGGCAATGCGCTGCCCAGCAGTATCGAGTGGACCACAAACGGTCAGACGCTGCGGCTGGACCGTCTGCCCATCCCCCAGACCGACGGGATGGAACTGAGCTACTCTTATCAGCTGGCTGGGGATCGGCTGAGCTACGTTGACCCCGATGCCTTTACGACCTATTTTGACCAGCTCAGCACGCTGCGGGCCGATGGTGTGGTGACCCTTTATCCCAGCGAACCTGAACTGAAAGAGTATGGCTTGTCCGATGAAAGCGATTATTCCACCCTTTCTTTCACCTTATTGGGCCAGAGCGTCACCCTGCGGATTGGTAATTTTACCGGCAATTTCTACTATCTGTATCGTGAAGGGGTCCCCGCAGTCTATCGCCTTAATCTGAGCGAAGCTCATTGGATCGGGGTGACCCGTTATGCGCTGATGAGCCGGTATCTGATGGCACCCGCGCTGGATACATTGCGGGAGATTCAGATCGAGGCGTCCGGGCAAACCTATCTGTTCGACCTGACCGAAACCAGCGTTTCTTTCAATGGAGAATTTCTCTCACAGGAGACCTTCGAGCAGTTTTACCGTCTACTCTGCTCGCTGCGGGCGGAATATGAGATGGAAGACCCGATGCAGAACATTCCGCCCGACGCGGTCATCACCTTTGTTTACGACGAGCCGCTTGCCGGCCCTGAGCTGCCGGACTCCGGCTACCGTACCGAGGTCATCCGGTTTATCCCCTATGGCGTCAAGCGGCATGCGATCGAGATTGATGGAACCGCACAGTACGCTGTTCGCAGCAGTTATCTTTCCCGTTTGCTCTCCGTGCTCTCGAATCTGCAGGACGGGCAGGAAATTGATCCAACCTGGTAACCGAGTTTTTATACTAAATGGAGTATTTCTTATGAATTATACCGTAACCCGAAAAGGCGCGATGCTGGCTGCTCTCTGGCTGACCGGCCTGTTTGGGGTTTGCGGTTTTCTGCTCTGGTTATTTTGGAACTGGCTAGCGGCATTGGTTGTCTTTCTCTGCGGCACGTTGGCTTCGGTGGGACTCGCACTACTGCACCAGTTAGGGTACCGGGTGCGGGTAAGCGGGCGAGAATTTTCGGTTGAGCGGGGCTTTTTTTACCGCACGCTGCGCCGGGTTCCGCTGCGGAGCGTGACCGGTGTGTGGACCTTCTCCACCCCGCTGGGCCGATTGCTGGGCGCCTGCGGGATGGTCGTTTTTACCTCGGGCGCGACGGTAATTCTGATCGGGTTATCACCTGCGGACAGCGAGCGGCTGCAAACCGCACTGCTGACGGGAGGCGAGGATTGATGCACCCCATTCGATTACACCCGCTGCATTTTCTAAAATATGTCAAGTACTTTCTGCTGCTCTGCCTGCTGCCGGTCTTGCAGGCAGTACTGGATTTTGCCTTTTTTTCCGCCTGGCGAACCCTGATGCAGGAGTTTGCCATCTTGCTTGCCTGCGGTGGGATTTTGGCGGCAATGCATCGAGCCAGTTCCCTCTCATTGACCGACGGTGTACTGATGATTCGAAGTGGTGTTCTGCTGCGCCGCTGCAACCGCACCTCTACCGCGCAGGTGAGCGCGGTGGAGTTACAGCGCAACCTTCTCTGCCGCCTGTTCGGGGCCTCGGTGTTGACCATTTATTTTCGCGCAGGCAGCGGTCTGCGCAGAATCAAAATCACCCTATCCGCCCGTCAGGCACGTCGGCTTGCCCGCCGTCTGGTGCCTGATGCCGCTGCGGCGAGTGCCTTTACTCCGGTCGGGGCCGAACGGCTTTTCTTCATGCTGCTGTCGGCAAATGTGATCGCCACCGCCTTTTTTTCGGTTCTTTCCGCCCGCCGAATCTTTTCTCTTCTCGGGGAGGATTTTCGGGCACTCGCGATCGACGGGATCACCCGGCTGGAGCATCTGTTGACCGCTTTTGTGCCGGCAGGCGCTTCGCTTGTGGTAACGATAGGGCTGCTGGTCTTCGCCCTTTCTCTTTTCAACAGCCTTTTGCGGACCTACCGATTTACCGCCGCCCGCTCGGGTGGTGTGCTGCTCAGCCGAGGCGGTCTTTTGACCCATACCGAACGGCGGGTCTTTGTCGACGCGATTACCGCCAGCAGTCTGCGAATTACCCCGGCCGCACGGTTGTTGCGCCGCTGCCCGGTCTATCTGAGCGCGGGCTGCTTTCGCGGTGAGGACCTGCCAATCTTTACCCTGAGCAAAAAAAGTGTCCCACAGCTGCGCCAGTTGCTGCCCGAGTTTTGCCCGCCTGACCGGCCGCTGTGCAATCCCCGCCGCAAAAGCCTGCCGCAGTATCTGTGGAAACCCGGCTCGCTGCTGATTCTGGTTCTCTCGCTGGGAATCGTCTCGTTGCGGGTGCTGCCGCAGGTGAGCTTTTTGCTCTGGATTTTGGCTCTGCTCGCACTAGGCGCTCTGCTATGCAGTCTTGAGGGTTTTTTCCGTGAGGGGTTTTGCCGCAATGAAAACCGCACCCTTTCGGTCAGCTATTGCCGTGGGTTCACCCGGTATCTGGTCTCACTCTATACCGATGACCTCTCCCTTTTGATCACCCGGTTCCCGACCGCTGCCTCTGCTGGGCGATGTGATCTGCGGATCTTCACTCCCACCCGCCGGACCTATCATCTGCGCGGTATCGAGTTTTTCCGGGCGCGGGAGTTAGAATTCAATCTCTGAACCAAATATTCTGGCCGAACATCGTTCGGCTGTGCCAAAGGAGTACGTTTTTATGATCAAAGCTGTGATTTTCGACCTCGACGGCACTCTGCTCAACACCATCGAGGATCTTGCCAATGCCTGCAATTTTGCGCTGACCGAGATGGGGCTGCCCACCTACACCGTGGAGGAATACAAGCACCTTGTCGGAGATGGACGACGCAATCTGATTCTGCGGATGCTGCCTGAGCAGCTGCGAACCGATGAATCCGCCGTCGAGCGGGCAAGCGGTTTGTTTGACACCCATTATCAGGCCCATATGCGGGACTGCACCGTTCCCTATCCCGGCATCCCACAGCTGCTGACCGCCCTTAAAGCTAAAGGGATTCGGCTCGGCGTGGTCTCAAACAAACCACATGAATTTGTCACCCAGATCGTTGAACAATACTTCCCCGGCATTTTCGACTCGGTTGCGGGCCAGCAGGGTACGCTGGTTAAACCCGATCCCGCCGCACTCAATCGCGTAATCGCTGACTTTGGGCTGCATCCCGATCAGGTACTCTATGTCGGGGACAGCAACGTCGACATCCACACCGCCCAGAATGCCAAAACCGCAAGCTGCGGCGTACTGTGGGGTTTTCGAGACGCCGATGAGCTGGAAGCGGCCGGTGCCCAGCAGATCGCAGCCGTGCCTGAAGACGTTCTGACCGCCGTACTTAGTCGAAATCGAGCCGAGGGGCTGCGCCGCGGTCTTGCACTCTTTTCGGTACTGTTGATGTTGGTTGGGCTAGTCGGACTGATCTACTTTCTGTTCGTTGGCAACGCAGCAGGCGTCGCGGCCTGTGTGGCTCTGCCGCTGCTGGCCGGTTTCGCCGCGGTGCGGATGACCCGCCCCGCCGACCGCTGATCTTTTCTCAACCGCAAGAAAGAGCCGGGATCTTGGGCGTGACGGTCCAAGATCCCGGCTCTTTTTATTCACAGCTTCCGCTTTTGTCCACGGTATTCCCTCCGGACGGCACCGCGGGCCTCGGTCAACCCTTCGGTTGTTCCGGCAGGGCCGTTGCGATCCAGCCGCACGGTTCCATACCGGTCGGCTAGTTCTTCCGCCATCGCCCGCACGCCGCGCTGGATGCTGATTCCGCCGGTGTGGGGAAACGCGGCGTTGACCTCGGTCGGAATCGCCCGCACCGTTCGCCGGTCGCCACATTCGTGCCAGGTCAACCCCCGCTCCTCCATCCGCTGCTCGACCTCCTGCTCGCTGATTCCGAGCCGGTCGGCGGCGGCGCGGGTTGCGGCGGCATAGCTGCCCTCTGCCCCGGTGCGCTCGGTCGGCATCTCCTCCAGTTCAACATGGCCCAACAGTTCGTCCTCGAACGGTTCAAAATCCGGTTCTCCGTCCCGGTAGGTCACCCCCTCGACCCCATACCGCTGTTTGAACTCGGCGCCGGTCATCGAGCCGCCGGCTTCCTCCTTCCAGAAGAGTTCGGCATCGTCGTCCGGTATCCAGAGCCCCTCCCCCGCCTGCGCGGGGTCGGCCCAGGTGCCGCCTTCTCGCGGCAGCCGGACGTCCTGCACATTCTGCCGCACCAGCTCCCGCATCAGATCGGGCGCTTCTTCCTCCTCATCCGAAACGTCTTCGGGCAGCGCCGTATCCTCCAGCTCGGTTTTTGACAGTTCCTCTGCCAGCGGCTCGGAAATCTCCTCTTCCTCCAGCGGCTCGGCGAGATCGTCCTCCGGCTCGGTTTCCTCCTCTAGATCGGCGTCTGTCACCTGAGTCCCCTCAAGCCCTGTATCCGCCGTCTCATCCAGCTCCTCCGATTCTGTTTCCAGGGCATCCGCCTCATCCTGTTCCAGGTCGAGATCCTGTGCAGCTGCAAGATCGGTAACCTCTTCGGTGTCGTTCTCTTCCTTTACTGCAAGGTCGGCTGTCTCTTCCATTTCGAGCTCTTCGGGCTCCTGTGCTTCAAACCGCTCGGGGAAGGCGTCCTGCACAAACTCCCACCGCAGCGCCTCCCGCTCCTGTGCGATTGCCTGCTCAATCTCCTCCTCGCTCATCCCCTTATCCATCATGTCGTCGCGGCGGACGTCGAGGATTTCCTCGACATTCTGCATCCCGGTCTCCATCAGCTCATCCGGATCCCGGCGCAGTACCTTGACGTCCTCTTCGCCGGACTCCTGTATCCCCTCCTGCTCAGCCTGCATCCAAGCCTCGAGCAGCTCATCGCTGATTTCGCCGCCGGCGGACGGCTCCTCCTCGGGATCGCCGAGGTCGGCCACCTCGACCTCATCCAGCGCCATGCCGTCGGCAAGATCGCCGGCATCCTCGAGCTCCACCGGCAGATCCGCCGCGGGTTCCTCAAAGTCTTCTGCATCCAGATCGAGATCCGCGGGTTCGGCCGGTTCGACATCGGCAAGATCGAAATCCACGCTCTCGTCAAGATTGACCTGCAGATCGGATCCGCTGTCATCGAGGTCATAACCGCCGTCGTCGACATCGCAATCGACGTCGCTTCCGGTGTCGAGATCGCTGTCAAATTCTTCGTCCCACATCGCGTTTCTCCTTTATGCTTCGGGCTGCGGGGCGGCTCCCTCGGCCAGGGCGGCCTGCAGCAGTTTCTGATAGGCGGCGGGGCTCTGCGGAATCTCCCGCTGCTGCATCATCCGGCGGATCAGCCGGATCTTGGTGCAGTTGTGCAGCCGGCGCCGCCGTTCCGGGTCGCTCTGCGGGGTCTGCTCATCCAGCCAGCCGTCGAGGGCGCGGGCATAGGCGCACAGGCTCTTCGCGTCGGTGATCTTGCCGCCGTAGCTCTGGGCAAACCGCGCCGCGAAGAAGGCCGCATCGCTGCGCAGCCGCAGATCGCAGCCGCCGGCGCAGACCGTCGACTGTCCACACTCGTAAAACGGGATCAACAGCGGCCCGTGGCTGTCCCAATAGGTCATCCGGCGGTGTACCTCTTCGTTCGAGACACTCAGCCGGATCCCCTGTTCCTCCCGCACATCGGGGGTTTGCACCAGCGCCGGTTCGGCCAGCAGGCCATAGCTGATAAACGCCTCGCCGACCCCGAGCCGGGGAATCTGTTCCTCCTGTTCCGCGGTCATGTTGGTGGTGGCGGCGATGGTCTTGCGGTCGCCGACGTCAACCAGCTGAAACACCGTCTTGACCTCGGTGTTCTTTACCACCTCGGCTCCGACTGCCGCCGGGGACTGGTCGGCGATGATGATGCCGGTGCCGTAGGAGCGGATCTCGGCGAGCATATTTTCGAGTGAGCGCACGGTGGTGTTCGCCCCCTCGCTGGATCCGCCCGCCTTGAAGAGGACATGCGCTTCATCGATCAAAATCGCGTTCTTCAGCTTGCCGTCTCCCAGATGGTTGTGCTTGGTATAAACGCAGATATTGATGAGCAGCAGCGCCATCAGCACCGATTTTTGCTCCTCATTGTCGATCGCGTTGAGTTCCAGCACGGTGGGGTGCACCAGCAGATCCTCCAGCGGCACCGAGTGGGTGGTGTCGTAGATGTTGGCATTCTGTTCAATCAGGTTGCGCAGCCGCAACACACCGCCGCTCTGCAGGTTGCCCTTGACCTCGGCGCTGTACTTTTCCCGGGCGATGAGATTCTTGAACACGAGGATAAACTCGTGCAGCCCGAACGGGGTGACGTCCGGGTCGGCGGCGGTACTGTAATCCCGCCAACCATACTGGACATACGCCTCCTGAATCGCGGCCTGAAAGATGGTGTCCAGCGGGGACGGCATCGAGAATGCCGCCTTGAATGCGCTGGCAAGGCTGGGCACAAACTGCTCGACGGTGATCCCCTTGGGCGGAATGAACGGATTGATGACAAAGGGACTGACCCCGTTGTTGCCGGGGGTGAAGATCTGCAGATCCGGGATGGCGTCGATCATCGCCCGATACTCGGTTTTGGTCGGCTCGATCGCAAGAAAGGGAACCCCCTTCTGGTAGAGCTGCAACAGAAGATTGACCGAAAAGGTGGTCTTTCCGGTACCGGGTTTGCCGACCACCAACATGTGCTTGGTCAGATTCTTGGGCGGGCAGCCGATCGGCGCGACGCCCCCCGCCAGTATCCCGAATTGAAGGTTCTCCCCCGCAACCACCCGCGGGTCGAGCTGCTGGGCATTCTGCAACGCTCTGTGGCTGGGCAATCCGGCGAGCTTGTCGCCCCCCAGCGGCAGTCGGAAAAAGGTGGTCGCCTCCTCGGCGCCGAGCAGCATCGGCAGTCGAAACAGGGCCTGCGGCAGCTTGACCCGGCTCCAGAGCTGGGTATTGCGGTAACCGCGCAACAATTTTTGGTTGATCTGCCAGGGATACCAGGCGAACTGGCGGCGCAGATCCAACCGTTCGGCGTTGAGGTTGACGGTGACGAAGCTGCGGGCACTGCCACAGCGCAGCAGGCTGATGATCTGCGCGGTCAGCGCCGCGCATTGGCTCTGGTTGCCGAAGGCGAGGATGTTGTAGCGAAAGACCGGTTGGCGCAGCCGGGCGGCGGTATGGCCGATCGCGTCCAGCGCCGGTTGGGCCAGCGGGTCGCGGTAGGCCCGCCCGCCGATCGTGGTGCCCCCGACAACCTGGGCCAGCAGCGACTGCATCTGTTCCAACGCGGCGCTCTCGGCGGCGGTATAGCCGGTGGGCAACAGCTGAAACGAAACCGCGCTGCCCGGCAGCTCGGCCATCGTGCGGCTGAGCATCGCAAAATCGTCGGTGCCGTGCTCGGGCAGCGGTTCGGCATAATAATAAGGGAAGGCGGCCTGCGGGTGCAACGTGCACTGTTCCGCTTTGGTCACCGCGTTGACACAGGCGGCGCCGTCAGGCAGAAAGGGTCGCAGCGCCTCGAGGTCGGCCTCGGCAAACCGAAAGCCGCCGGCCTGCAACCGGGTGGTCAGGTTGTCGCAGACTGCCTGCAGCCGGGTTTCCAGCTCCTTGCGGTCGGCGCAGAGCATCCGCGCCACCGCGTACAGATGCAGCTGGGCCGCATGGGGCTGGTTTTCGACCGGCTGAGCCGACCAGAGCAGCTCAAGCACCGCCGCATCCGGTGCGCAGTAGCGGTACACCTCGCCCAGCAGATTGTAAAAAGCGGTCTCATTCTCCGTCTGCGCCGCTGCGCCCTCCTGCGATGCCTGCGGCACCGAGGTGATCTCATAGGCGACACAGCCCAAAACCTGCCCGTTTTTCAGCGGGATCGGCACAAACTGCGGCATCCTTCCCCCACATCCTTTCTCAAAGGGCAGCACAGGGTTTTCGGCCTTGTGCTGCCCCCCTGTCTCACGGCGCATCGGTTCAGACAATCCCTATCTTTTGCGCCAATTTGAGATTCTCCTCCTGGCTGCGCTTGCTCTGCTGCACCTTCTCTCTGCAGTCGTTGATCTGTCGGATCAGCGCAGCGCGCTGATCCATCGGCGCCTTGTTGACCTGATAAATCTGGTTGCTCTCAACATCATATCGATTTTTTTCTTTGACCAGCGACTGCACCTTCAGCTTACTGGACATCTCTTTCGTCAGCGCCTTTTTGGCCTCTTTCCCCTGTTTTTGGTATTCTTTTCTGTCGGTCTGAAGTTCCCTGTTTCTATATGTCTGTACATTCGAAAAAAGAATCGAAATTCCGCCCAGTACCCAGATGATGACCCCTAGTGGAAAGAACAGCGCCCCGGCGATCAGCCCGATGACAAAACAGATCGCGGCCAGGATCAAAGAGCCGACCAGATCGCCAAATAGATTGCCCTCGACCACATTGCCCTTTGCGTTCTCTTGTTTATATTTCTGATACAGCGCCTGTTTGACATTGTAGTGCTGGGCCTTCTGCGCCGCCGCTTCCTGCTGCTTTTTTTCCTCCTCTGCAATCTGGCGCCCGAGCTCGTCGGCCTTCTGTTTTTTCTCCCGCAGCTGCGCCAGCGGCTGTGCGAGCTGTTCTTCGAGCGGTTTCAACTCACGCAACAAGCCCTCTTCCTTCTGCTGCTCGGCGGCGCAGAGTTCCTCGACCTTGCTCTGCTCGGCAGCAAAGGCCGCGGCCGCGTAGCCGATCAGCTCCTCCTTTTTTTCCTTTGGTGCAAACCGCAGCGCCTTCTGGAAATTCTCGTCGGTGTGGATGCTGGACTCCTGCGCGGCAAGGGCCGCGGCGGTGCGCTGCTGTCTCGCACAGAGCACCAGATCCAGATAGGGCCGCCAATCGGTCGGGGCGATGTCCAGCACCCGGTTGCAGTACTCCCGCGCGCTGTCAAACCTGCCGTCCTCGAGGAAGAAATCCACCCGCTGCAGCAGCGATTCCACATTGGCTCCACCCGACGGCGCAGCCGGCGCTGCGGCTGCGGCCGGCTGCGCGGGTTGCCGGATCAGCTTCTCGATGCCGTGCAGCAGATCCTGCAAAAAGCCGATGTTGGCGGCGTTAAGCCCTTGCAGATGGGAGAACTCTTCCGGCAGGTCGTAAGGGTCCATCTCCCGGTAGACCGGGATCAGGGTTTTGCCGCCCTGCGCCTCCTCCATCATCCCGAGATAGCGGTTCCACTCGTTGCGCACCCAGGGAGCCGAAAAGTACTCCGGCCGGGTACCCACCGCCACCATCACCTTCGCTGAGCGCAGCGCGGCGTAGATGATCGGTTCGTAATCCTGTCCGAGCCGGTTTTCCAGCGTGATGCGGGAGAAAAAGACCTTGTATCCCTCTCGCGTCAGCGCGGTGTAGATCTCCTGTGCCAACACGCTGTCAGGCGTGCGCTGACCGCTGCGCTCGTCGGTCTCCTTGTAGCTGATGAAGATATCGAACGGCTCCTCCTTACTCGCCAGCGCGAGAATCTCTTTCTGCAGCCGGTCGATCTCCTGCGCCTCCTCCTCATACTGCAGCCGGGCCAGCGGCTTTGCACAGGAGAGCGCCTGCAGGTAATCGGGGTCCTGCAGGATTGAGCGGGTCAGGGTGCGGTGGCAGGTCGGCACCCGGCGCATCGTCTTTTTATCCTCTACATATTCGATGCCGTACCGGCAGAGCACGATGCCCCAATAGGCCTCCGCCTCGCCGGGATCGGTGTCCAGAATCTTGGCATAGGCGTCCGCCGCCCGGTCAAACTCATTGCTGCGCCGGTAGTGATTGGCCCGGTTGAACTGATTGGCCTTCCGCTCATCCTGTTCATTTGGCAACGTCTGCTTCTTGCCGCAGCTCTCGCACTGTGCCAATCCGTTTTCAGGGTCGATCACCTCGAGGTCGCCCCCACACATCTTGCAGTTGAATACCGCCATTTCCGTTTTCCTCCTCTGCCTTTCCGGGCCGCGGGTTTTCCACCCGTCGCTGCCGGATTGTTGAAATCTTTAGACGCCGGGGCGGGGGCTGCCGCACTCGGGACAGAACTTTTCTTTTGGCCCAAAGAGATGACCGCAACCACACCGCACCGGCTCGGCCGGCGCCAGTCGGGTGCCGCACTCGGGGCAGAATTTCGGGCTGCCGGCAAGCGAAGCGCCGCAGTTCGGACAGATCGCTGCCACCGCCGGTTCGGCCGGTGCCTCCGGTGCGGTGGGGTCGGCCGGTGTCGTGGGGTCGGCCGGCTCGATGCCCAGGGAGAAATCCTCCGGCGCGCCAAAGCCGCCGGACGGGCTGTGCTGTTCCCCGCCGCTCTGTCCGGGAAACCCGTTGCCGAAGTTCATTCCGGGATTGGAGTAGTTGGGATTCATCACCGGCTCGACATTGTCTCGAAGCAGATCTCCGAAGGCCAGCGCCATCGGCGCCTGCGCCAACATATTGGCGGGGTTGTTCTGCAGGCTGCCGGATGCAGCGTAGAGTTTCGCCACCTCGGCCTGCTGCTGATCTGCCCAGTTGTAACCCTGCACAGCCCGGGCGCGCGCCTCAGCCTGCGCCATCCGCTCGGTGCGGTGAGCGTCGACGTCGATCTGCAGATTCGCGATCTCGACGTCGGTGAGCGCCTGTAGTTTGCGCCGCTCGTTTTCTCCCTGGGCGTCCACCATCAGGCTGGCGCGATCCCCCTGTGCCTTCATCATCTGCAGGTTCAGGTCGCCTTTCATCTCAAACTCCCGCTGGCGCTGCAGATGACGCTTGTTCTGCATCACCAAGACCGCCTCATACTGTTCGTCTGGAATCTGGATGTTGCTGATTGAAAAGTTGCAGATCTCCACCCCGTATTCGGCAAGCTCCTCGTTGAGCAAAGCCTTGGCCTGGTTTGAAAACTCGCTGAGATTTGCGTCAAGCACCATAAAGTCAATCTCAGGGCGCTGCATAACCCGTGCGATGTACTCCTTGATCTTCATCGAGATGGTGTCCCGGAAATAGTCCAGGAACTGATCCCCGGTCAGATCCGGCTCGGTCCCGACCACCGAGAGCAGCACCTGCCGCGGATCCCGCACCCGCAGCCCCATCGCGCCGTTTGCACCGATGGTGAGGATCAGATCATAGGTGTGGTCGTAAACCCGCGCCTGACTACTGGTTCCCCATTTGCGGTTGAGGGAGATTGCCTGGTTGATGAAGTAGACCTCGCACTGAAATGGAGACACCCCGCCGGTGGGCAGGTTGACCAGCTTGCTGAGGATGGGAATGTTCTGGGTGTGCAACACATACCGTCCGGGATCAAAGATATCCGCCAGCTGTCCATTGCGGATTAAAATCGCCTTCTGGGACTCCCGCACCACCAGTGTGCTGTGGGTATTGAAATCGGTCTGTGCGGCCCGGTGGATCAGAACTTCGCCGGAACCCTCATACTCAATTACATCAAAAAGCGCCATTTCATTCCCCTCCTGCCAAACTCGCTTTTGCGTTTTTGGAAAATGCTTTGTTCTTTTTAATAATAGCGTTATTTTCTATGCAGTTCAATCATTTGTCTCTATTTTCTCCTTGGAACAACCGCCTGTGCGTAAAATTAAAGGACTCTGCGAAACGCACACCCGAATCAATCAACGCGTACAATCCTTGATATGAAACAGGGAGCGGATCCAACAGCTGATCCGCTCCCTGCTTCAATTTCAAAATATAACAACAAATCCGAACCCATTGCTGAGTTCGGATTTGTTTCGTTTGGTGACCCGACCGGGAATCGAACCCGGGATACCACCGTGAAAGGGTGGTGTCTTGACCTCTTGACCATCGGGCCGTGCAAAGCTTAGGTAAAATCGTAAAGCCTCACACCACCCGCTGCTGCA
>CALXBG010000027.1 GCA_944386485.1 uncultured Pygmaiobacter sp. | reverse complement strand
ACGGGCAGCGGCTCTCGCAGCTGTGGCAGGCCACGCAGGCCGAGGCCGGGGTCTCGAGCGCGGCATAGTGGGCCCGCACGGTGGCGGGGGTGTCCTCATGCAGCGCCGCGAGGTCGTAGAGCTTGTTGACCATCGCGATGTCGATCTTCACCGGGCAGGGCGCGCAGTGACCGCAGTAGGTACACTGGCCGGCAGTATAGGCGTGGCGCGGCGCGCTGGCCAGCACGCTGGCGTAGTCCCGCTCGGTCTCGCTCGCGGTCTCATAGGCGACGGCGGCGGCGACCTGCTCTGGGGTCTCCATGCCGGCGAGCACGCTCGCGACCGCCGGGCGGGTCAGCGCGTAGTGCAGGCACTGCACCGGGGTCAGCGCGACCCCGAACGGGGAGGCAGCCGCATCGAACAGACGCCCGCCGGCGTACCCCTTCATCACCGTGATGCCGACCCCCAGCCGCGCGCAGGTGCGGTAGAGCTCCTCCCGCTCGGGGGCGATCTGGTGCAGCGAATCGGTGTAGTTCTGAAGATCAAAATACCGGTTCATATCCTCGCTGCCCGGCAGCAGGTCAAAGGCCGGGTTGATGCTGAAGAGCAGCATCTCGATCTCGCCGCTCTCGGCCGCCGCCCTGGCGACGATGGGGTTGTGGCTGCTCATGCCGATGTGCCGAATCCGGCCCTCCGCCTTGAGCTTGCGGACATACTCGATGAACGGCCCGTTCCTGATCTGGTCCAGCTCGGCGGCGGTGTCGACAAAGTGGATCATGCCCAGATCCAGATAATCGGTGCCCAGCCGCTCCATCAGGTCCTCAAACGCCGGCGCCACCTGCTCCATCTCCCGGGTGCGGACATACTGCCCGCCCTGCCAGGTCGAGCCGATGTGCCCCTGAATCACCCAGCGATCCCGCTTTCCGGCGATCGCCGCGCCGAGGTTTGAGCGGACATTCGGCTCCGGCATCCAGCAGTCAAACAGATTGACCCCCGCCGCCTCGCAGGCGTCAACCACCGCCTTGACCTCCTCGGCGCTCTTGCGCTCGAGCCATTCGGCGCCAAGGCCGATCTCGCTGACCTTCAATCCGGTATTGCCCAATTCCCTGTACTGCATCCTTTACCGCTCCTTTCCAGTCCCGGCCCTGCGGGCCAGAATCTCCTTGACCGCTTCACCGGCGAGCAGCAGACCCGCCGCCCCCGGCACCCAACTGACGCTGCCCGGCACCGTGTGCCGCCCCGGGGCCGGCGCCTCGGCATCCGGCGCGGGGGTGACCGGCGGCTCGGTGGAATAGACCACCTTGACCCCCCGGATGCCCCGCGCCCGCAGTTCCCGGCGCATGATCCGCGCCAGCGGACAGACGCTGGTCTGCTCGATCGGGGCGACGACGAACCGGGAGGGATCCAGCTTGTTGCCGCAGCCCATCGCGCTGATGACGGGCACCCCGGCGGCGGTGGCCCGGCTGATCAGCTCGAGCTTGGCCGCGACGGTGTCCACCGCGTCGATCACGCAGTCATAGCCGTCCAGCGGGTAGTCGTCGGCGTTGTCCGGGCCGTAAAAGACCGCCAGCGCCCGCACCGCGCAGTCGGGGTTGATGTCCCGGATCCGCTCGGCCATCACCTCGGCCTTGTTGCGGCCGAGGGTGCTGTGCAGCGCGACGATCTGCCGGTTGAGGTTGGTCTCGCTGACGCTGTCGGGGTCGAACAGGTCGATCGCCCCGATCCCGGCGCGGGCGAGCGCCTCGGCGGCGTGGCCGCCCACCCCGCCGATACCGAACACCGCCGCCCTTGCGCCGGCAAGGGTCTGCTGCGCCGCCTCTCCCAGCACCCGGGCGCTGCGCGCGAAGATCTGCTGCATCCGCTTTTCTCCTCCCATCCCTTTCTGTGAAAATTATAGGCCCTGTACACAGCCGCCGTCAAGCTTTTCCCGGCGGGCGAAATGGTGTATAATAAATCCATCAGCACCGGCCCTGCGCCGGGGAAACCGGAGGAACAACAATGGAACAACCGCGTCTTGCCCTGACCCATGCCGGCCGCTTTCACGCCGACGACGTCTTTTCCGCCGCGCTGCTGCGGGAGGTCTGGCCCGACCTTGAGATCCGGCGGGTCTTTGAGGTGCCCGAGGACTTTGACGGCCTTGCGTTCGACATCGGGGGCGGCCCCTTCGCCCACCACGGCCCCGACCGCGCCTGCCGGGAGAACGGCATGCCCTACGCCGCCTTCGGGCTGCTCTGGCGGGAGCTGGGGGAGCAGCTGGTCGGCCCCGAACAGGCCCGCTGGCTGGACGAGCACTTCATCCAGCCGCTGGACAAGGACGACAACTTCGGCACCGGGGATTCGCTGGCCGACGCGATCGGCGGCTTCAACCCGGTCTGGGATTCGGCCGCCGACCCCGACGAGCGGTTCTGGCAGGCTGAGGCCTTCGCCGCCCAGGTTCTCAAAAACCGGCTGGAGGGGGCCCGCGCGGTGACCCGCGCCGGCGCGCTGGTCGAAAAGGCGCTGGCAAAGATGCAGGACGGCATCGTCGTGCTGCCCCGCTTTGCGCCCTGGAAAAACCGGCTGAAAGATTCACAGGCAAAGCTGGTCGTCTACCCCTCCCAGCGGGGCGGCTATTCGGCGCAGGGGGTGCCGCTGCCCGACGACCCCAGGCACCGGCTGCGGTGCAGCTTCCCCGAG
>CALXBG010000026.1 GCA_944386485.1 uncultured Pygmaiobacter sp. | reverse complement strand
ATTGGCGTGACTGGAGTTCAGACGTGTGCTCTTCCGATCTCTGGTGCCGTCGCTGACCGTCGCCGAGAACGTGACGCTCGGCGTCGAGCCGATGAAAAACGGCCTGTTCGATTTTGAGGGTGCAGTTAAGGCCACACAGGAAATCGCGGACAAGTACAACTTTAAGGTGGATGCGCGCAGCAAGGTGCGGGATCTGAGCGTCGGCCAGATGCAGAAGGTCGAGATCCTCAAGGCGCTGATCAAGGGCGCCAAGATCCTGATCCTCGACGAGCCGACTGCGGTGCTCACTCCGCAGGAGACCGAGGAGCTGTTCGAGCAGCTGTTTACCCTGCGTGACAGCGGCGTCTCGATCATCTTCATCTCCCACAAGCTGGAAGAGGTCATGCGGATCTGCAGCAAGGTCACCGTCCTGCGCCATGGCCAGTGCATGGGCACCCATGACACCGAGGGCCTCAATGAGGCGGCGATCTCCAAGCTGATGGTCGGCCGCGACGTCGTGCTGAAGATCGAGAAAGAGGATCCCAAGCCCGGCAAGCCGGTCGTTTCGATCAAGAATCTGGTCAAGATCAATGCCCACGGCAAGCATGTTATCGACGGCGTTTCCTTTGACATCCACGCGGGCGAGGTCGTCGGCATCGCGGGCGTCGAGGGCAACGGCCAGACCGAGCTGAGCGAGGTTCTCGCCGGCCTGAGCGATTTTGCCTCCGGCGAGGTCAAGCTGAACGATACCTCGATCGCTGGCAAGAGCGTGCGGGAGATCCGCGATCTGGGCATGGCCTACATCGCTGAGGACCGCATGGTCGAGGGCGTCGCCGGCGATATGTCTATCAAGATGAACATCATGGCCGACCGGTTCGAGAAGAAGGAGTACAAGAACGCCCTCTTCATGAACGAGAAGAAGATCAACGAGGCCGTCAACCAGTACATCAAGGAGTTTGAGATCTCCTGCGACGGTCCCGACCAGCCGGTCCGGATGCTGTCCGGCGGCAATATCCAGAAGGTCGTGGTTGCCCGCGAGTTCACCAGCGGCGCCAACTTCATCCTCGCCTGCCAGCCCACCCGCGGCATCGACGTCGGCACCGCCGAGATGATCCGCAAGACCATCGTGCGCAAGGCGCGCGAGGAGGGCACCGCCACCCTGCTGATCTCCGCCGACCTCAATGAGGTGCTGGAGTGCTCCGACCGGCTGCTTGTCATGCACAAGGGCAAGGTCGTGGCTGCCTTCCCGAAGGCCAACGAGGTCTCTGAGGAGACGCTGGGCGAGTACATGCTGGGTGTGAAAGAAATGACTCAGGAAGAGATGGAGGCCCTGTTATGAACAAAACACAAAAGATTGAATCCGTAATGGAGGTCGTCCGAATCCTTGTCGGACTGCTGATCGCCTATGGTGTGGCGCTGCTCACCCTGCTGCTCATCAGCGATGAACCGGGCTTTATTATCCAGCAGTTCATCATCGGACCGTTCTCCTCTGCCCGCCGCATCGGCAGTATCGTCAATCTGGCCATCCCCTTTACCATCTGCGGCCTGTCGATGTGCTTTATGTACGCGGTCAATAAGTTTAACCTGATCGGTGAAGGTATCTTCATGTTCTCCGCCTGCATGGTCACCCTCGTGTCGGTCAACATGGCAAACATGAATCTGCCCTCGGTCGTGATGGTTCCGCTGATGTACATCGTTGCGATCCTCACCGGTGTCGTCTTTGCCTTCATCCCGGCGATCATGGACCGCAAGTTCAACGCAAACGTCGTCGTCGTCTCCCTGATGCTCAACAGCGTCATCGCCTATCTGGCCACCTGGGTCATGCGGTATCTGATGCTGGACAGCACGATCGCCTACCTCGGCTCCAAGGAGATCCCCGAGAGCGTGCAGCTGCCCTCGATCCTCGGCAGCTTTCGGATCCAGTCCGGCCTGATCGTCGCGATCATCTGCGTGGTGCTCGTCTCGCTGCTCTTCTACAAGACCACCTTTGGCTGGAAGATGCGGATCGTCGGCGCGAATCCCCGGTTTGCGACTGCGGTCGGTATGTCTGCGCTGGGCGTTTCCTTTGCCGCACAGCTGGCCGGCGGCGCCTTTGCCGGTATCGCAGGTGCGACCGAAATGATGTGCAACTACACCCGTTTCCAGTGGACCGCTACCACCCAGCACGGTTTTGACGGCCTGCTGGTCGCGGTTCTCGCCAAGAAAAACCCGGTCCTCGTTCCGATCGGTGCTCTTTTCCTCGCCTATATCCGCATCGGTGCGGACGTGGTCAACACCAGCGGTGATATCCCGACCGAGTTCGTCACGGTCATTCAGGGCATCATCATTCTTCTGGTCGCGGCGGAGTCCTTCCTGTCCGGCACCAAGAACAAGCTGATCTTCAAGGCCGCTGAGAAGGAAGAGAAGGAAAAGCAGGCCAAGGCTGCGGCTTGAAACGAAAGGAGAAGACAGCATTATGAGTATTGACTGGGTTGCATTTATTGCGGACGGTATCAAGATGGCGACCCCTCTGGTCTTCGCCGCCCTCGCTGCCCTGATCACCCGTCAGGCGGGCATGTTTAACATGGGTGTTGAAGGCATGATCCTCTGCTCCGCGCTGGGCGCTGTTATCTTCGCGCACTATGGCAACAGCGTCTGGATCGGCCTGCTGGGTGCGATCATCATCGGTCTTGTCACCGGTATGATCATCGCGTTCTCCAGCTTGACCGGTAAGACCGACCTCTATCTGACCTGTATCGCGTTCAACCTGATGGCAACCGGCGGCACCGTCTTCGTGATGTATCTGCTGACCGGTGAGAAGTCCACCACCAGCGGCGCGTTCCGTGCTTATGCGGTTCCGAACATCGATATCCCCCTCATCAAGGATATCCCGGTTCTGGGGCGGATCATTTCTGGCCAGAGCCTGCTGACCTACCTTGCAGTTCTGTCGGTTTTCCTCGTCTGGTTCCTGCTCCGCAAGACCCGCATCGGCCTGCGGATCCGCGCCGTCGGCGAGAACCCCAAGGCTGCTGAGTCGGTTGGTATCTCGGTCCCGAAGGTCGGCTACATCTCCTTCGCGTTCTGCGGTGTTTTCGCGGGCCTGTCCGGCGCCTTCCTCTCGATGAGCTGGGTGCAGTTCTTTATGAAGAACATGGCCAACGGCCGTGGTTACATCGGTCTGTCCGCTCAGAACATGGCCAACGGCGAGCCGGTCGGCTCTGCGCTGGCGGCCCTGCTCTTCGGCTTTACTGATTCGCTCTCGATCACCCTGAAGAACCAGACCACCTTCCCCACCGAGTTCCTGAACATGATCCCGTATCTCGCGACCATTATCGCCATCATCATCACCAGCATGATCGCAATCAACAAGCGTCGCCGGGTCGAGAAGGGCATGGCCAAAGGGGACGAGGAGTAAACAAACTTCTTCAACAAAAAAGACAGGTACATTGTACCTGTCTTTTTTATTTTGCAATTTTCAGTTGCGTTCCAACCAGAAGCATGAAATCCAGAGCAAAATGACCACCACACGAAGACAAAACAAGTTGACAGGAAAACAGACAAAAGGTATACTGGATAAAAATTTGTTTTTTTAAGGGGGAGTTTGTCATGAGTGAGAAAATTTGCTGTGCGGCGATTGACCGTGAGGCCGCGGCGCTGACCGAACTGGCCACCAAGATCTGGGAGAACCCCGAAATGGGCTGGGAGGAGAAAAAGGCGAGTGAGTGGACTGCCGAGTATCTCAAATCGCAGGGTTTTGAGGTCGAACTGGGCGCCTACGGCATGCCCACCGCGATCCGTGCGGTTTGGGGCAAGGGACATCCCGTCATCGGTTTTTGCGGCGAGTATGATTGCCTGCCCGGCCTGAGCCAGAAGCTCTGCTCTCATCAGGATCCGGTTGTCCCCGGCGGCCCCGGTCAGGGCTGCGGCCATAACCTGCTGGGCGTCGGCTGCGTTGCCGCCTGCATCGGCCTGAAGGCTGAGCTCGAGGCCAGCGGCAAGGAGGGTACTGTCATCTTCTACGGCTGCCCCGCCGAGGAGCAGATCACCGGCAAGGGCTTTATGGCGCGCGGCGGCGCGTTTAAGGAGTGCGATTTCACCGTTGCCTGGCATCCCGGTTCGACCAATCAGAACACGCTGGGCGTGATGAACGGACTGGAGGGGGCTTTCTTCCGGTTCAAGGGTAAGACCGCCCACGCCGCGATGAACCCGCAGGACGGCCGCAGCGCGGTCGATGCGGTGCAGCTGATGAACATCGGCGCCGAGTTCATGCGGGAGCATGTCACCGACGATGTGCGGATTCACTATGCAATTCTCGACGGCGGCCGCGCCCCGAACATCGTTCCGGATACTGCCTGTGTCAAGTACTTTGTCCGCGCACTCAGCCGTGAGGCTATCCTGGACGCCTTTGACCGGGTCATCAAGTGCGCCGAGGGCGCTGCTCATATGACCGACACCACCCTCGAGATCGAACGGCTCGGCGGCATCTATCCCACCCTGCAGAACAAGGTCCTTGCCAAGGTGATGCAGGAAGCGCGGGAGGAGATCCCCCTCGTCGAGTGGACCGAAGAAGAGAAGAAGTTTGCCGATGAGATCAACCGCAGCACCCCGCTGTTTGAGGAGGGTGTGCCGCCGATCGACGATGCGATCAAGCCGCTGGCCAACAACAACGGTTTTGCCTCCACCGACTACGGAGACGTTATGCACATCTGCCCGGGCATCCAGAACAGCGAGTGCACCGCCGCAACTCTCGCGGGCGGTCATAGCTGGATGATCACCGCCTGCTCCGGTTCCTCGATCGGCATGAAGGGGATGCTGCGCGCGGGCAAGGTGATGGCTGCCGGCGCCTATAAGATGATCGAGCACCCCGAGCTGCTCGCTGAGATGAAGGCCGAGTTTGACGAGGTGACCAAGGGCAAGCCCTATGTCTGCCCGATCACCGACGAGGTTGCGTGGCCTTATAAGGACTAAGAAAAAATAAAAAAACGGCATCCGCACAGCGGATGCCGTCTTTTTTCTCAGTTCAATAAGGATAGAACGGAAGATTGCGGATAATGCCAAAGGCGAGAAGCAGAACGACACAAGCCCACAATGTCACCGTTTGCCATCGGTTCGGTGCCAGCCGCCCGGTTCGCAGCCAGCCGGCCGCGAGGGAAACAGCGAGTACCACGAATACCGGGGAAAGGGCCAGCAGCGCGGGGTTGCTGTGCCACGCCCCGACAAAATCCCCCGCCGCGAGGGAGGCAAGCATCCTGGTCACCCCGCAGCCCGGGCAATCCAGCCCGGTGAAAAGGTGAAACAGACAGGGGATTCCCAGCCCAACCTGGGAAAGTAATACGCCGACGGCACAGAGCGCCAGCAACAAGGCGGTCAGCGCCGCCAACCGCTTACTGCGCGCCGCCATAATAGGGCTGATAGGGACCGGACATCCGGTTGAGCTCATTCTGCATCAGCGCATAGGCGACAATCGAAAGCCCAAACAGGCTCAGCAGCAGGTAGACAAGGCCGTTGCTCTGGACGGGCAGTCCACGGGCCTGCCGCGCGGCGTCTATCTTTTCTCCGGCGGTATAGGACCAGTAAAGATGATAGATGCTGCAGGTGACGATCGAGAGCAGCACAACCATTCCACCCGACAGGTCATCCTGACGGCCCGAAACCTCATTGACGTCGTTGGCTAGGCAGGCCAGCCAATAGAGACCATAGATACCGCAGGTGACGATCGAGAGGATGATGCAGACTGCAATGTTCCGATTTTCCAACATGGGAAACCTCCTGATTTCACCCTATTGTGCAGGGCAATTTTTTATAGCATATCAAAACCGAAGGGGAAGGTCAATCCAAAAGAGGAGAGCCGGCACAAAAGACTGCACAAGGCGAGAAAAAAGTCGCCGGAACCATTGCTTTTACAGCCCAAACCTTTTAATATTATAGATGTGAAAGACATCGGCGAAGGACAAACTTTTGCCGTGGAAAGACAAACAACGCAGGAGGAGCAAAAATGAAAAAAGTTGGAATCCTGATGGGCAGCGATGGGGATCTGCCGGTTGTACAGCGGGCGATTGATGTGCTGCGGGAGATGGAGATTCCGTTTGAAGCGCATGTGATGAGCGCCCACCGAACCCCGGAGGAGGCGGCTGCCTTTGCAAAGGGCGCAATGGACAACGGCTTTGGCGTGCTGATCGGTGCGGCCGGCATGGCGGCGCATCTTGCCGGTGCGCTGGCAGCGAATACCGTGCTGCCGGTGATCGGACTGCCGATTCATGGCGGCGCGATGGATGGAATGGACGCGCTGCTCGCCACCGTTGAAATGCCCTGGGGCATCCCGGTTGCCACCGTCGCGATTGATGGCGGAACCAACGCCGGACTGCTTGCCGCCGAGATCCTTGCGCTGGAGGACGAGGGCCTGCGCGCCCGGCTGCAGGCTCGCCGTGCCGCCGAGGCGCAGGCATTGCATGCAAAGGATAAAAAATTGCAGGAGACACTTGCCGCCCAGGTAAAGTGAGCGCTGCCACAATCAAAAAACGACAGCGTGCCGGTTCTGCCGGCACGAACCGGAAAGGAAAACCGATCATGCAGAAACTGGAACAGCTCTATGAGGGTAAGGCAAAAAAGGTCTACGCGACCGATGACCCGAATCTTGTCATCGTTGACTATAAGGACGATGCGACCGCCGGTAACGGCGCCAAGAAGGGCACCATCCGGGGCAAAGGGGTTGTCAATAACAAGGTCACCAATGCGCTGATGCAGATGCTTGCCGACAAGGGGATCCCCACCCACTTCGTCCAGCAGCTCTCCGACCGGGAGACGGTGGTCAAGAAGGTCAGCATTGTGCCGCTGGAGGTTATTGTCCGCAACGTCGCAGCCGGCAGCTTTACCGCCCGGCTCGGCGTGCCCGAGGGAACCCGGTTTGCCAGCCCGACGCTGGAATACAGCTATAAGAATGATGCGCTGGGTGATCCGCTGATCAACAGCTATCACGCGATCGCGCTGGGTGCAGCCACCCGCGAGGAGCTGGACACCATCGCCGACTATGCGCTGCGGATCAATGAGATCCTCAAGAGCTATCTCGCCGGTTTTGGTATCGATCTGATCGACTTCAAGCTTGAGTTCGGCCGGTTGGCCGACGGTACCATCGTGCTGGCTGACGAGATTAGCCCGGACACCTGCCGGTTCTGGGATGCCAAAACCGGCGCCCACCTGGACAAGGATCTCTTCCGCCGGGATCTCGGCGGCGAGGAAGAGGCCTATCGCGAGGTCCTCAGCCGGCTGCTGGGTGAATAACGCAAACGAAAGGGAGCGAGCAGGAATGACACAGGATATTGCAAAGCTGCTGCGGGAGAACAGTTATCCCGGCCGCGGCATCCTTTTGGGCCGCAGCGAGGACGGCAGCTGTGCCGTTGTTGCCTATTTTATCATGGGCCGCAGCGCCAACAGCCGCAACCGGGTTTTTACTGAGCGGGACGGCGGTATCATCACCGAGGCGGCGGATGAGAGCCGGGTAATCGATCCGACCCTGATCATCTATGCCCCGGTGCGGGTGCTGGGCGACCAGATCACCATTGTCACCAACGGGGACCAGACCGATACCATCTATGAATATATGCAGAACGGGGAGAGCTTTTCCAAGGCGCTGCGTAAGCGGTCGTTTGAGCCGGATGGCCCGAACTTTACCCCCAGAATCAGCAGCTATCTGAAGGTCACCGGCGGCCGGATGCGGTACCGCATGGGGATTATCAAGAGCGACGATGGAAATCCCGACTCGGTGGAGCGGTTCTTCTATGAATATCCCCGGCCGCTGGCCGGCGAGGGTCGGTTCCTGCACACCTATGAGTGCGACGGCGACCCGATCCCGAGCTTTACCGGCGAACCGCGCAGGGTGAAGATTGAGGGGGATATCGATACCTTCGCCGCCAGCCTGTGGGAAAACCTGAATGAGGACAACAAGGTCAGTCTCTTTGTGCGGTACATCCCGCTTGGAGAGGGGAAGTGCGAGACCCGGATCTTCAACAAGTACAAGAAGGTGAACAGCAGACCCGCAGACCGGGAAGCCTATCGCCGCAACATGATGAAATAATCTTAAAAGCCTGCCCGCGTCCGGCCCTGCCGGGGCGCGGGCTCTTGCGGTTGTAAAATGAGAAATAGAAAGGACGTTGCAGAACGATGAAGGAGCTGGAACTGAAATACGGCTGTAACCCCAACCAAAAGCCCGCCAGAATCTTTATGCAGCAGGGGGAGCTGCCGCTCGAGGTGCTCTGCGGCAAGCCGGGATACATCAATTTTCTGGATGCACTCAACTCCTGGCAGCTGGTGCGGGAGCTGAAAGAGGCCACCGGGCTGCCGGCGGCGGCGAGCTTCAAACATGTCAGTCCGGCCGGCGCGGCGCTCGGCCTGCCGCTGACCGACGTTCTCAAAAAGATTTATTTTGTTGAGGGGATGGAGCTGACCCCGCTGGCCTGCGCCTATGCCCGGGCCCGGGGCGCTGACCGGATGTCCAGCTTCGGCGACTGGATTGCCCTCTCGGACGAGTGCGACGCGGCCACCGCGAAGATCATCAAGCGGGAGGTCTCGGACGGGATTATTGCCCCCGGCTATACCCCGGAGGCACTCGAGATCCTCAAGAGCAAAAAGAAGGGGAACTACAATATTGTCCGGATCGATCCGTCCTACGAGCCGGACCCCATTGAGCACAAGCAGGTCTTCGGAGTGACCTTTGAGCAGGGCCGCAATAATCTCAAGGTCAGCCCCGCGCTGCTGGAGAACGTCGTCACCGAGAACAAGGTCCTCACCGACGAGCAAAAACGGGATCTGATGGTCGCGCTCATCACCCTGAAATACACCCAGTCCAATTCGGTCTGTTATGTCAAGGACGGACAGGCGATCGGGGTCGGAGCAGGCCAGCAGAGCCGGGTCCATTGCACCCGGCTGGCCGGCAACAAGGCCGACCTGTGGCATCTGCGCCAGCACCCGAAGGTGCTCGCGCTGCCCTTTAGAGAGGATCTGGGCCGGGCCAACCGGGACAATGCGATCGACGTCTATCTCGGAGAGGATGCCGAGGATGTGCTGGGTGAGGACGTTTGGCAGCAGACCTTTACCAGCCGTCCGGAACCGCTGACGCGGGAGGAAAAACAGGCCTATCTTGCCCAGGTGCGCGGGGTCGCGCTGGGCAGCGATGCGTTCTTCCCGTTTGGGGACAACATTGAGCGGGCCCGCCGCAGCGGGGTCGAGGCGATCGTGCAGCCCGGCGGTTCCATTCGGGACGATCAGGTGATCGAGACCTGCAACAAATACGGCATCGCGATGGCTTTCTGCGGCCTGCGGCTGTTCCACCACTAATCCGATCAGAAGAAACCGGAGGAATTTTTCTATGGCACACGACCGTTATATCAGCCCGTTCCAGACCCGTTATGCCAGCGATGAGATGCAGTATATCTTTTCCGAGGATAACAAGTTCAAGACCTGGCGGCGGCTTTGGATCGCGCTGGCGCGGGCAGAGCAGCATCAGGGACTGCCGATCACCGATGAGCAGATTGCCGAGCTGGAAGCGCACAAGGAGGACATCAACTACGAGGTTGCACAGGCGCGAGAAAAAGAGGTGCGCCATGATGTGATGAGCCATGTCTATGCCTATGGAGTGCAATGCCCCAAGGCGAAGGGAATCATTCATCTGGGTGCAACCAGCTGCTATGTCGGGGATAACACCGATATCATCATCATGCGCCAGGCGCTTGTCGTTGTGCGGCGCAAGCTGCTCAACGTCATCGCGCTTCTGGCGGATTTTGCCGAGAAATACCGCGCGATGCCGGCGCTGGCCTATACCCATCTCCAGCCCGCGCAGTTGACCACGGTGGGCAAGCGGGCGACCCTTTGGATCAATGAACTGATGATGGATCTCGAAGAGGTCGAGCGGCGGATCGATGCGCTGGCGCTGCTGGGCAGCAAGGGAACCACCGGTACCCAGGCCAGCTTTGTCGAGCTGTTTGATGGAGACGATGAAAAGATCAAGGCGGTCGAGCGTGAGATCGCCGCTGAGATGGGCTTTGACAAGGTGGTCCCCGTCTCGGGTCAGACCTACAGCCGCAAGGTGGACACAATGGTGCTCAACGTCCTCTCCGGCATCGCCCAGAGCGGAATGAAGTTCGCCAACGATCTGCGGATTCTGCAGAATTTCAAGGAGATGGAAGAACCGTTTGAGGCGCATCAGATCGGCTCCTCGGCGATGCCCTACAAGCGCAATCCGATGCGGTGCGAGCGGATCTGCGCGCTGGCGCGGTATCTGATGGTCGATGTTCTCAACCCGGCCTTCACCGCCGGCACCCAGTGGTTCGAGCGGACGCTGGACGACTCGGCGAACAAGCGGATTGCGGTGGCGGAGGGCTTCCTTGCCGCCGATGCCGTTCTCAATATTCTGCTCAACGTCTGCGATGGTTTGGTGGTCTATCCAAAGGTAGTCCGCGCCCGGGTATTGAACGAGCTGCCGTTTATGGCAACCGAGAATATTATGATGCAGGCGGTCAAGAAGGGCGGCGATCGGCAGGAGCTGCACGAGCGGCTGCGGCAGCACTCGATTGCCGCCGGTAAGGTAGTCAAGGAAGAGGGCGGCAAAAATGACCTGATCGAGCGGGTCCTGGCCGACCCTGCCTTTGGCCTGACTCAGGCTGAAGTGGAACAGCTGCTCCAGCCCGAGGACTTCATCGGGCGGGCCCCCGCGCAGGTAGAGGAGTTTCTCGCCGAGATTGTGCGCCCGGTGCTCGAGCGCAATCGGGACCTTTTGGGTGAGAGAGCACAGCTGAGCGTTTGAGCTGTTTCGCTATTTTGAAAAATCCCTTTCCGGACAGGAGAGGGATTTTTTTTGAAAAAATGCAATTTATATGAGAAATCTCATATACATGTCCTTGTATGGCGGATATAATAAATTCAAACGAGGCTTGATGACAGGCCCACCCGCCGCGCAGCCGCCCGCGACGTGGAGATGAGTGTCTTTGGTGGAAAGACAGAAAAAGGAGGATTTGCGTGGGTACCAACAACGCAGGTCAGAGAAAAAAGCTGATCACCGCAACTGTATTTACCTTTGTTTTCATGGCAGGGTATGCCCTTTCATCCGGAATGCTGGGCACCCTGATGCCGCGGATTATCGAGTACTATGATCTCTCGCTCTCCGCCGCTTCAACCATCAATATCGCCAAGGAAGGCGGCAATACCGCCGCAATGCTCTTTGCGCTTCTGATTGTCGACCGGCTGGACAAAAACCACCTGTTGGCCGTGATGGGCCTGAGCTTCGGCGCAGCAATTTTGCTGTTTGGCTTCGCGCCGGCGTTTGGTCTGTTGCTGATCATCGAACTGGTGATCGGTTTTGCAGGCGGTTTGCTGGATAACCTGTGCGCGACCTATGTGTCGGACCTCTATGGTGAGCGCCGGGCCCGGTTTGTCTCGATTCTGCATACCCTCTATGCGGTGGGCAATATGATTGGCCCGAAGTTTGCTTCCTGGTGCTACTCGGTTGGCGGCTGGGTGCTCAGCTTCCTGATCAGCGGCGCTGCATTGGTCATTGCAGCGGTACTGTTTATCCTGCTGACCCGGCTGATCGGTGCTCCGGCCTCTGCGATTGCCGAGGAAAGCGCTTCGGCAGGCGCAAAGAGGAATATCCCTTATGGGCAGATTCTCAAAAACAAGAATCTCTGGTGGCTTTCGGTGGTCAGTCTTGCCTTCTCGAGCACGACCTATCTGATCATCTGGCTGCCGACCTATCTGGACTGGTTGGACCCCGCGGTCTACACAACCAGCTTCTGCTCGAATGTCATGCTGGCATACTCTTTCGGTATGTTGATCAGCCGTACCGGGCTGGCAGCGCTTTCTGAACGGATGAGTACCGAGTTTTATGCCAAGTGGTCCTGCCTGATCAGCGCTGCTCTGTTTGCCGGCATGCTGATCCTCCAGCGGCCGCTTGTCTGGCTGGGCGGTATGTTCCTGTTCGGAGTGGTCAGCGGCGCGAGTTATACCGCCCGGTTTGTGCTCTCCTGCCAGGAGTGCCCCGAGTACAGCGCGACCGCTTCGGCCTTTACCGGCGTCTTCGGCGCGGTGGGCAATGCCCTGTTTGGCAGCGGCATCGGCGCAATGGCCGATTTGGGCTATTATACCGAGGCGCATTACAGCATTGTCGCCGCGCTGGTGATCGGTTTTGTGGTGTTTGTCTTCTTCTATCGTTCACCCCGTCAGCGGGCGCAGAAGGCGGCCTGATCATAATGAAAAAAGGGATTCCTGAAAAGGTGTGCCAGCATAAGAAAACAACGCCGTAAAAAGGCCGCTTTTGCGCGGCTGCGGCGTTAAGCCCCCTCGACAACCACAGAGGGTGCCTTCGGTGCCTTTCCTTGCACCCGCATCAAAATCGGCCTTTTTACGGTGTATGCAGTTCTGCCCCAGAATTTTGGATGGAGAAAGTGCAAAGAGCGGCCCCCCAAGCCTTGGTGGCTTGGGGGGCCGCTCTGCGT
>CALXBG010000025.1 GCA_944386485.1 uncultured Pygmaiobacter sp. | reverse complement strand
TGCTTACCATGACACCCAGCGAGGTTCCGGGCGGCTGAATGCCGAGGCCGAGGAAGGAAAGGGTGCTTTCCAGCAGGATAAAGCCGCTGAGTTCCATCGTGATCTGTACGATCAGCGGAGAAGCGATGTTGATCAGAATATGCTCAAAGACAATCCGCACACCGCCTGCGCCCATCGACCGGCTGGCCTCGATAAACTTTGCACTGCGCAGCTGGATGATCTGACTTCGCACCAGACGGCAGAAGGAGGACCAACCGGTAATCGCCATGACAATGATGGTCGTCAGCGGGGTTGCACCCAAAATACAGGCAAAGATGATGCCGATAAAGGTGGTCGGCACCGACAGTCTGACATCGGTCAGAAAGGAAATGATCTGGTCCACCTTACCCCCGCACAGGCCCGATACGATTCCCAGCGCAGTACCCACCGCGGTGGCAAAGAGCATACCGGTAAAGGAGATCTGGATGGTGGTGCGGGTCGCATAGAGCAGCCGTACCGCGACATCCCGGCCCAGGTTGTCGGTTCCGAGCAGATGCTTGGAGCTGGGATCCTTGAAGGTCGGCAGCAGCAGCCGCGTGGTCAGGTCGTTTTCCGCAAGGTCCACCGGTACCAAAACCGGCGCCAGCAGCGCGGCGATGACAATGGCCAGAAAGGTCACCATCAAAAACAGGATTAGTGGCGGAATCGGCCACCGTTTGCGAAGCAATTTATTCTTTTTCATCTGGTCTGTTCCCCCTTTAGCTGTTTCGGATTCTGGGATCCAGCAATCCATAGGAAAGATCCACCAGAAGATTGACAAAGGTGACCGAGGCGGCAATCACCAAAACGCCGAATACCACGACCGGAAAATCCCGCTGCTGCGCGCTGGAAACAATCAGGGTGCCGATACCCGGCCAGGCAAAGACCGTCTCGACCACCACCGAGCCGCCGATCATCGCGCTGAGCTGTGCGCCCAGAATGGTAATGACCGGAATCAGCGCATTGCGAAGGCCATGCTTGAGCACAACCTTCCACTCGCGCATGCCCTTGGCGCGCGCGCAATCCAGAAAATCCTGCCCGATGACATCCAGCAGCGAGCTGCGGGTCAATCTGGCAACACTGGCCGTCGGCCCGACCGACATGGCGATGACCGGCAAGATATAGTGCAGCGGCGTGCCGGTATTGCCGCTGGGCAGAAGCCGCAATTTAAGCGAAAAGATAAAGATGAGCAGAATACCCAGCACGAAGTTCGGCATCGTGCTGCCGATGACCGCCGTGCTCATCGTCGCCCGGTCAAGCAGGGTATTATGCCGCACTGCGGCGAGCACCCCCAGCGGAATACCGATGAGCACCGTAACCAGCATGACAATCGACCCCAGCGCGACGGTCGGCCCGATCCGCTCTGCAAAGAGTTCTGAAACCGGACGCGCATAATAATAGCTGGTGCCGGTGTCTCCGGTAAACAGGCCGATCAGGGACTTGAAATACTGCTGCCAGAGCGGCAGGTCAAGGCCGAGATTTTCCCTCAAGGTCTCCTTGGCGCTATCGCTCGCCCCGGCAATGGTCAGCCACTCGATCGGGTCACCGGTGACCCGGGTCAGGAAGAACACCAGCGTATAAACCGCCCAGATCGTAAGCAAGGCCTTGAGCACCCGCATCAAAATATATCGTTTCATCCTTCCACCTCCCCGGAATATCGATGACAGGCCGTCAGATGGCCCTCGCCCGTTCTGTGCATCTGCGGGCGCTGCTGTCTGCAGATCTCGCTCGCATACGGGCAGCGGGTGGAGAACGGGCATCCCTTCGGCGCGTGAATCGGGCTGGGGATCTCCCCTTCCAGCACGGCGCACTGGTCTCTGCGTTCGGGGTCCGGCACCGGAACCGCCCGCATCAGCGCCTGCGTATAGGGATGCAGCGGCCGCTCAAACAATTCCTTCTTTGTCGCAATCTCCATAATCTGGCCAAGGTACATCACCATGACTCTGTCGCTGATATACCGGATAACGCTCATGTCATGGGAGACAAACAGCAAGGTCAGCTCATGCTGGCGCTGCAGATCGCGAAACAGGTTCAGAATCTGTGCCTGAATCGAGACGTCCAGCGCCGAAACCGGCTCATCGCACAGCAGCAAAGTCGGCTCGAGCACCAGCGCCCGTGCGATGCCGATGCGCTGGCGCTGGCCGCCCGAAAATTCATGCGGGTATTTTTTCAGCGCCTCCCGGGGCAACCCCACCTGTCCAAGCAACGGCAGAATGACCTGTTCTTTCTGCTGTTTGCTCATTTTGCAATGAATCCGCAGCGGCTCTTCGAGGATTCTTTGTACCGACATGCGCGGGTCGAGGGAGGAATAGGGATCCTGAAACACCATCTGCATCTGTTTGCGCAGCGAAGCGGACATACCGTTCTCAATCGGCTGGCCTAAAAAGCGGATCTGGCCGCTGGTGGGCTTTTCCAGGCCGATCAGCATCCGAATCAGCGTACTTTTGCCGCAGCCGGATTCCCCGATAATGCCGAGCGTCTCCCCCCGGAAAAGGTCGAAGGAGACCTCGTTCACCGCGCGCACCTGCCCGATCTCCTTTTGCAGAATCAACCCCTTTTTAACCGGATAGTGCTTGTTCAGATGGTTCACTTCAAGAATTTTCTCCATCTGCGGGCACCTCCTTTCCGCTCTCCTGCCAGCACCGGCACCAATGGCCCTCCGCTCGCTCGGTCAACGGCGGTTCCTCCTGTTCACAGCGGGGCATACTGCAGCCGCAGCGGCTCGAAAACCGGCACATGCGAACCGGAAGGCGCAGCACCGGAACCTGACCGGGAATGGTGTACAGCCGTTCTTTGTCCTGTGCAACGCTCGGAATCGCCGCAAGCAGCCCCTTTGTATAGGGGTGTGCCGGATGGGAAAAAACCTCCTTGCAGCTGCCCTCTTCCACCACGACGCCGCCGTACATGACCAGCATGCGGTCACACAGCGCGGCGACCACCCCCATGTTGTGGGTGATCAGAATGACCGCGATTCCCAGCCGGTCCCGCAGCTGACGCAGCAGATCCAGAATCTGGGCCTGCACGGTGACATCCAGCGCCGTTGTCGGCTCGTCCGCAATCAGAATTTCCGGGTTGCAGGCCAGCGCGATTGCAATCATGACCCGCTGCTGCATGCCGCCCGAAAGCTCGTGGGGATACTGATCCACCCGAAGTTCCGGCGAGGGGATGTTGACCTCACGCAGCAGTTCGATCGCCCGCTCTCTCGCCTGCTGGCGGGTCATCTTCTCATGCAGCAGAAGCATCTCCATAATCTGGTTGCCGACGGTATAAACGGGGTCCAGCGCCGACAGCGGGTTTTGAAAGATCATCGCAATCCGTTTGCCCCGCACCCTGCACAGCTCCTTGGGGCGCAGGGAGAAAAGGTCGATATCTCCCAGCCTCGCCGTCCCCGCCTCCCTGCGGGAGGAAATCGGGTCCAAAAGCCCCATCAGCGTGCGGACCACCGTGCTCTTGCCGCATCCGGATTCGCCGACGATGCCGACAATCTCTCCGGCATGAAGTTCAAAGCTCACCCCATCTACTGCCGGGGCGGCCGTGCCGTTGGAATAATAATAGGTTTTCAGCCCCTCGACCGAAAGGATCGGCGCCGATGCGGCCTGCTTTTCTTCGGGCTGTGTCCTGTTTGTCTGTTCTGTTTTCAATCCGTATTTGCACCGCACTTTCAAAACGCCTGTTTTCAATAACAGAAAACAGGCGTTTTTTTTATTATTATTATTCTAGGTCGTTTTTTAGCCTGTGACCTTCAGATCGCCCGCACGGAAGGGCATGATCTGATTCTCGCAATAGGTCATATCCCATTCCAGTCCGTCGCGGATGCCGTACAGATCCTCCGCCTGATACAGATAGGTACCGGGGCAGTAGGTGTCGAATACCTCCATCAGGGTACGGGCAGCCTGACGCTGCTCCTCCAGATCGGTGCTGTCAATCAGGGTATTGCCCGCCGTGATGAACTCTTCGGTCGGGGTCCAGCTGCCGGTCTCCTCATTCGCAGGGCTGGAACCGGTTCCGAACAGCAGCCACAGCGCGCCCAGCGGATTGTCGAAGCGGGAGGCGGAAGACCACGCGCGGACATCTGCCTGGAAGGAGAATTTATCGGTATAGACGACCTCGGCCTTGACCCCGATGTCCGCCCACATGCCGACGATTGCCTCGCCGGCCTGGTTGCCGTTGGTGTAATAGCCGTCCGCCATCTCAATGGTGATGACCTCTTCGCCGTCATAACCGGATTCCTCTACCAGCTGACGGGCCTTTTCCGGGTCATACTGAATGCCGGCGTAATCCTCGATGTAAAGGTCGCCGTAGCTCTCGAACTGATGGCCATTGGGAACCTGTGCATAATCGGTCCAGAGGGTGTCCACCAGCGTCTGACGGTCGATCGCCATGGTCAGCGCCTGACGGAACTTCTGATTGGACATGATGCTGTCCTCGTTTTTGGTGTTGAAGACATAGATGTGGATGTTTTTGATATCGGTACCGATAACATTGAGACCCTCGGTATTGGCGATGGTGTCCTTGGCGTCTGCGGGTACATCGTTGATGATGTCGACCTCACCGGTGACCAGCGCGGTCATACGCGCCGACGCTTCGGGGTAGGCGATAAACTCGATCTGGCGGGCAGCCGGCGCCTCTCCCCAGAAGCCGTCATACCGCTCCAGCACATACTTTTCGGGGGAGTACTCGGTCAGCTGATAGGGGCCGGTGCCAATCGGTGCGGTCTGGAACGCCTCGTCGCCGATCTCGGTGACATAGTCCTGCGGCACAATGCTCGCGCCCCAGATCGAGCCAAGGCGCTGCTCAAATGCAGCATCCGGTTTCTTCAGCTTGAACTGAACGGTGAGCTCGTCGATCTTTTCCACCGAGTCCAGCGTCTCATACAGCACCGCAATGGTCCCGTCGCCGTAGCCGCTGAGAATTCGGTCAAAGGTGAATTTCACGTCGTCTGCGGTGCAGGGCTCGCCGTTCTGGAAGGTAACGCCCTCGCGCAGAGTGACGTTCATGGTCACATCGTCCACCCACTCCCAGCTCTCGGCCAGCTGTCCGCAGATGTTACCCTCTTTATCGGTAAACAGCAGCGTGTCAAAGATATTATAAAAGAGTTTGATGCTGGCAATGCCGATTGAATAGTCGGGATCCAACTGGGTCGGCAGCGCCGCCAGCCCGACCCGAAGCACATCCAGCGTACCGTCACTCTGTGTGTTGTCCGAAACAGCGTTCTGTGCCGAGCCAGATCCGGAAGAACCATTCGCGGCAGTCTGTCCACAGCCGCTGAGTGCAAGCAGCAGCGCCAGCGTGCCGGCTAATAATCTAAATTTCTTCTTCATACTGTTCCTCTCTCCATCTAATTTTCTTTTCCCGATATACAAGATTCCGCCGGGCGCGAATTTCTCCGTTTTCCGGCCGCGCGGTGCGCCTGGTCGAAATCTGCTCGTTTATTCTATCACCCACCCTCTTCGCCCCGCCCCCTTGCTGCGGTAAAAAAGATGTAACACTCATGTAATGCATGTAAAGTAAAAATAAATAAATCAAATGCATTTTTTCCGACCGCTGAAAAATAAAAAACGGTCAATCCAAACTCGTTGGATTGACCGTTTTCGCTGATTTGTTCTATTTGCTTTTACCGGATGAAATTGGTTCTGTAATCCCGCTCCTGCCTTGGAAACACAACACCCTGTTCCCTGCCCGCCTGGATGCAGCGCAGCAGCCAGGCCATATTCCGCCCGAGGTTGCGCATGATCTGGAGCCCCTCGGCATCCTGGGCCGCCTCGTCCGGGTTGTTGCCGTGGATCATATTCCAGTAACCGGAGGAGACCACCGGCATCCCGCAGATGGTGAAATACTTGTTCAGCTCATCAAGGCTGGCGGTTGTGCCGGCGCGACGGGCGCTGACCACGGCGGCCGCGGGCTTGCCGGGAAAACCGCCGGTGGCGTAGAACATCCGGTCGAGCAGGCTGACAACGCTGCCGTTTGCCGAAGCATAGTAGACCGGCGAGCCGACCACCAGTCCGTCGGCCTGCCGCATCCTCTCAATCGCCCGGTTGACCGGGTCGCCGTCAAAAACACAGCGGCCCTTGTCCCGGCAGCCGCCGCAGGCAATGCAGCCGCGGACGGGCCCTTTGCCGATCCAGAGCAGTTCGGTCTGTACGCCGCAGTCCTCCAGCGTGCGTGCGACCTCGCGCAGCGTGAGATCGGTGCAGCCGTGCTCGTTCGGGCTGCCATTGATCAAAAGGACCTTCATTCAGACGCCCCTCTTTCTGTTTTGGCCCTGTGTCGGGTCATTATTTCTTGTCGTTTTTATCCGAGAACTCACGGTACTTTTGGACCACAACCCCGCCCAGCGCGAGCAGCGCGATCAGGTTCGGAATGACCATCAGGGCGTTGAAGAGATCCGAGAGATCCCAAACCATCTGCACCTTTGCCAGACTACCCAGCACGATGAAAACCATCACCAGCAGGGTGTAGAACCGCACCGGCAGCTTACCGGAGCCGAATAAGTACTTGACATTTGTCTGGCCGAAGAAATACCAGCCGACGATGGTGGAGAAGGCAAAGAAGAGCATACAGATCGCGATAAACGCGTCCCCGAACCGGCCAAAGGCCGAGTTGAAGGCATTCTGTGCAAGGGTTGCGCCGGTGGCGCCGGTGCCCAGCGCGCCGGTGGTGAGGATGACCAGCGCAGTCATGGTCAGCACGACAAAGGTGTCAATGAAGACGCCGACCATCGCCACGATGCCCTGCCGGCAGGGGTGGTCGACCCGGGCCAGCGCGTGGGCGTGGGGGGTGGACCCCATGCCTGCCTCGTTCGAGAAGAGGCCGCGGGCCACGCCGTACTGCACCGCCTCTTTGACGGTAATGCCGGCCACGTCGCCCGCCATTGCCTGCGGCGCGAAGGCGAGCACAAAGATCTGCTGAAAGGCGTTGGGGATCGCGGTGATATTCATCAGCAGAACGATCAGGCCGCCGACCACATAGAAGACCGCCATCACCGGCACAATCTTCTCGGCGACCGAGGCGATCCGCCGCTTGCCGCCCCAGAAGACGAAGAAGGAGACCGCCGCGACAAACAGGCCGGTGACAAACGGCGGCACCCCAAACGCCTTCTTGAAGGAGTCGCTGATCGAGTTGGACTGCACCATGTTGCCCATCAGCCCGAGCGCGATGATGATCGCGACCGAGAAGAAGACGGCGAGGAAGGTGCCGAATTTGCCCTTGAACCGCGCCTTGATGTAGTAGACCGGGCCGCCGGTGACCTCGCCGTTGACCGTCTTTTTATAGGTCTGGGCGAGGGTCGCCTCCGAGAAGATGGTCGCCATCCCGAAGAAGGCGGACAGCCACATCCAGAAGATCGCGCCCGGGCCGCCCGAGGCGATGGCGGTGGCGGCGCCGGCGATGGTGCCGGTGCCCACCTGCGCCGCGATGGCGGTGGCCAGCGACTGGAAGGAGCTCATCCCACTCGCGCCGACCTTGTCACCCTGCAGCCGGATGTTGCCGAAGACCTGCCGCATCCCCTCGCCGAACCGGCGCACCTGAACGAATTTGAGCCGGATGGTGAAGTAAATGCCGGTACCGCAGAGCAGAAACAGCAGCGCAAAGTCCCGCAAAAAGCTGTTTGTCTGGGCGACGATCTGTTCCAATATCTCCATTTTGCACACTCCCTGCCGGCGCTCTGTCTCCGGACCTGTTATTTCCGGGGGTCATTTTTTCTTGTTCTGTCCGAATTTGTACTCGGTGCCGTTGCGCAGCCGCTGGATATTTGCTCGGTGCATATAGATCACCAGGCCGCCGAGGATCGCTGCAAACAGTGTATTCAGCCAGGGGTGGCCATATTCCCTGTCAAAAAAGGTGAAGTAGAGAAAGGTGAAGACCGGGTAGAGGGCGGCGACGGTGATCGAGGCCAGCGAGACGATCCGGCTGGCAAAGATCACCGCGAGAAAGACCACCAGCAGCCCCGCGACAATCATCGGCTCGATTGCGATGATCGCCCCGGTCGCCACCGAGACCCCCTTGCCCCCCTTGAACCCGAAGTAGAGCGGGAACAGATGGCCGAGAATTGCGCCCGCCGCCGCGAGGTAGGCGCCGAACAGCACCCCGACCTGCGGGGCGAGCAGGGTGAAAAAGAGCTTGCCCAGCAGCACCGAGCAGGTGCCCTTGAGCACATCCCCGGCGAGCACGGCAGCCGCCGCCGGCCTGCCGAAGGTGCGCAGAATATTGGTCATCCCTGCGTTTCCGCTGCCGAAACTGCGGATGTCCTTGCCGAAGAACAGCCGGGAGACGATGATTGCAAAGTTGAGCGAACCGAGCAGATAAGCGCAGCCGCCCGAAAGGATCACCGCCAATACCGTCATGTTTGATTCCTCCTTCTGCCCCGCGCAGCGCGCGGAGCGCCAAAACTTATCGGCCCTCGCCGCGCTCCCGGATGAGCAGCCGGATCGGGGTGCCCTCCAGCCCGAAGGTGGCGCGGATCTGGTTTTCGATATACCGCTGATAGGAAAAA
>CALXBG010000024.1 GCA_944386485.1 uncultured Pygmaiobacter sp. | reverse complement strand
CTCAAGAGCAATGAGATCGTGCTGGAAAAGATGCTGCGGCTGGATTTTGTCAAGGATTACCCCGAGGATACCGAACTGTTGGAAGATGTCATCATCGAGAACAAGCAGGCTATCGAGATGAGCAACATCTACCGCGACATTTTGAGCGGCACGATGGATGCGTTTGCCTCGGTGATCTCAAACAATCTGAACATCGTCATGAAGCTGCTTGCTGCGCTGACCATCGTGCTGACGGTGCCGACCATCATCTTTGGCCTGTGGGGAACCAATGTTCCGCTGCCGTTTGAGCACAACCCCTTTGGGTTCTGGATTGTGCTCGGTATCGGGGTGGTCAGTACCGCTGCTGCCGTGCTGCTGATGATCCGTAAAAGATGGCTTTGATTTTGAACAAAATGAAAGGGTGTGTCATTAGGTGTGCCAGCATAAGAAAACAACGCCATAAAAAGGCCGCTTTTGCGCGGCTGCGTACGAACGCAAAGCGTTCGTGCGTACAAATTCTCCGGGGCAGCTTTGCTGCCCGCACAACCACAAAGGGTGCCTTCGAGAAATTTCCTTGCACCCGCATCAAAATCGACCTTTTTATGGTGTCTTGCAGTTCTGCCCCAGAATTTTGGATGGAGAAAGTGTGAAGAACGGCCCCTCAAGCCTTGGTGGCTTGGGGGGCCGTTCTGAGTGCTTTATACGCCAAAATTCTACGGCAGAACCGTTATTTTCTTGCGCTGACACACCTTTTAGCGCTGCCGCTTTTTCCGCTACCGGCCCGAAGAGCTTATTCGTTGTTTTGAACCTTACGGTTTATCTGCTGAATCCGCCGTTTGGTGACCAGATACTGCGATGCCCAGATGATGAAGTAAACCGCAAAGAAGATTCCAAGGTAACTGAAAACACCGAAAATACTGCGGTCCATCCAGTGCAAAAAATACGCAATCGGAAAGGTGCAAAGAGAACAGATGATCAGATGGGTGACTGTCTGGCGGAGAATACTCCAGCGTTCCAGCTCCCAGATGATCGAAGCGCCCGCCCATGCCGCGCCATATAGCAGCGAGCAGATGGACTGCAGCAGGACGGCGTTGAGTTCGGTGCCCCAGTCTGCAACCAAATTCGGGGTGACCGCATAAAAGTTCCCGTCTCCCACAAACAGGGAGATTGCAATGGCAATGATGGTGCTGATCGCCAATCCGAGCAGAGCGCCGACCGAGCAGCGGATGATCGCCTTTTTCTTCATAATATCACCTCATATCCCCAAGACCTGTTTGATTTTTTTGACATATCGCCTGGATACATACGTAACGGTATGATTTTGCAGGGAAACACAAATTGTTCCGGTATAGCTCAGGTCAAAGCCCTTTACCTTTTTGAGATTGATGATTTCCGAGTTGGAGATGCGGACAAAATCATTCTGGTCAAGCCGCCCTTCAAGCTCATATAGCCGCAGACGAAGCTGATAGGCCCCATCTTCTGTTTCCGCGAACACCTTTCCGTTTGCCGCATAAAGGCGGAAAATGTCATGCTGATCCAATATCTTCAGCAGATCTCCCTGCATCCCGGCGAGAAGCTGTGGAGGATCCTGACCGAGCTTTTTGACCAGCGCGTTTATTTCATCCGTGATCCTGTCGGTGACGATGACAACTCTGGGTTCCCCACAGCCGGGATCGACCTTGATCTCAATTTGCATTTTCTCACCCCCCCTGAGTCAAATACAGTATAAGAAAAATAAAGGGCGGTTTCTACTGTTTTTCGACAGATGGTCGTTTTCACGGCATAAGCGGTATGGCGCTGTTTTGTAAAACAACCGCAACCAGAACAAAAACACAAGCGGCGCAGCATCAGCTGCGCCGCTTTGTGTAAAAAGCAACTCCATACAGGCTGAAATTTTGGCCGGGGCGATCAGTTTTGCAGCTCGCCGGCCAGCGCGCAAAGCGCGGCGGCGTACCGCTTGCGCCGGTAGCTCACCGCGGCCGCCGTCACCCCCTTGAAGGCGGCAATGGTCGCATCCTGCAGCGGGCGGCGCAGCCGGGCGGCCAGCAGATGGCGCAGGGTGTCGGGCTCGGGCGGCGGCTGAAAGACGAACGCGAGATAGCCCGCCACAAAGACCCGGGCGAAGAGCAGCGCCTCCTTCGGCTCAAGCAGCGCGCAGTACCGGCGGGGGTCGACCTTGGGCGGTTCCTCCCGCATCGGGGCGAGCAGATCATTGGTGAAGAAGAGGCGGGGGTATTCCGCCGCGTCCTGGTCGGCAAAGCGGGCGATTGCCTCGATCGCGCGCAGCGCCGTGTCGCCCTGTTCCAGCCGGGCCAGCGCCTGTCGGGCGGCGGGGTCCTCTGGTTCGGGGGGCGCCTGCTCTCCCTCCAGATCGAGGGAGGTGACCCGGCGCGCGGCGGCGGCCCGGCGCAGCACCGCCTCGACCTGTTCCCGGCGCACCCCCAAAAGATCTGCCAGGGCGGCGCAGTACCGCGCGGGCAGCGCGCAGGGGTCAAGCCCCAGCTTTTCGGTCAGCCGGCACAGCTCCTTCCACAGATTGGTCTCGCTCCGGGTCAGCGGCTGCGCGCCCTCCTGCCGGCGCCCCTGTTCCAGGGCGGCGGCCCGGTACAGATCCCGCTCATAGATCGTGTCGAAATAGGCCAGAAAGCTGCCGCTGTGGTCCGGGTCGTACCCCTTCACCGCGGCGCGCAGGCTCTGGGCGAACGCGCAGCTGTCATACAGAGAACGCCGCCGCCCCGGGCGGCTGTACCGGGCGCGCAGCAGCTCGTCCTCGTCGTCGGCCAGCGCGCTCTCCCGGCTCTCCAGTCGCCGCTCAATTTTTTGCAGAAAGCCCTTGTACCGCAGCACCAGCAGGTAGAGCTCCTGCCAGCCGCGGGTGTCGGACAGCCGCCGGTCGGCCGGCTGGCGCAGCAGCGGATGGTCCTCGATCTTCCTGGCAAGGGCGGCGCGCGCTGATTCCTGTTGTGGTTGTCCCGTCATCCTCACGCCTCCTCGTCAGGGTGCAGCAGCAGCCGCAAAAACGCCCTGCGGTCGGCTACCCCGGCCTCGGCCGCGAGGTCGATGATCGAATCCAACGTGAACAGCGCGCTCACATCGTACTGGGCCGCGCCGGTCTGACGTCCCTCCTGCCGGGTGATCTCCCGGTAGTAGACCCCCTTGATCTCAACTCCCTCGAGCAGCTTTTCGGCATACCGCAGCGCCGAGGAGAGCACCAGCGGCCAGGTCTTGGTGCCGAAGGTGACGCAGGCGTAGTAGCAGGCGTTTGGCTCCATGCAGCCGCACAGCGCCTCGAAGAGATCCAGCAGCGCGTTTTTCTGCTGGGTCTCGGGCACCGTCAGGTCGGTGAGGGTGAAGGGCAGCTCCGTCTGTTCCAGCTCCCGGCGCAGGATCTCGAGGTTTTCGCTGTGCGGGGCGTTGGTCTGCCGCACCGCGACGACCCGCAGCTCGTCCCCCGGACGGGCGGTGTCCTCAAGGATCGGCAGAATCGGGAAATAGGCGGGCCGCGGCGGCGTGCGGGTCTTGTAGTTCGCCGGCAGCGCCAGCTGGCGCTGGATCGCGAAGTTGCTGTCCAGCGGGACAGCGGTGATATAAAATCGTTTCATGGCAAATTCCTCTGCTCTGTCGGCCCGGCGGGCCGGATTTGCTCTCAGTATAACAAAAAAAACCGGGCTGCCGCAAGGGCAGCCCGGTGGAGCTGGGACAGGTTACCAGCAACCGTCTTCGCAGCCGAGGACCGGTCCGCGGGCGACGATGACGACGTCGCCGCCGCACTGGTCACAGGTATAGCTGTGAGAGGGGTCCCGCATACCGCCGCCCGGGATGATGACATTTAAGCTGCCGCCGGCGTCGTTGAGCCAGACCTGCTGCCAGGCGGCGACCAGCGCGTCGGAGAACAGGTAGCCGTAGGTCGGTTCCTGATACATCCAGTGAAGCGACTCCATCGGGCAGCTGCCGTCGGCGCGCAGCGGGGCGCTGTCGATCGGGCAGTCTCCGTCCACCGCGGGGGGTTCCGGCGTCGGGGTGGGCGCCGGGGTGGGCGCCGGAGTCTCGGGCGCCGGGGTGGAGCCGCCGGAGGAACCGGAGCCGGACGAGCCGGTTGAGCCGCCCTGTGCTGCGCCGGAACCGGTCTGTGCGGACTGTGCGGTCTGAGCGGGCTGGGTCGTCACGGTGACCTTGCAGACGGTCGAAAACTCCCGGTAGGTCACGGTGATCTCGGCGCTGCCCTCGCCGATCGCGGTGATCGTGATCTGCTCATCCCCGGTGACCGCGGCGGTGGCGACCGCCTCATTGCTGCTCTTGCAGCCCAGCGCGCCGGATTTGGGGGCCGGGGCCTCGATCGGGTTGGTGTAGACCGACACCGCGGCGCTCTGGCCGGGCCGCAGCGACCGGGAGGCGGCGGAGAGCCGCAGTCCGGTGACCGCCACCGTCACCGTCACCCGGGTCTCGGCGACGAGGTCGCCCGCGCTGGTGCGGATGGTGCACTCCCCTGCCCCGACGCCGGTCACGGTGCCCGCGCCGTCGACGGTGGCGACCGCCTCATCGCTTGAAGCATACTGCAGCGGTTCGCCGCTCGCCCCCTCGGGGGTCAGCGCGGCGGCAAGCGGGGCCCGTTCGCCGGTCGCGAGCGCGAGAGCTTCGGGGGCCGAGATCCCGGTGGCGGCCGGTTCCTCCTCCGGGAGGGTCTCGACGGTCGATACCGTTGACGAGGAGGTCGTGGCGGAGGAGGACGGCGACGAGCTGGTCGCATCGCCGCAGCCGGCCATGCTGAACACCAGCAGCGCGGCGGTGAGTAGGGCGAAAAGCTTCTTTTTGTGTTTCATCTTGGATTCCTCTTTTCTTAATCGGCCCGGCAGGGCTGCCGGTGCGTGTTTGCTTACACCCCTGTTATAGGGCCGCGCCGGGGGCGGGTTAAAGAAAAGAGAAAAAATTTTTTGAAAAATATTTTTTGCTGCGCGGGCGGGATCTTTGCTCAAACCCGGATATAGACCCGCACGTCGCCCCCCTCAACCGAGAAGGTGGCCGAGCCGGTCTCGTCCAGCACCACCGCCGAACCGCCGCCGGTGACCGGCGCGAAGGTCGCCCCGGCATGGCGGGGGCCGAGGGTCATCTGCTTTTGGCCCCCCGCGCCGTCCGAGAGGATGACCGCGAGACCGCTGCCGGGGTGCGCGTCATCCCCCTCCAGCGTCCAGCCGATGACGTTCGGGTCGTCAAGATACGCCCGCCGCGCGCCAAAGGCCCGCTCGGCCCGCACCCGCAGCAGCACCGCGAGATCGCCGCCGACCGGGTTGATGTTGTCGTGGGGGATGCCGTACCAGTCCCCATAAAAGACACAGGGCAGCCCCTCGCCCCACAGCAGGATCAGCGCGTAGGCGATCGACTTGAACCAGCCGTCGACCCAGCTGGCCAGCGCCTGGCCGGGCTGGGTGTCGTGGTTGTCGACAAAGGTCACCGCCCGGTCGGGCCGCGCTGCGAGCAGGGTGCCGTCGAGGATGGTCCGCATGTCGTAGTTGCCCCCCGAGCGGGAGGCGTTGTAGAGGTTGAAGTGGAGCGGCACATCAAAGAGGCTCATGCAGTCCCGGCAGGCGTCGAGGTAGGACAGCAGGGTCGGCAGGTCATCCTTCCAGTACTCTCCCACCGCGAAGAGCGGTTTGCCGCTGGTCTGCCGCAGCCGGGAGAGCCAGCCGGTAAAGAAGTCCGACCGGATGTGCTTGACCGCGTCCAGCCGAAAGCCGTCCGCGCCGGTCGTCTCGAGGTACCAGCTGCCCCAGCGGTCGAGCTCGGCCACCACCTCGGGGTTGCCCATGTCGAGATCGGCCCCCATCAGGTAGTCGTAGTTGCCGTTCTCGGTATCCACCCCGGCGTCCCATTCCTTGCCGTCGAACTGAAAGATCGCGCTGCGGCGCTTTGCCGCGTCCCAGTCCACCCCGTCAAAGTGCCGCCAGTTCCAGCGAAAATCGCTGTATTTGCCGCCCCGGCCGGGAAAGTCAAACCGGGTATAGGCGGTGATGGTCTCGGCCCCCGAGATCTCCCGGCTGCGGTTTTTGGCGTCGGATTCCTCTGCGGTCACCTGCTCGGTGCCGTCCGCCCCGATCCGGTGGTTGAGCACAATGTCGGGATAGACCTGGATGCCGGCTGCGTGCAGCGCCGCGATCGCCTCGAGATATTCCTGTCTCGTGCCGTATTTGGTCGCCACCGACCCCTTCTGGTCGAACTCCCCGAGATCGTAGGTGTCGTAGACCGCATAGCCCACATCCTGCGCCCCGCCGGCGCCCTTGTAGGCAGGGGGCAGCCAGACGGCGGTAATCCCCTGTGCGGCCAGCGCCGGCGCCGCCGCGGCACACCGCCGCCAATGCCCGCCGTCGGCGGGAAGATACCACTCAAAATACTGCATTAACGTCTCGTTGCCCATAGTTTGGTCACTTCCTTTTCTCTATGGTCCTATTGTAACGCAAAATCGTGAAAAAGAAAGGGGGCAAAGCTGCGGCGTCCGGTCCGTTGCGCTGCTTTTTTGAAGATGGTATACTGGACTTAAATGGTGAGGGGGCACGAAACATGAAGATTTGCTGTGAGCGCTGCGGCAGATGGTTTGACACCGAGGAACATGAGGGACTGTGCCCAAACTGCGGGGCATGGAATTCTCTTTCTGCCGGTAGTGAACAGGCTTTGCTCCAAAAGCAGACCGATGCTCCGCGGGTGGGTGGCCTGCCGGACAAGGACGGGGTTCAGCCGGCAAAAGAGCAGTACGGAGAGGCGGCGCAGCAGAGGGAGGAACGGGTGCCGCGCTGGCCGTTTGTCGTGATGGGGCTGATTGCGGCACTAATCGGGATAGCGATACTGATCGTCCCTGCCGGGATCGAGAGGCGGCGAAGCGAAGAGGCCGCCGTATACAACAGAGTCGAAGATCCCCTCATTACCGCCGCACAGCAGCCGGATGCCGCGACGGCCGCCCCCTATACCTACCGGCTGGTCGGTGTGGAGTGGGTTGACTATGACGGCGAATGGATGCTGCCCCGCGGCTGCGGGCTGCTGCGGGTTGAGCTTGCGGTTTCGGCTGCAAAGCGGGTTGACTGGGCGCCCGAACCCCCTTATCTCGGCCTGCCCGACGGCAGCTGGCAGCGGGCGTTGAGCGAGTATGACAGCGAGCGGGTGGTGGAACCGGAGAGCGGTTTTGTCGAACGGTTTCCCGATGCGGTCTATTATTTTTACCCCCTCGGGCAAGAGGCCAATTACAGCTTTTATTACCTGGCGCCGCGGGAGGGTGGTGCAATGACCCTCTGCTTTGAGCGGTATAGCGTCAGCGACTACGGCAACCGGCTGGAGGAGATTGTCGAACTGCCCTTTACGGTACCGGGAGAGGAGGCGGATGGCTGATGAGCAAAAGTGCGGCAAAAAAAGCCTTTGTGACCTTGGCGGTGGTTTGCGGGCTGCTCCTTTTTGTGCTGGGCGCGACGATGAACCAGGCAACCCACACGGTGCCGGTTCAGTATGCCCAGCTGGCGATCACCGGGGTGCGGGCGGTGGAAACGCAGGAGGGCTGCTGGATTGCAGTGCGGATGCAGAATTGTTCGTCGGTCGCCGGTATCATGCGGGCGGATGATTTTACCGTTCTTGATGAGCGGGGCAGCAGACTGGAGCTGCTGAGCGAGACTGCCGGGCCGGACACCCCTTTTAGGTCGGGCTGGGATTGCTCGCTGCCGGCGGGCCGCAGCGGAACGCTGTGGTTTCTGGTCGGGCAGCCGGGGGGAGAACGGATTTCGGTCTATTGGCAGAACCCCGATGCCCCCTACCTCGTCACGGTGGAATAAAGGGCCGCCGGTTGCGGCGCCGGTTCGGGTCTGGTATACTGGCAGTAGAACCAGGGGGGCGCGGAGATGACGGTGCGGGAGATCAATCTGAAATACGATATGCCGCCCGCGGCGGTGGCGCTGCAGCGGATGGAAAACGAGCTGGCCGGCGCGCGGCGCAGCGGGCAGAAGCTGTTCAAGTTCGTCCACGGCTACGGCTCGAGCGGGACGGGCGGCAAGATCCGGGGCGCGGTGCGCCGGGCGCTGGCAGATCGACCCGGGATCGCGTTTGTGCTGCCGGGAGAGGCGTTCGGCCCCTTCTCGGCCGACGCGCGGGCGGCGGCGTCCCGCTGGCCCGGCCTGCGGCAGGACCGGGACTGGGGACGGGAGAATGACGGCATCACGGTAGTGGTGCTGCGGTGAGAAAAGGGGGTGCGGCAGAATGAAGATCCGCTGTGACGGCTGCGGCAAAAAATTTGATCCGGCGAAGACCGACGGAATCTGTCCCTACTGCGGGGCGTGGCACTCGCCGCCGGAGGACCAAAGCTTTGATGCGGCGCAGGAGGCCGATCCGTGGGAGGAGGACTTTGCCGGAGCGGCGGAACAGGAGGCGCAGGAGGCGCGGGAGGCGCGGGAGCGGGAAGAGATGGATGCGCCGGATGAAGAGGAGTTTGACCTCTCTGACGAGGAGGGGGAGGAGGAAGAACAGGAGCGGCTGCGGCGGATGGCTGCCGCCCGCGCCGCGGCGGCCGTACTGCCCCAGCAGCAGCGCCCCAAGCGGTACGGGCCGCTGGTCCTGCTCATCGTGCTGACCGTGCTGCTGCTGGCCGCGGTGGTGGCGGTACCGCCGCTGGCCGGGGGCTGGTTTGAGCGGCAGGCGATCGCCCGCGGCAGGGTGGAGGATCCGACGGTCACCCCGGCGCAGGGGGAGGCGGCGGTGGCGGCCCCCTTTACCTACCGGCTGACCGGTGCGGCCTGGATCGACTATGACGGCCCCTGGCAGATGCCGGAGGGCAGCCGGCTGCTGCGGGTCGAGCTGGCGGTTTCGATGGCGGGCGGAGAGCCCGGCTGGGATCCCGAGGATCCCTATCTCGCGCTGGACGACGGCAGTTACCGGATGGCGCTGCACTACTACCAGCTGGAGGAAATTCTGGATGAGGAGGACCCGGCGCTGGGGGCGTTCCCCTACGAGGTCTACTGGCTCGAGACCCCCGGCGAGGAGGCGGCGTGCAGCTTTTACTATCTGGTGCCGGCGCAGACCGGGAAAGCGACAATCTGTTTTGAGCGGTACAGCGCCGACCGGTACGGCGTGCGGCTGGAGGAGATCGCCGAGCTGCCGTTTACCATCGCAGGAGAGGGGGCGCAGGGATGAAAGCGAGGATGCCGAACTGGGCGCGGGTGGTCAGCGTGCTGCTTGCGCTGCTCTGCGGCCTGCTGGCGATTGGGCTGATCGGGTCGATCAGCGCGGCGACCAGCTATCCCTACCAGCCGGCGGTGGTCCGGGTGACCGGCGCGCGGGCCGAGCAGACCGAGCAGGGCTGCCGGGTGACGCTGGAGCTGGAAAACTGCTCCTCGACCGCCGCGGAGCTGGAGCCGGACGACTTTTACCTCTATGACGAGGGATACAGCTGGCTGGCGCAGATCGGCGGGATGCAGCCGGACTACACCAACCCCTTCTCTTCCGGCTGGACCGTTGCGCTGCCGGCGGGCCGCAGCGGGGAGATCTCCTTTCTCACCGTGCCGCCCGAGGGCGACCAGATCACCCTTTACTGGTATGAGGGGGAGGAGGAGCACCAGCTGGTCTTTCCGGTGGAATAAAAAATGCTGTCTGGAGTTCTCCAGACAGCATTTTTCTTTATTGGGGGCCGTCCTCCCACGGCCGCAGCCGGATGGTGTGGGTCAGCTCGATGCCGAGCCCCCGCAGCCGGGCAAGGCCGGCGTCCCAGTATTTCGGGTCGGCCAGATGGGCCGGGATGTGGGCGTCCACCCCGAGGATCGCGGTGCAGCCCTCCTCGGCGGCGATCCGCCAGAAGCCCTCGTGGGGGTAGCCGTCGATGTGGTACCGCTCGTTGTTGCGCGCGCCCAGCAGATTGTATTCCAGCGGCAGCGAGAGCCGCTTTGCCGCGCGGCAGATCTCCCGGCTCGCGGCCCGGGCATTGGCGTCAAAGGCCGGATAGCTCCGCAAGAAGAGGTCGGGGTGGGCAAGGTAGGAGAAGAGCCCGCAGTCCATCCCCAAAAGCGCGCTGTCGACATACCGGCGCAGCATCGCCGCATCCTTGGTCGAGCGGCCGAAGTAGGGGGCCGTCTCGTCGGAGGGAAAGAAGTGGTTGCCGAAGATCAGGTAGTCCAGCTGCTGGGTGCGGGCGGTCTCGCGCAGCCAGTCGAGATAGGCCGGAAAGTACTCGCACTCGAGCCCGCAGAGGATCTCGATTTTGCCGGCGTATTCGGCTTTCAGCGCCCGGATGCTGTCGAGATACCCCGGCAGCTCCGATTCGGCCATCCGGACGGTGGCGACATAGTCGCCCGCATACCGCCAGGGGGTGTGGTCCGAAAAGCCGAGGGTGGTAAAGCCGCCGGCGAGCGCCGATTCGACATAGTCCCGGTCGGCGCCCTCGGCGTGCATGCAGCGGGCGGTGTGGGTGTGGTAGTTGACCTTTGGCATAATTCCTCCTTGCCAGACAAAAACCGGGACGCCGAAGCGTCCCGGAAGAATTCAGAAAGAACGGGCGATTATTTCGCCTCGCTGACCGCGACGGCGCAGGCGACGGTGGCGCCGACCATCGGGTTGTTGCCCATGCCCATCAGGCCCATCATCTCAACGTGCGCGGGCACGGAGGAGGAGCCGGCGAACTGGGCGTCGC
>CALXBG010000023.1 GCA_944386485.1 uncultured Pygmaiobacter sp. | reverse complement strand
CCTTGCACCCGCATCAAAATCGGCCTTTTTACGGTGTATGCAGTTCTGCCCCAGAATTTTGGATGGAGAAAGTGCAAAGAGCGGCCCCCCAAGCCTTGGTGGCTTGGGGGGCCGCTCTGCGTGCTTTATACGCCAAAATTCTACGGCAGAACTAAACTTCCCAAAAGGAAGTTGCGTTTTCTTATGCTGGCACACCTTTGGATCCGCCGTCTGTGTTATTGTCAGCCCATCAGGTTGCGGGGCTTGCCCTCGAGGTAGCAGGCGACGTTTTCAAAGACCATCTCCGCCCGCACCTCCATGCTCTGGGCGGTGGCAAACGCGACGTGGGGGGTCAGGATGACGTTCGGCGCGCCGCACAGCGGGTGATCGGTCGGGATCGGGGGCTCGGTCTCAAAGACGTCGATTCCCGCGCCGGCGATCCGGCCCTCCTTCAGCGCGGCGGCGAGGGCGGCGCTGTCCAGCACCGGGCCGCGGGCGGTGTTGATGAGCAGCGCGTCCGGCCTCATCTTCGCGATCTGATCTTCGCCGATCAGCCCGCGGGTCGCGTCGGTCGCCGGGACATGCAGGCTGACCACGTCGGCGGTGGCCATCAGCTCGTCGAGGGGCAGGTAGGTGAGGCCCAGCGCTTCGGCCTCGGGCCGCTTTGTGCGGCTGTAGCCGACCAGCTTGCAGCCGAACGCCTTGGCCAGCTGCGCCACCCGCAGCCCGATCGCGCCGGTGCCGACGATGCCGAAGGTCTTGCCCGCCAGCTCAAAGCCGACCAGCCCCGCCTTGGTGCCGCCCGCGCGGGCGGCGGCGTCGCAGGCCGGGATGCGGCGCAGCAGCGAGATCACCAGGCCGAAGACCAGCTCGGCGACGCTCTCGTTGGAGTAGCCCGCGCAGTTCGAGACCAGGATGCCCCGCTCGCGGCACAGCGCCATCGGCAGATGGTCCACCCCGGTAAAGGCGACCGAGATCAGCTTGAGCCGGTCGCAGGCGGCGACCACCGCGGCGGGCAGCGGGCTGCTCGCGACCATCAGGATGTCGGCGTCCTTCGCCCGCTCGATGAGCACCGATTCGTCCTTTGCGCCGTCGGTGTAGGCGGCAAAGCTGTGGCCGGCGGCGATCAGCGGGGCCGCGAGGGCGGCGATCCGCTCCTCGCTGACCGCGAGGGATTCCAGAAGAACAATTTTCATGGGTAAAACTTCCTTTCCGGCGCGCTGCGCCCGGGGTTTCTTTTCCTTCTATTATACTATTATAGCAGTCCTGCGGGTGTTGACAAGGGCAGGGGAAGAGAATAGAATCGGGAAGGTAAAATTTTTGTAAAAGAGGCGAAGGACTCGGATGGAACAGGCTGTGGCGGCCAAAAAGCCGCTCTTTTCAAACGCCGCGCTGCGGCGGTTGATCTGGCCGCTGATCGGCGAGCAGTTCCTCGCGGTGCTCACCGGCATGATGGACACCGTGATGGTCGCCAACGCCGGTGAGGCGGCGGTCTCGGCGGTCTCGCTGGTCGACTCGATCAACATTCTGATGATCAACATCTTTTCGGCGCTGGCCGCCGGCGGCGCGATCGTGGTCAGCCAGTACCTCGGCACCCGGGATACCGTCCACGCCAACCGGGCGGCAAAGCAGCTGGTCTTTATCGTCGCGGTGCTGGGCGGGGTACTCGGGATCGTCTGCGCGGCGGCCCGCACCCCGCTGCTGGGCTGGCTGTTCGGCAAGGTCGACCCGGTGGTGATGACCGACGCGAAGAACTATTTTCTGATCACCGCCCTCTCCTACCCCTTCATCGCGGCCTACAACGCGGGGGCGGCGATCTTCCGCTCGATGGGCAACAGCCGGGTCTCGCTCAAGGCCTCGCTGATCGCCAACGGGGTCAACGTGGTGGGCAACGCGATCTGCATCTTCGGCCTCGGCTGGGGCGTGGTCGGCGCGGCGATCCCGACCCTGATCTCCCGGATCGTCGGCGCGGTGATGCTGCTCTGGCTGCTGCGTAACCCCATCCTGCAGATCACCCTGACCGGCTGGCGCGCCTTCCGGCCCGAGGGGCGGATGATCCGCCGGATCCTCGGCATCGGGGTGCCCAACGGCCTCGAAAACGGGATGTTCCAGATCGGCAAGATCCTGGTGCAGAGCCTGATCGCCACCTTCGGCACCGTCGCCATCGCGGCCAACGCGGTCTGCAATACCCTGTGCATGCTGCCCCAGATCCCGGCGCAGGCGATCGGCCTGTCGATGACCACCGTCATCGGCCAGTGCGTGGGGGCGAACGACTACGACCAGGCGGTGCGGTACGGCAAAAAGCTGACCTTCCTCGCCTTCCTGTGCAAGGCGGCGCTCTGCCTGGTCTTCGCCGTCGCGCTGCCGGTGGTGATCCTGCCCTTCTCGCTGTCGGCCGAGACCGCGGCGCTGACGTGCCAGATCATGCGGGTCTACTACCTGCTGGGCGGGCTGATCTGGGTGATGAGCTTCACCTTCCCCAACATCCTGCGGGCGGCGGGGGATGTGCGGTTCACGATGGTCGCCTCGATGACCTCGATGTGCGCGCTCCGGATCGGGTTGTCCTATCTGCTGGCCCAGCAGCTGGGCCTTGGCATCAACGGGGTCTGGTATGCGATGTATGTTGACTGGGTGGTGCGGGTAATCTGCTTTGTCGCGCGCTACCTCAGCGGCCGCTGGAAGACCAAACGGCTGGTTTGAACAGAAAAAAGGGCCGGGGTCGCAGACCCCGGCCCTTTGCTTCTGCTGGCGGATATGGTAGGATGAAAAAACGGAAGGGGGGATCGGGATGCAGATGGTGCTGGAGCTGCTCACAGCGGCGCTGTTTCTGCTGGCGCTCGCCCTTGCGCTGGGCCGGCTTTCGGGGCGGCTGCCCGCGGCCCCGGCCCCGCTGCAGCCGCCCGACCGGCGGGCCGAGCGGGCGGTCTTTCTCGCGGCGCTCGTCCTCGGCGGGGGAATGGCGGCGGCGGTGGTGCTGCGGGCGGTCCTCCTCTTCCCCGGCGCGGGGGCGTTTGAGACCTATTTTGAGGGCGGTCTGCTCGATGCGCGGCACTACCGCGACCTCGCCCGGTGGGGATATGGGCGGGGGGAGGACTTCTTCGAGCAGCAGCTGATGATCGTCTTTTTCCCGCTGTTTCCCTGGCTGATGCGGGCGCTCTGCGCGGTGGGGCTGCCCTTCTACCCCGCCGCGATGGCGGCAAATCTGCTGCTCTTTGCCGCCGGCGCCGCGCTGACCTTCCGGATCACCGCCCGGCGGTGGGGCACCCGGTGCGGCCTCTTTGCCGCCGCCTTTGCGGCCCTCATGCCGGGGTCGTTTTTCTTCGTGCTGCCGCTGACCGAGGCGCTTTTCTTCTTTCTCAGCGCGGCCTTTTTCGACGCGGTCGAGCGCCGGCGCTGGACGCTCGCCGCGCTGGCGGGGATCGCGCTCGGGCTGACCCGGCTGCCGGGGGTGACGCTGGCGGCGCTGCCGGCGGCGGTCTTTCTCGGCGGCCTGTGCCGCAGGCAATGGCGCTGGGGCCCCCTCGCTGCCGCGGCGGGCCCGGTGGTCGGGGTGGCGGGGTATCTCGCCCTCAACGCCTCGGTCACCGGCGACCCGCTGGCCTTTTTGGAGATCCAGCGCACCCATTGGCACAACCGGCCCGGGTTGTTCTGGCGCACCGCCGGGGCGATGTGGCGGCAGTTTTGCAGCTGGTGGGAGAGCGAGCGGGCCCTCGCGGTCTTTGTCGGGCTGTGGTCCGCCCTCGCCCTCATCGGTGTGTTGGCGCTGCTCGCGGCCGCCGCGCGGCGGCTGCCGGCGGGCTGGCTGCTTGCGGCGCTGGCCTGTTTTGCGGCGGTCAGCGCCAGCAGCTGGACCCCCAGCGCCGGGCGGTACCTGCTCTGCCTGCCCGCGCTGGGGCCCGCCCTCGCGCTCGCGGCAGAAGGCTGGCGGCGCCGGCTGCTGCTCGCACTCACCGCGCTTGCCGGGATGGTCTACTTTGCGGCGTTTCTCACCGGCGCGCCGGTCTTTTGACAAGAAAAAAAGAGGGGCGCGGCTGCATGATTCCATGTCGCCGCGCCTTTCGTTTGTTTATTCCGCCTCGTCCGCGAGGACTTCCCGCAGCCCGTCGATCAGGTTTTGGGTGTTGATCTGCGCTCCCGCGCTGGTCAGGTGATTGTTTGAGTCGTAGAAATACGCTCCCGGCAGCAGGGCGGTGGGCAGATCGAGGATGACCGGGATTTCGAGCGCCTCGGTCACCGCGCGGCCGAAGGCGGCGGTTTCCTCCGCGCTGCTGATCACCGCCAGCTCATCGAGGGGGGCGAATGCGAAGACGACCGTGACCCCCCGCCGGGCCATCTTTTCGGCGAACCGGTTGATCCGCTCGATGTTGGTCAGGTAGATCCGTTCGGGCGAGAGGTCGACCGGGTCGTCCGGCAGATAGCCCGCCGAGAGCAATGCCTCCCGCGGGGTGACGACATCCCCCAGCGGGCCGAAGTCGACATGGTAATCGGCCGACGGCTCATCGAGCACCGACCACTTGAGCTTGAAGTAGGAGACCCCGCTCGAGAACAGGCCCGGTAGATAGGACAGCGGCATGCAGCGCCAGACATCCGGCTCCTGACCGGCGGCCTCCCAGACCAGCGTGTAGTCGATCGCCTCGGAGGTCAGCAGGCTGTGCTCAGGTGCGAGGACGATGACATCCCCTGTCTGGGCGTAGGTCTCGAGCAGACTGAGGTAAAAGGGAATACCCAGGTAGGCGGTTGCCCCAACGCAGATCGCGCTGCGGCCCAGCTGCCGCTCCACCTCGGCACAGATGGTGCCATAGGGGGAGGAGGAGCCGCCGGCAAAGAGAATCCGGGGGCCCGCAGTTGTCTGGAGCAGCTGGGTTTTGTACCGGATCGTCGCCGCGATGCTGCCGCCCCGGTGGTCGGGCAGCGCGAACAGCGCCCCAAAGAAGAGGACAAAGGGCAATGAGACCGCAAGGGCCATTGCGACCAGCTTTCGAAAGTACCGTGCCATGCTGTGCGCCCCCCTCAAAACTGAAAATAGATGAAGTCGGCCGCCGCGCCGAAGGGGCGCAGCAGCAGGGTGAGCAGAATCGAGCTGCCCAGCGCCCAGTAGAACAGATACCGCACGGCGGGGCGGGCGCGGCAGAGGACCGAGAAGCTGTTGCCCCCAAACCGGGACAGGCCGTCCCAGATTGCGAGCAGCGCGATCAGTCCCGCGACGAGCAGAAGGTCGGCCGGCTCCATGCCGGCGGGGGCGGCATAGGTGACCAGCCGCAGCGGGTTGAGCCCCCGCAGCAGGTTGGCAAAGATGTAAGCCGCGTCGGCCAGGCTGTTGGCCCGGAAGAAAATCCATCCCGCCATCACCGCGCCGACGGTGTAAACCCAGCGCGCCGCGGCGAAGAGAAGACCGCCCGGACTTCTGCCCAGCCGGGCGGCAAGCGCGTCGGCCCGGCGGCCCCAAAAGGTCTCAAAGCAGAGAAACAGCCCGTGCCAGCAGCCCCAGCAGACAAAGGTCCAATTCGCTCCGTGCCACAGACCGCTGAGCAGAAAGGTAATCATCAGGTTACGCAGGTGCCGCAGCCGGCTGCAGCGGCTGCCGCCCAGCGGGATGTAGACATAGTCGGTAAACCAGCTGGTCAGGCTGATGTGCCACCGGCACCAGAACCCCCGCACGCTGCAGCAGAGATAGGGCGCGTCGAAATTCTCCATCAGCGAGAAGCCGAGGATCCGCGCCGAGCCGACCGCAATATCGGAATAACCCGAAAAATCACAGTAGATCTGCACCCCGAACAGCACCGTGGCGAGGATCAGGGTCAGACCGGTCTTGCCCGGCAGGTTGTTGTAGACCGCGTCGACAAAATCGGTCAGGGTGTCGGCAATGACCACCTTTTTGAACAGACCGACCCCGATCTGCTGCAGCCCGCGGGTGCACCCGGCGGTGGAAAATTGATGCGGCTGGCGAAACTGGGGCAGCAGGTTGCCCGCCCGCTCGATCGGACCGGCAACCAACCGCGGAAAGAAGCTGACATAGAGCGCGTAGTAGCCCAGATGCCGCTCGGGCGCGAGGTCGCCCCGCCAGACGTCGATCAGATAACTCAGCGTCTGGAAGGTGTAAAAGCTGATGCCGACCGGCAGCAGCAGCGAGAGGGTCGGCGGAGCGAGCGGAATCCCCAGCAGACCGAACAACCCCTGCAGGCTGTCGGCGGCAAAGTCGTAGTATTTGAAGAAAAAGAGCACCGCAAGGCAGAGCGCAGACCCCGCCACCACCACGGCCTGCCGTGCCCGGCGCCGGCGCAGATGGCCCAGCGCGAGGGCGCCCGACCAGCTGACCAGAGTGGTGAAGAGGATCAGCAGGATCAGCCGCGGGTTCCAGCTCATAAAAAAGTAGAGACTGAAGGCGAGCAGCGCCGCCCACCGCATCCGGTGGGGCAGCAGATAATAGACAACGCAGACAACCGGCAGAAAGATCGCATAACTCAGAGAGTTGAAGAGCATCCTCGCGTTCCCCCTTATCCCTCCAGCAGCGCGTCAAAGCCGCCGGCAAAGTAGTCGCAGAGCACCTTGATCCGGCTGCGCTCCCCCTCGGCGGCCTTGTCGTAGAGCGCGACGGTGCGGCAGCCGGCCGCCTTTGCGCTGCGGATCGCATAGAGCGAATCCTCAAAGACGGTCAGCCGGTCGGCGGTGGTGGAAAACCGCCCGGCCAGCAGCCGGTAGTATTCGGGATCTCCCTTGGCCACCGGCAGGCTGCCCCGGCTGACGATGAACTGGAAATAGGGCAAAATGCCCAGCCGCTCGAGGGCGGGCAGAATATAACTCTCCTCCGACGCGGTGGCAAGGCAGCAGGGCACCCCCTGCCGGCGCAGCTGGTCGAGGTAGTCGCGGGCGAAGGGCTTGAGCTGCACCTTTTCGGCATAGTCCCGCGCGACGAGGGCGCAGATCTCGGCGACCCCCTCCTCGACGGTGCCGGGAAGGCCGTATTCCCGCTGCACCTGCCCGATTGCCTGGGGCACCGTCAGCCCCCGCAGCCGGTCCTCGAGGTCGCCGGGCGGGGCGATCCCCTTGGAGACCAGCCAGGCGGCGGCAGCGCCCTTCCAGACCCACAGCGAATCCAGCAGCGTGCCGTCGAGGTCGAAGACCGCGTACTCGGGCCGGCCGCAGCGGCCCTCATAGGCGTCGAGGAAGTGGTGGTATTTCCCCGCGAGGTCGGTGTAGCCGATCACCGTCTTGAGGTTGAGGTCGTGCACGCTGCGGAAGATGTTGACGTCGACCTGCGGGTTCTCTTCCCGCAGCTTTGCGATCAGCGCCTTGGTCGCGGCCCGCCGCCCCCCGTCGGTGCCGGTCAGGTCGCTGCGCTGCTCGGTGCGCCGGCAGGCGCACTGCAAAAAGGACAGCTCGTTGTACCGCACCCAGGCGAGGATGTCCCGCTCCCGCACCAGATACAGCGGGCGGATCAGCTCCATCCCCTCAAAATTCTTGCTCTTCAGCTTGGGCATCATTGTCTTGATCTCGGCCGAGTAGAGCATGCTCATCATGACCGTCTCGATCATGTCGTCAAAATGGTGGCCCAGCGCGATCTTGTTGCAGCCCAGCTCCTGCGCGTATTTATAAAGGTGGCCCCGCCGCATCCGGGCGCAGAGATAGCAGGGGCTCTCGGCGATCTCCTCCACCACCTCGAAGATCTCGCTCTCAAAGATGGTGACCGGGATGCCCAGCAGCGCGGCGTTCTCCTCGATCCGGCGGCGGTTGGCCGGGCTGTACCCGGGGTCCATGACCAGAAATTTGAGCTCGAACTGAAGATAGCTGTGCCGCTGCAGCTCCTGCATGCACTTGGCCAGCAGCATGCTGTCCTTGCCCCCCGAGATGCAGACCGCGATGCGGTCCCCCTCCTCGATCAGGTGATAATCCTTGATTCCCCCGACAAACCGGTTCCAGATGGGCTTGCGGAACTTCTTGATGATGCTGCGCTCGATCTGCTGTGTGCGGTCCATGCTGTCTCCTTCCCGCCGGCTGCGCCGGTCAAAACAGTACCAGTTTAAGCCATTTCGACCGCCGCTGTCAACGTCTGCCCCCTTTTTACAGAAAAAAGAAAAACTTTCTTCCCCTCAAAGGTTGCACCGCCGGCCCATCCGTGGTATGATAACCGGTGGGCAGGGGATCGTTAAATTTTTAACCTGTTCCCGCCCGCTAAATAATGAACCGAAAGGACGAGTGCGCGATTATGATGAGAGGGATCCATTCCTCGGTGACCGATATCCGCCGCAAGGTATTTACAGAGGTGGCCCGGCTGGCCTACGAGGGCGGGGACTACTCCCGCATCGAGGAGCTGCCCTACAAGATCATCCCCGGCGAGGAGGCCTCCTATCGGGAGAGCATCTTCCTCGAGCGGGCGATCGTCGGCGAGCGGCTGCGGCTGGCCATCGGGCTGCCGCTGCGCCCGGTTGCCGAGCACGCCCGGCTGAGCGAGGGGATCGAGGAGAGCGCGATTGCCGAGAAGTACTATGATCCCCCGCTGGTGAACATCATCAAATTCGCCTGCAACGCCTGCCCCGAGAAGCTGGTCAGTGTGACCGACGGCTGCCAGGGCTGCCTGGCCCATCCCTGCATGGAGGTCTGCCCGAAGGGGGCGATCTCGATGGTCCACGGCAAGAGCGTGATCGACCAGTCCAAGTGCATCAAGTGCGGCCGCTGCGTCGAGGCCTGCCCCTACCACGCGATCATCAAGCAGGAGCGCCCCTGCGCCGCCGCCTGCGGGATGAACGCGATCCACAGCGACGAGCTGGGCCGCGCCTCGATCGATTATGACAAGTGCGTCTCCTGCGGCATGTGCATCGTCAACTGCCCGTTCGGCGCGATCTCGGACAAGGGCCAGATCTTCCAGCTGATCCACTCGATCAAGAACGGCGACCGGGTCTATGCCGCCGTCGCCCCCGCCTTTGTCGGCCAGCTCGGCCCGAAGGTCACCCCCGAGCGGCTCAAGGCGGCGATGAAGCTGCTGGGCTTTGCCGACGTGGCCGAGGTCGCGGTCGGCGCCGACCTGTGCACCATCGACGAGGCGGAGGACTTCGTCAAGAAGGTGCCCGAGGAGCTGCCCTTCATGGCGACCTCCTGCTGCCCGGCCTGGTCGGTGATGGCCAAGAAGCTGTTCCCCGACCTCGCGCCCAACATCTCGATGGCTCTCACCCCGATGGTCTTTACCGCCCGGCTGCTCAAGAAGGAGCACAAGGGCTGCAAGGTCGCCTTCATCGGCCCCTGCAGCGCCAAGAAGCTGGAGGCCAGCCGCCGCACCATCCGCAGCGACGTCGACTTCGTGCTGACCTTTGAGGAGATCATGGGCATGTTCGAGGCCAAGGGGGTCAACTTTGACGAGATCACCGAGGAGCACCCGCTGCGCGAGGGCACCGCGGCCGGACGCGGCTTTGCGGTGGGCGGCGGTGTCGCCGCCGCGGTGGCCGACGTTATCCACCGCAAGCACCCCGACCGCGAGGTCAAGATCATGGCCGCGCAGGGCCTTGCCGACTGCAAGAAGATGCTGACCATCGCCCGCACCGGCAAGTACAACGGCTACCTGCTCGAGGGCATGGCCTGCCCGGGCGGCTGCGTGGCGGGCGCAGGCACGCTGCAGCCGATCGCCAAGGCGACCGCGACGGTCAACGCCTACAAGAACCAGGCCGCCGAGAAGAACGCGCTGGATTCGAAGTACGAGATCACCCTGCCGCTGCTGCTGGAGGAGTGAGCAAGAGAAAGAATAGGGGGTTCGCCGCGGGGCGGATCCCCTTTTTTTCTCTTGACAAGCCGGCGGGGTCGGGTTAGACTAGGGGTGAGAAAATGCGAGGAACAGGACAGCGGCGCGCGTCCTTCCGCTTTCAGAGAGCTGCCGGGCGGTGCGAGGCAGCAGCGGCGGCGCGGGCAGATCCCCTGTGAGCAGCAAGGCCGAACCTGAGTAGGCCGCGCCGGTCGCCCGCCGTTATCCGGGAGCCCGTTGATGGACGGGGCAAAGTGGCCGCGCTGTGCGCGGCAATGGGAGTGGTACCGCGGAGCAAAGGCTTCGTCTCCCGCCTAGGGGCGGCAGACGAGGCTTTTTTTGGCTGTCGCCGGAAAAGGAGGGTGGTCTTACAAATGGAAAAGAAGATCGCGCTGCTGCCGGGCGGCGGCATCGGGCCGGAGGTGCTCGCGCAGGCTGAAAAGGCGCTGCGGGCGGTGGGCGGCCGGTTCGGACACAAGTTCACCTTTGACCGGGTCGCGGTCGGGCTCTCGGGCCCGCTGGACGAGGCGGCGCTCGCGCGCTGCCTTGCGGCCGACAGCGTGCTGGCCGGGGTCGGCACCGGAAGGGCGATCGGCCAACTGGGCCGGGAGATGGCCCTCAAGGCCCGGATGCGCCCGGCGCTGCTCTACCCGCAGCTGGCGGGGGCGAGCCCGCTTGCCCCGGCGCTGGTCAAGCAGGATATCGATCTGATGCTGGTGCAGACGCTGGGCGCGTTCCTCTCCGGCGAGGAGGAGGACGCCCCCGTCGTGCGGGGAGAGGAGGACGCGGTGCGGGTTGCCCGGATCGCCTTCCGCACCGCCGAGATGCGCCGGTGCGGGCTGGTCTTTGCCGAGCAGCCCGGCCTGGAGGAGCGCGCGCGCCGCTGCTGGCGGGCGCTGCTGGGACGGTTGTCGGAACAGTTTCCCCGGGTGAAGCTGGAACTGCTCGGGGCCAGCGAGGTCGCCGCGCGGCTGTTGCAGGACCCCGCCCGGTTTGACGTCATCCTCGCCGACGGCGTCTGCGGCGCGGTGCTCGCCGGGGAGGCCGCCGGCCTGACCGGCAGCGCGGGGATGATGTCCTGCGCGGTGCTGGGTGCGGGCCGGCAGGGGCTCTATCACCCGGTGCTCGGCCCCTCGCCCGACATGGCGGGGCAGAACCTCGCCAACCCGGTCGGGGCGGTCTACGCCGGGGCGCTGCTGCTCAAGTACGCGTTCGGGATGGCCGAGGAGTGCGCCGCGATCGAGGCGGCGGTGCAGCGGGTGCTGGACGACGGGTACCGCACCGCCGACATCCTGAGCCCCCGCTGCCGGCTGGTCAGCTGCGAGCGGATGGGGGAGCTGATCGCCGCCGCCCTCACCAGCCCGGCGCTCTACCGCCGCGTGGTGCGGGGCACCAAGGACGCGGGGGACGGCTTCGGCACGCTGCAGCGCAAGGTCAGCGGCGCGGCGCGGATGTGACGCAAAAGAGCCCGGGTTCGCAGGAACCCGGGCTTCTGTGTCCCGGTCAAAACCGGGGATCGGGACGATAAAATTCGAAGATGATCGCATCGTTTTCACCGCAAAGACGCGGGTGGTCGGCCTCCTCACGGGCGGTCCAGACCACCCGCGCCGCGCCCATGCGGCAGGCCAGACGGACGAGAAACGGCTTTGGCTTGTTGTCATAGGCGACAAACTGGGGCCGGCAGATCAGATCGCTCAGCAGGTTGCCCAGAACGAAGCCGCCGACCGCGGGCAGGGTGTCAAAGGTGTGCGGCGGGCCGGAGAGCTGGCCCCGCAGCAGGTCGGGGGCGTTTTTGCGAAACCAGCGCACGATCCGCGGGTCAAAGCTCTCGATGCAGAAATCGCCCTGATAGCCCCGCAGTAGTGCCAGCGCCTTTTTACAGAGCAGCCGGTTGCGCGGGCCGCTCTTGAGCTCGACGATCAGCGGCGCCCTGCCGTCGACCGCGGCGAGCACCTCGGAAAAGAGGGGGATCCCCTCCCCGGTGCCGCAAAGGCGCATCTGCCGCAGCGCGGCGAGGTCAAAGGCATCGACCCGGCCGGTCACCCCGCAGACCCGGTCAAGGGTATCATCGTGAAAGACGACCACCTCGGCGTCCTTTGACAGCTGGATGTCCAGCTCGATGCCGTAGCCCGCCTCGACCGCGCGGCGGAAGGCGGCGAGGCTGTTTTCCGGCACCGATTTATCGGGGGTGTGCAGCCCCCGGTGGGCAAAGCAGCGGCGGGCGAAGGGGGCCAGCAACGCCGCCGACGGGCGGGAGGGGGCGACAAAAAGAAGGGCGAGGGCCGCCAGCAGCACCAGCGCGAGGAGAACCCCCAGAAGAACCCAGAGCAGAGCGGGCATGAACAACACATCCTTTCGACAGCCTGCGCGCGGTTTCGACCGCCGGGCCGACGCACCCATTTTATCGCGGCAAACCGGCGCTGTCAACCGGCGCGGCGGGCCGATTTCACATAATTGACATAACCGAAACTTAAACTAGACACGAGAGAGAAATCCGGGGAATCTTTGCGCCCCGGCGTATTGGGAAAGTAATGAGGTGAAGCAAGATGGTCAGAATCTTAATTGTGGACGATGAGCCCCGCATCCGGCAGATGATCCGGGAGTATCTCGAGCATGAGGGATTCTCCTGCACCGAGGCGACCGACGGCTCGGCGGCGCTGGCCCAGCTGGCGGCGACCAGCTTTGACCTTGTGCTGCTGGACATCATGATGCCCTTTGTCGACGGCATGACCTGCCTGCGGGAGATCCGCGCGCGCAAGATCACCACCCCGGTGATCATGCTGACCGCCCGGGGCGAGGAGTACGACCGGGTCGCCGGGCTCGAGGGCGGGGCGGACGACTACATCGTCAAGCCCTTCAGCCCGCGGGAGATGGTCGCCCGGGTCAAGGCGGTGCTGGGCCGCACCCTGCCCAAGGGGCAGACCGACAGCGAGAGCTTTGTGTTCGGGGATCTCGTCATCGACACCGCCTCCCACAGCGTCAAGATCGCGGGGGAGGAGGTCTCGCTGACCCCCAAGGAGTTTGACCTGCTGGTCTTTCTCGCCCATAACAAGGGCATCGCCCTCTCGCGGGAGAAGATTCTGCAGAAGGTCTGGAACTACGACTACTACGGCGAGGACCGGACGGTGGACACCCATATCAAGATGCTCCGCAGCCATCTGGGCGCGCATCGGGAGGACATCGTTACCGTCTGGGGCGTGGGGTATAAATTCGATCCGGCGAACTAAAGGCGCAGCGACCGGAGAAAACGCCGGTTTGTTGCGTCACCGCGCCTGACTGAGGGGATTTTTTTGGATGAAGTCGATCAAAACCAAGCTCGCGCTCTTTGTCTCCTGCCTGTGCGTGCTGCTCATCGCGCTGGTCTGGCTGCTGACGGTGGTGCTCTTTGAGCCGAGCTACCGCGGCATGATCCGCAGCGAGCTGAGCGGCAAGGTGACGGCGGTCGCCGCGCTGCTCGAGAGCGAGGCGGCGCAGGAGGAGGACATCCTCGGGCTGATGGAGCTCGTCAAGCCCCTGATGACCTCGGGCATCTGCATCGAGGTCTCGGCGACCGAGGAGTGCATCCTCGCCCACGATTACCGCTCCCCCACGCTGGGCACCCAGATGCGGGCCTACCGCGCCTTCTTCGTGCTCGAGGGGATCGGGGACGACTGCCAGCTGCACCCCTCCAGCCAGGGAATCTTCGGCGAGCGGACCCAGACCGACTCCAATCTGGCGCTCCTCAAGCGGCAGGAGACCGCCCAGCGGGGCCAGATCAGCGAGACGCTGATCGACCTGTCCGCCTCCCCCTACCGCCAGCAGCAGGTGATGGGGCTGATCACGAGCAGCGGCTATATCGTGCTGGCCAGCACCAATCTTGAGCGGGTGGATCAGGCGATGGAGGTGGTCAGCCACCAGCTGATCCTCATCAGCGTGATTCTGCTGGGAGTCTCGCTGGTCTCGGCGCTGCTCTTTGCCCGCTGGTTCACCCGGCCGGTCAGCCTGCTGTCCGACGCGGCAAAGCGGGTCGCGGCGGGGGACTACAACGTCAGGGTCGAGCTGAGAAGCCAGGATGAGCTGGGCACGCTGGCGCGGGACTTCAACTATATGACCGGGGAGATCGCGAAATCCACCCAGCTTCAGCGGGAGCTGATCGCCAACATCAGCCACGATCTGCGGACCCCGCTGACCCTGATCCGGGGCTATGCCGAGACGATCCGGGATCTTGACGGCGAGGACAAGGCGCGGCGGGAGGACGATCTGTCGGTCATCATCGACGAATCCGACCGGCTGTCGGTGCTGGTGGGCAGCGTGATGGAGCTCTCGAAGTACTCCTCCGGCACCGAGAAGCCCAACCCGGTGCGGTTCGATCTGGCCGAGCTGACCGCCGACGTGCTGCGCCGGTACGCCGACCGGGCCGAAAAGGAGGGCTTTACCCTCTCGCAGGAGGGACCCGAGGAGCTCGAGGTCTTTGCCGACCCGGTCCAGATCGGCCGGGTGCTGCACAACCTGGTCTCGAACGCGATCGCCCATCTTTCCGAGGGCGGCGCGGTGCGGGTGGTGCTCTCCACCCAGGGCGGCCGGGTGCGGGCCGAGGTCATCGACAACGGCAGCGGCATCGAGGAGAAGGAGCTGCCCTATATCTTCGACCGGTACTACCGCGCCCGCTCCGACGCCGGCCGCCGGGGCAGCGGGCTGGGGCTCTCGATCGTCAAGGCGATTCTGGTCGCCCACGGCGCGCCCTTCGGGGTGCAGAGCGCGGTGGGCCAGGGCGCCGACTTCTGGTTCGAGCTGCCGCCGCCGGCGCAGAAATAACAAAAAGGCTTTGCGGATTTTTCGCAAAGCCTTTTTCTCTGCCTATTTCGGCGCCGCCATTTTTGGCGCCGCCATTTTTGGCGCCGCTTCCATTGCCGAAAAGAACTCCCGCAGCGCCCGGCCCCCCGCCGAGGTCGGGCCGCCGGCCCGGAACGCGAGGGTCACGGTGGTGACCAGCTCCTCGGCCGCGAGCGGGCGGACGGTGAGCTCGCCGGCCATCCTGCCCGCCGAGACGGGAGCCAGCGCGATCGCCGCCCCGATCGACGCAAAGGCCAGCGCGGTGCGCGCGTCGTCGACGACAAACCGGCCCCACAGCCGCGCCCCCGCCCGGCGGAAGGTCTCGTGCAGCAGCCCGTCGAACCGGCGGTAGTAGGCCACCGGCCGGCCCGAGAGGTCGGCGGGATGAAGCGGCCCGTCGGGCAGCCCCTCAAAGAGCGCCGCCGGCGCGAGGGCGGCCATCGGCTCGGTGTGCAGCGCCAGCAGCGAGAGCCCCTCGTCCGAAAACGGGGTCCGCAGCACCGCCGCCTCGATCGCGCCGGTTCGCAGCAGCTCGATCAGCTCATAGCTGTTGCCCTCCTGCAGCTCGATCCGCAGCTCGGGGTACCGGCGGCAGAACCCGGCGAGGGCGGGGGTGAAAAGGGTCGGCCCGCCCGACGAGATCAGCCCCAGCCGCAGCACCCCGCGCACCCCCTCGCCCAGCTGGGCGACCTCCTCCTTGGCCGCGTCGGCCAGCAGCAGAAGCCGCCGCGCCCGCTCGGCCAGCAGCCGCCCCGCCTCGGTCGGGGTCGAGCGGCGGGGCCCCCGCTCGATCAGCGGGGTGCCCAGCTCCTCCTCCAGCGCCTTGATCCGGGCGCTCAGCGGCGGCTGGGTCAGGTGCAGCCGCGCCGCCGCCGCGCCGAAGCTGCCCTCCTCCGCCACCGCGACCAGCGCCTCGAGCTGCCGCAGATCCATTGGGCATCCCTCCCCTGTGTCAAAACGATACAAAAATAAAATCAAAACGATATAAAAGAAATATTTTCAATATCAATTATACCGTGGTATAATCCGGGTGTAAAGTACGCGCGCAAGGCGCGGTGACGCAAGGAAAACGCAACTTCCCTTCGGGAAGTTAAGTTCTGCCGTAGAATTTTGGCGTAGAAAGCACTCAGAGCGCCCCCAAAGCCACCAAGGCTTGAGCGGCCGCTCTTCGCACTTTCTCCATCCAAAATTCTGGGGCAGAACTGCAAGGCACCGTAAAGGGGCCGATTTTGATGCGGGTGCAAGGAAAAACACCGAAGGCACCCTTGGTGGTTGTCGAGGTGGTTTGACGACGCAGCCGCGCAAAAGCGGCCCCTTTACGGCGTCGTTTTCTTACGCCACCGCGCCTCATTGCGCGGAAGGAAAGGAAGCTGTTCGGATGCGAAAACTGCTGGTCTATCTGCGGCCCTACCGGCTGCAGTGTATTCTGGGTCCGGCCTTTAAGCTGGTGGAGGCGGTCTTTGAACTGATCGTGCCGCTGGTGATGGCCCGGATCATCGACGTGGGCATCCCGTCGGCCGACCGGGGCTATGTGGCGAAGATGTGCGGGGTGCTGGCGCTGCTCGCGCTGGTCGGCCTTGGCTGCGCGGTCTTCTGCCAGTACTCGGCCGCCCGGGCGAGCCAGGGCTTTGGCACCAGCCTGCGGGCGGCGCTGTTCCACAAGATCAACACCCTCTCCCACGCCGAGCTCGACGCGGTGGGGGCCAGCAGTCTGGTCACCCGGCTGACCGCCGACGTCAACCAGCTGCAGACCGCGGTGGCGATGCTGATCCGGCTGGTCATCCGCGCGCCGTTTCTGGTCATCGGCTCCTGCATCATGGCGATGCGGATCGATCTTGGCATCTCGCTGATCTTCTTTGCCGCGGCGGCGCTGATCGCGCTGACGCTGTATCTGGTGATGAGCCGCAGCGTGCCCTTCTACCGGGTGATCCAGCAAAAGCTCGACCGGATCGGGCTGGTCACTGCCGAGAACCTCGAGGGGGTGCGGGTGATCCGGGCCTTCTCCCGCCAGAAGGCCGAGCGGGCGCGGTTTGCCGCGGCCAACGAGGATTCGTTTGAGACCAGCGTGCGGGTCGGGCGGATCGGCGCGCTGACCGGGCCGCTGAACTATCTGGTGGTCAATCTCGCGATTCTCGCGATCCTCGCCGCCGGCGGGGCGAAGGTCAATCTGGGTGGCCTGACCCAGGGCGAGGTGGTCGCGCTGGTCAACTACATGAACCAGATCCTGCTCGCGCTGGTGGTGGTGGCGAACCTGGTGGTCGTCTTCACCCGGGCGGCGGCGAGCGCGGGGCGGGTGAACGAGATCCTCTCGCTGACCCCCTCGATCCGCAATACCTCCGACTGCGCGGCCCCCGCGCAGCCGTGCGAGGAGCGGGTCGCGTTCGACCGGGTCTGGTTCAGCTATACCGGCTGGGGCGAGCCGGCGCTGGAGGAGATCAGCTTTGTCGCCCGCGCGGGCGAGACGATCGGGGTCATCGGCGGCACCGGCAGCGGCAAGAGCACGCTGGTCTCGCTGATCCCCCGCTTCTACGACCCGCAGCGGGGCTGTGTGCGGATCGGCGGTCAGCCGGCCGACCGCTGGCCGGTCGGGGCGCTGCGCGCAAAGATCGGCTTTGTGCCCCAGCGGGCCCAGCTGTTCTCCGGCACGGTGCGGGAGAACCTGACCCTCGGCGCGCAGTATGCCAGCGACGAGGAACTCTGGTGGGCGCTTGAGACCGCGCAGGCGGCCGACTTTGTCCGCCGTCTGCCCGACGGGCTGGAATCCCGGATCGCGCAGGGCGGCGGCAACCTGTCGGGCGGCCAGCGCCAGCGGCTGACCATCGCCCGGGCGCTGGTGCGCCGGCCCGAGATCCTGATCCTCGATGACAGCGCCAGCGCGCTGGACTTTGCCACCGACGCGGCGCTGCGCCGCGCGCTGCGGCGCCAAGCGGCGGGGATGACCGTCTTCCTGGTCTCCCAGCGGGTCAACACCGTCCGCGCGGCCGACCGGATTCTGGTGCTCGACGACGGCCGGCTGGTCGGGGAGGGCACCCACGAGGAGCTGTTTGCCGGCTGTGAGACCTACCGGGAGATCTGTCTGTCCCAGCTGACCGGAGAGGAGGCGGCGAGATGAAGAACAAAAAGAAGCGGTTTGACACCGCCACGCTGCGCCGGGTGGCGGCCCTCGTCGCCCCCGAGCGGGGGATCCTCGCCGCAGGGCTGGTCTTTGCGGCGGTGAACGTCGCGCTGACCCTGACCGCCCCGATCCTGATCGGTCTTGCGGTCGACCGGCTGCTCGGGCCGGGCGCGGTCGATTTTGCCGGCATGACCCCGATCCTCATCGCCCTCGCGGCGGTGGCGGCCGGCGGCGCGCTGGCCGGCTGGCTGATGACCCTTTGCACCAACACCGTCACCTACCGGGCGGTGCGGCGGCTGCGGGGCGCGCTGTTCGATAAGATCGGCGCGCTGCCCGTCTCGGCGATCGACCGGCGGGCGCGGGGCGATCTGGTCAGCCGGATGACCAACGACGTCGAGCAGCTGGCCAGCGGCCTGCTGCAGGGCTTTTCCCAGCTCTTCACCGGGATTCTGACGATTCTGGGCACCCTGATCTTCATGTTCCGGCTCCACCCGCTGACCGCGCTGGTCGTGGTGGTGCTCACCCCCCTCTCCCTCTTTGTGGCCAGCTTCATCGCCAGCCACATCCACGCGATGTTCACCGGCCAGGCCGAGGTACAGGGCCGGATGACCGGCTACGCCCGCGAGCAGATCGAGGCGCAGAAGGTGGTGCGGGCCTTCGGCAGCGAGCCCCACAGCGAGGAGCGGTATGCCGGGCTGAACGCGGAACTCTACCGGTACGGGGTGCGGGCGCAGTTCTATTCCGCGCTGACCAACCCCTGCACCCGGTTTGTCAACTCGCTGGTCTACGCGGCGGTCGGGCTGACCGGCGCCTTGACCGTCATCGGCGGCGGTCTGTCGGTCGGCGGGCTGTCCAGCTTTTTAAGCTACGCCAACCAGTACACCAAGCCCTTCAATGAGATCTCGGGGGTGGCGGCGGAATTTCAGGCCGCCCTCGCCGGGGCGGCGCGGGTCTTCGCGGTGCTCGACGAGCAGGAGGAGATCCCCGATCCCGAGAACGCGAAGCGCCTCACCGGCTGCAAGGGACTGGTCGAGCTGGAGGGGGTCGACTTCTCCTATACCCCCGACCGGCCGCTGATCCAGGACCTCAATGTCTGGGCAAAGCCGGGCCAGCACATCGCCCTCGTCGGGCCGACCGGCTGCGGCAAGACCACCGTCATCAACCTGCTCATGCGGTTCTATGACCCCCAGCGCGGCAGCATCCGGGTCGACGGGGTCGAAACGCGGGACTACACCCGCCGCAGCCTGCGCGGCGGCTTCGGCATGGTGCTGCAGGACACCTGGCTCTTCTCGGGCACCATCCGGGAGAATATCGCCTACGGCAAGCCGGACGCGAGCGATGAGGAGGTGGTCGCCGCGGCGAAGGCGGCCCACGCCCACGGCTTCATCAAGCGGCTGGCGCAGGGGTACGACACCCCGATCGCCGAGGGCGGGGGCAACCTCTCGCAGGGGCAGCGGCAGCTGCTGTGCATCGCACGGGTCATGCTGACCAGCCCGCCGATGCTGATCCTCGACGAGGCGACCAGCTCGATCGACACCCGCACCGAGGCGAAGATCCAGCAGGCCTTTGACGAGATGATGACCGGGCGCACCAGCTTTGTCGTCGCCCACCGGCTGTCGACCATCCGCAGCGCCGACTGCATCCTGATGATGCGGGACGGCCGGATCGTCGAGAAGGGCAGCCACGACGAGCTGATGGCGAAAAACGGCGCTTACGCCGCCCTCTACAACAGCCAGTTCGCCCCGACCGAGGGGTAAAACGACACAAGACCGCACCTAGGGTGCGGTCTTGCTTTATCTTTCAGCCCAGCGCGGCGAGAATTCCCACCGCGATGCCGTCGGCGGCGGCCAGCAGCCCGCCGGCCGAGGCGCAGCTCTCAAACTCGTCCGGGTCGGACAGATACCCCAGCTCGAGCAGCACCGCCGGGCAGCGGGTGGTGCGGGTGACATAGAAGTAACTCCATCGGGCCCCGCCGTCTGTGCGGCCGGTCGCCGCCGAGACGGCAGAGGAGAGCGCCCCGGCGAGGGCGGCGCTGCCCGGCTCAAAGTAGTAGGCCTCGACCCCGGCGGCGCCGGTGTCGGTGATGAGGGCGGTGCTGTTGTGGTGCAGCGCGAGGAAGAGGTCGGGCCGCAGCGCGGCGCAGTCGTCCCACCGCTGTTGCAGCGAGCGGGCGTCGTCCCCCGTGCGGGTCATCACGACGGTGGCCCCGAGCTGGGTCAGCCGGTCGGCGGCCGCCTGGGCGAGGGCGAGGTTGAACGCCTTTTCCGGCGCCCCGGCCCCGCCGCCGATGCCCAGCGCCCCGGCGTCGGCGCCGCCGTGGCCGGGGTCGAGCAGCACCGTCAGCCCGGCGAGCGGGCGGCCCGGCTCCACGCCGGGGGCCGGCGCGCCGGTCAGGGTCAGGGTGGTCGCGCCGTCTGCGTAGGAGACCTCATAGCCCCAGAGCGGCGCGTCCTGGGCGAGGGTGAGGGTCAGCCGGGTGCCCTCTGCATCCTCGAGCGGCGCGGCGGTGGCGGCGGTGACATACCGGCAGGCCAGCAGCGCGGGGTCAAAGCCGAGGGCGGCGTCCCAGAAGGTGAGGGTCAGCGTTTTCTCCCCCCGCGCGTCGTAGCAGACCGGGGCCCCGCCCGCGAAGGTGAAGGAGATCTCCCGCCCGGTTTCGGCCACCGACGGGGCCGCGAGGGTGATCTCGCCCCCCTCTCCCTCCTCGAGCAGCCGGGCGTTTTCGGCCAGCAGCCAGTCCCCCGACGAGAGCTGGTAGACGGTGACGATCTGCCCGCCCCGCAGCGCCTGGGCGCTGCCGCGCAGCCGGGCGCGGGCGCCCTGATAGAGGGTCATCGCGATCGCGCCGTCGCTCGCCGGGTCCGAGAGGGCGGAGGCGAGCTGGGCAGTGACCTCGACCGTTCGCCCGGCGAGGGTCTCATCCAGCCGGGTGTCGGGAACAGGGCCGTCATAGCTGCCGCTTTGGGGGGTGCGGCGGGTCACGGTCAGGGTGCGGGTCTCGGCTCCCTGCGAGAGGGTGATGGTGTTCTCCCCCTCCTCGAGCGGGACCTCGGCAGCGAACGCGCCCCCCGCCGCCCGGCGCAGGCTGCCGGCCGAGAGAGTCAGCGGCTGCGCGCCGTCGCACAGGCCGAGCACCACGATGCTGTCGGCGGTGGTGACGGTTCCGTCGGCGGGGTAGCCGACCGTCAGCGTGCCGGACAGCGCCAGCCCCCCGGCGGCGGGCAGCGGGTCAAAGTAGCTCATCAGCAGCGCGAGCCGGCCGGGGTCGCTCCCGGTCAGCTCGAGACTGCCCAGCAGCGCGCCGGCAAGCCCGCCTTCCCCCTCTTCCCGCAGCAGCGCCGCGTCGGCAAAAAGCTCCCCGCCGGCGGCGGGCAGCACCAGCGCGTCGGGACATGCGGCGCGCCAGGCGGCGAGCTGCGCGCTGTCGCCGGTTTCGATGAAGAGCGGCGAAAAGGCGCCGAGCGCGGCGTCGGGCGACCGGCCGTCGGTGATCAGCAGCCCCAGCGCCCGCCCGCCGGGCGGGTTGCCGATCGCCCCGGCGAGGGCGGCGAGGTCGGCGGCGGGGACCCCGTCGGCCGAGAGGATGAGCCCGGCGATCGAGTAGTGCCGCAGCAGCCGGCGCAGCAGCGCACCCTGTTCGTCAAGCGGCAGATCGCCGCCGAGGGAGGGGCCGCAATGGGCGAAGACCTGCACCCCGGCCTCCTTTGCCGCGCCGCAGAGCGCGTTTAGCGGGTCGGTCTCCCGGCCGGTATCGGGCAGCGCGCGGCCGGAAAAGAGCGCCCCCTGCGCGGATTCAAGGGCGGCGAGCAGGGTGTTCGCCCCGCTGCCGGCGGCCGATTCGGCCAGCGCCGCAGGGTCCTCCGCCGCGGCCAGCTGGTTCGCCGGAAGGGTCAGCGCGGCGATCGGCCCGTCGGTGACAAAGGCCCGCCGGGGCAGCCGCAGCCCGAGCAGGCTCGCTGCGAAGAGCAGCGCCAGCGCGGCGGTGAAGAGCACCAGCAGCGCGAGGAAGAGTTTGATCCGCAGTCGCAACGCGATCCCTCCGTTCGACAGTTTTCTCCATTATAGCATAGCAGACAGCCTGCTGAAACGGTATGCGGCGGGCGGGCAGAACTTTCCACCAAAAAAGGAAAACAAAAAGCGCCGGGATCACGGGGATCCCGGCGCGGGGTGCGGCATCAGACCTCGTAGTCGCAGGCGGCGCGGCCGACGGCGTAGCCGTGGACGACCTTCTTGACCTCGAGGTGGGCGGGGTGGGTCTGGTAGGCCTCGGCGGCCGCCTTGTCGGTGAAGGTGCTGTAAAGCACCGCGTCATAGTCGCCGGTGTAGGCGCGGCGCACCTCTGCCGAGAGCAGATCCGGCACCACCCCGACCAGGCCCTCCAGCCCGGCTGCGATCTCGGCGACGGCGGCGTCCTTGTCGCAATCCTCCCGCAGTTTCCAGAATACGATGTGTTTGACCATTGTGATACTCCTTCCCACCGCAGCGCGGTGCAGTTTTGACAGATCAGGTCTTTTTCTCCCGGGGATCGTCCACCCCCTCGGGCGGCTGCTCCCCGGCAAGGCCGAGGTCGCTGCCCAGCACCCCTGCCGAGAGGACGACGCCGGCCCCATACCGGCCGCGCAGCCCGTCGAGGGTCTGCTCGAGCCGTCTTCGCCGCTGGCGGCGGGGGGCGGCGGGGTCCTCGAAGAGGGTGGTCTGGACCGGCGCGTCCTCCCCCGAGAGGGAGAAGGCGGTCAGGGTCAGCGCCCGGATCGGGCGGCGCAGGTCCCAGTTCGCCCCGATGAGGGCAAGGGCGGCGGCGGTCAGCTCGCTGGCGAGGTCGGTGGGCCGCTCGAGCTGCTTTTGGCGGGTGATGGTGTGCAGCGCGGGGTCCTTGATGCTGACCCCCAGCGCCCCGGCGAAGAGCCCGGCGCGGCGCAGCCGTGCGGCGACCTCCTCGGCGAGGTGGCCCGCCCCGACCCGGACGTCGGCGAGCCCGACGAGGTCGCGGCGGAAGGTCATCCCGTTGCCCACGCTCTTGACCGGGTCGCTCTCCCCCTGCCGGCGCACCGGCGCGTCGTCCAGCCCGGCGGCATAGCCGTGCAGCGTCGCGCCCATCCGGCCGAGCACCGAGACCAGCAGCCCCTCGTCGGCGGCGGCGAGGTCTCCGATGGTGGTGACCCCCACCGCCCGCAGCCGGGCGGCGGCCGCCGCGCCGACAAAGAGCATCGCCTCGACCGGCAGCGGCCAGAGGAGTTCCCGCTCGGCCCCCCGGGGGATGACGGTGGTCGCGTCCGGCTTTTTGTAGTCGCTGCCGAGCTTGGCAAAGACCTTGTTGTAGGAGACCCCGACCGAGATGGTGATGCCCAGCTCCCGGCGCACCTCGGCCCGCAGCCGGTCGGCGAGTTCGCCGCCGCTCGCGGCAAAGAGGTGCAGGCTGCCGGTCACGTCCAGCCAGCTCTCGTCGACGCTGAACGGCTCGACGAGGTCGGTGTACCGGCCGTAGATCTCGTTGATCTTCCGGCTCATTGCCCGGTACTTTTCGTGGTGCGGGGGCAGCAGCACCAGATCGGGGCAGAGCCTGCGGGCCTGAAAGATCGTCTGGGCGGTCTTGACCCCCATCCGCTTGGCCGGCTCGTTCTTCGCCAGCACGATGCCGTGGCGGCTGCCGTCGTCCCAGCCGACCGCGACCGGGCGCTCGGCCAGCTCGGGGTGCTCGAGCAGCTCGACCGAGGCGTAAAAGGCGTTGCAGTCGCAGTGCAGAATCACCCGGTCCATTCTCCTCGCCCCCCTTCCCGCTCATTATACACCAGCGGGCCGCCGCGGGCAAAAAAATATTTGCGCCGGGGGGTGCAGACGGGGATAAAAGATGGTATACTGGAAGCGAATGAGAACCGCGGCGCTGCGCCGCGCAGGATGGGAGGATGCCGGGGATGGATTCCGGGATGAAGCGATTTTTGAATGAGATGGCCGACCGGGCCGCAGCGGTGGCCGAGGGGGCGAAGGACGCCGCCAGCGCCGCGGGCAAGGTGGTCGGCGAGAAGAAGGAGGAGGCCACCGCCCGCCTCGAGCTGATGCGGCTGCGAAGCGAGCGGGAGTCGGCCTTCAGCGAGATCGGCCGGGCGTTTTACCTGATGAACGCCGGCCGCTGGCCCGCCGGGGCGGAGAGCGCCGATCACCGGATCGAGTCGCTGCTGGGCCGGGTGAGCGAGCTGGAGATGAAGATGGCCGAGCTGGCGGCGAAGGTCGCCAAGGACGCAGCCCGCAGCTGCCCGTCCTGCGGGGCGGTCTGCCGGCCGAAGGACCGGTTCTGCCCGTCCTGCGGCTGCAAGCTGGAGGATTGAAATTCGCCCGCCGCGGCGGGCCGGAAAGAAAAAAGGAGCGAAATGACAATGGCTTATGTAGTGAGTGAAAAGCGGGCGGCCGCGATGGCCGCAATCACCGGCGACGAGAAGGTGCAAAAGGCCCTCGCCTTCCTCAAGGAGGATCACGAGCGGTGCGTGAAGGAGCAGGTGACCATCACCAAGATCCCCGCGCCGACCTTCCATGAGGAGCAGCGGGCGGTCTACATGACCGAGCAGTTCAAGGCGCTGGGCCTGTCCGACGTGCACATCGACGCCGCCGGCAACGCCATCGGGGTCCGCAAGGGCAAGGGCAATGGGCCGAAGGTGGTTATCGACGGCCACATGGACACCGTCTATGGGCTGGACACCCCGCTCGAGCCGACCTTTGACGGGGAGTACATCTACTGCCCGGGCATCGTCGACGACACCCGCGCGCTGGCTGCCGAGCTCTCGCTGATCCGGGCGCTCGACGCCGCCGGCATCGAGACCGAGGGCGACCTGGTCTTCCTGGGCACCGTGCGGGAGGAGGGCAAGGGTGCGTTCGGCGGCGCCGCGGCCTTCTTCGCCGAGAACAAGGACGTCGACGCCAGCGTCCATATGGACGGCTGCGGCGCCGAGGGCATCATCTACCAGTCCACCGGCATCAAGACGCTGAAGATCACCTTCCACGGCATCGGCGGCCACGCCTATATGGCCTTCGGCGAGGTTGCAAACCCGCTGCACGCCGCGGCCCGGGCGGTCGCCAAGATCGCCGACCTCAAGGTGCCCGCGTACCCCCGCACCACCTTCGCGGTCTCGAACTTCCACGCCGGCACCGATTCGGCGATCCACGCCATCGTGCCCGAGGCCGAGATCAAGATCAACTACCGCTCCAACGGCGCCGCCGAGCTCGAGGCGCTGGACAAGGAGATCTTCCGCTGCATCGAGGAGGCCTGCGCCGAGGAGACCGCCCGCTGGGGCAAGGACACCATCACCTACTCGGTCGAGACCTACTTCGACATCAAGGCCGGTTCGCTGGGCGAGCACGACCCGCTGGTCGAGGCGGCCTGGAGCGCCATTGAGTATCTGGGCAACAAGCCCTATCTGGTCGAGGGCGGCCCGACCAACGCCTCGATCCCCATCGGGATGGGGCTGCCGGCGGTCTGCATCGGCGACGGCGGGCCGGACGCCTTTGCCCACAACGCTGCCAAGGAGCGGTTCCCGGTCAAGGGCACCTGGCAGATGCCCCAGCTGACCCTGATGGTCGCCCTCGCGGCGGTCGGCGTCGCCGGGGTACAGGAGAGCGTGCTGGAGTAAAATTCCCCCGCGAAAAACCGCGAAAAGGGGTTGCAAAAACCTCTGAATAGGGTATAATGAACCGGACGAAGTTGACACAACGCAAGGAGGACCAAGATGAGCAGATACGATACCGATTTCAGCAAGATGAACTTCAACACCCGCGCGATCAAGTGCGGCGATGCGCCCGATCCCATCACCCATGCGCTGAACACCCCGATCTATGAGACCAGCACCTATGGCTATGAGACCGCCGAGGAGTACGACCAGAAGCTGGCCGAGGGCGCTGAGTGGGCGCCCGGCGTCTACATTTACAGCCGGACCACCAACCCCACCGCCGACGCGCTGGCCGAGAAGGTCAAGGCCCTCGAGCACTCCGAGGACGCCTTCATCTGCTCCTGCGGCATGGCGGCCATCAGCAACGCGCTGCTGTCCAACCTGAACGCCGGCGACCATGTCATCTGCTCCGACGACACCTTTATGTGCACCGCGAGCATGTTTGCCGACATTCTGCCCGCCAAGGGCATCGAGACCTCCCGGGTCGAGATCCTGGACCTCGAGAACATCAAGGCGGCGCTGCGGCCCAACACCAAGGTGATCTACCTTGAGGTGCTCTCGAATCCCCGGCTCAAGCTGGCCAACCTGCCCGAGATCGCAAAGCTCGCGCACGAGCACGGCTGCAAGTTCATTGTGGACAACACCTTCCTCTCCCCCTATGTGCTGCGTCCGCTGGACTTCGGCGCGGACATGGTCGTCCACTCCGGCACCAAGTACTACGTCGGCCACGGCGACGCGCTGTGCGGCGTGGTTGCCGGCCGCAAGGAGGACGTCGACCGGGTGCGGTATTACAGCGACAACCTGGGCTGCCACATCAGCTCCTTCGACGCCTGGCTGGCGCTGCGCGGCGTGAAGACCCTCGGCCTGCGGGTGGCCCGTCAGTCGGCCAACGCCCTGGCCCTCGCCAAGTGGTTTGAGGCCCGGCCCGAGGTCGACTATGTCACCTATCCCGGCCTGGAGAGCCATCCTCAGCACGAGCTGGCAAACAAGATGTTCCTGCACGGCTGCTACGGCGGCATGCTCTGCGTCCACCTGAAGGGCGGCTATGAGGAGATGGCGAAGTTCGCCGACGCGACCACCATCCCGCCGGTCGCGACCAGCCTGGGCGACGTGGTCACCCTGATGTTCCCCAAGTCCGCCTACGGCAACCTGATCCGGTTCTCGGTCGGCTGCGAGGACGTCGAGGACCTGATCGCCGACTTCGAGAAGGCCTTCGAGAAGATGAAGGGCTGATTGAAACCAATAAAAAAAAGAGACCGAGGGCGGTCACTCACAGGTACAAAAAGTGAACCATGGGCAGCCAATACGGTAAGCAAAGGCTCGGAGAGTTTCTCCGGGCCTCTTGTATTGTTATCGTTTTAGCATAACGACACCCCCCGGCTCTG
>CALXBG010000022.1 GCA_944386485.1 uncultured Pygmaiobacter sp. | reverse complement strand
GCCGCGTGATGAAGTTCTCCGCTCTGGTCGTCGTCGGCGACGGCAAGGGCAAGATCGGCTACGGTCTGGGCAAGGCCGCCGAGGTTCCCGAGGCGATCCGCAAAGGCCTTGAGGACGCCAAGAAGAACATGTTCACCATCTCGCTGAAGGGAACTACCATTCCCCACGAGACGCTGGGTATCTTCGGCGCCGGCCGTGTGATCCTCCGTCCCGCTGCCCCCGGTACCGGCCTGATCGCCGGCGGCCCGGTGCGTGCGGTTCTGGAGGTCGCGGGCATCCGCGATATCCGTACCAAGTGCGTGCGCTCGAACAACCCCTGCAACGTGGTCATCGCCACCTGCAACGGACTCAAGAGCCTGCGCACCGCCGAGCAGGTCGCTGCCGTTCGCGGCAAGACCGTGAAAGAGATTTTAGGTTAAGGAGGCGCTCAGAATGGCTGAAGAGAAAGTGACCGTCGCGGCCGAGGCTGAGAAGCCGGCTGCCAAGAAGACTGCGGCCAAGAAGCCCGCCGCCAGGAAGACCACTGCGGCCAAAAAGCCTGCTGCCAAGAAGGCGCCGGCGAAGGAGACTGCTGAGAAGGCCGCCACCGAGAAGAAGGCGCCCGCCAAGAAGCGTGCGGCGAAGGCTGCCGCTGCCGGCACCGTCTCGATCAAGCTGATCCGCAGCCTGTCCGGCCGCAAGAAGGATCAGATCGCGACCGCCTATTCGCTGGGTCTGCATCGGGTCGGCCATGTGACCGTTCAGCCCGACAATGCGGCTACCCGTGGCAAGATCAACAAGATCCATCACCTCGTAGAGGTCACCAACGCGTAAAAGTAAGGAGGTGCACGACAATGATGCTCCATGAACTGAAACCCGCCGCCGGTGCCAGCAAGCCCGCAAAGCGCAAGGGCCGCGGCGCGGCGTCCGGCAACGGCAAGACCGCCGGCTATGGGCACAAGGGCCAGAAGGCGCGTTCCGGCGCCAAGAAGGCCGGGTTCGAGGGCGGCCAGATGCCGCTGCAGCGCCGTCTGCCCAAGCGCGGCTTTAACAACATTTTTGCTACCGTTTACACCACCGTCAAGGTCAGCGATCTCAACCGCTTTGAGGACGGCGCTGTGGTGGACACCGCCGCTCTGCTCAAGGCCGGTTTGATCAAAAAGGTCAACGACGGCGTCAAGGTCCTCGGCAATGGCGAGCTGACCCGTAAGCTCACCGTTGAGGCCGCTGCTTTCACCGCCTCCGCAAAGGAGAAGATCGAGAAGGCCGGCGGAAAGGCCGAGGTGAAGTAAAGTGTTCAAGACACTCAGGAATGCATGGAAGATCGCAGATCTTCGCAAGAAGATGATCTACACCCTGATCATCATCGTGATCTTCCGGCTTGGCGTTGCGATGCCGGTTCCGTTTCTGGATCCCAGCGCGCTGGGCAGCATGGTCAATGAGACCGGCAGCATGCTGGGCTACATCAACCTGCTGACCGGCGGCGCCTTCTCGCAGGCCACCCTGTTTGCCCTGTCGGTTCAGCCCTATATCAACGCCTCCATCATCATCCAGCTGCTCACTGTGGCACTTCCGCCCCTCGAGCGGCTGGCGCAGGAGGGTGAAGAGGGCCGCCGCAAGATCAACCGGCTCCCCCGGTACACCGGCGCGGGCATCGCGCTGGCGCTCTCCATCGCCTACTACTTCCTGCTCAAGGGGCAGGGCTCGCTGGAGTACACCAGCGGCTGGCAGGCCTGGTTCACCGGCGTGGTCATCGTGCTGGCTTATACCGCCGGCTCGATGCTGATCATGTGGCTGGGCGAGCAGATTGACAAGAACGGCATCGGCAACGGCATCTCGCTGCTGATCTTTGCCGGCATTGTCTCCCGGCTGGGCAGCATGCCCGCCACCCTGTACGGTTATATCACCGGCATCATCAACGGCATCAAGGCCGGCGGCGATCTCACCGTCATGGCGCTGGGCAGCGATGTGATGTACCTCACCGCGGAGGGCGACCTCGCCTATCCCTGGTACTATATCCTCTTCCTGCTGCTGATTGCGGTTCTGCTGCTGGCCAGCGTGGTCTTCGTCATCATCATGACCAGCGGTGAGCGCCGGATTCCGGTGCAGTATGCCAAGCGGGTCGTCGGCCGCAAGATGTACGGCGGTCAGGCCACCCACATCCCCATCAAGGTGAATATGAGCGGCGTTCTGCCGGTCATCTTTGCCTCGTCGCTGATCTCGATTCCCGGCACGATCAAGTCGATCTTCAACATCACCGGGACCGGATTTTGGTCCACCTTCCTGGGCTGGTTCAATTACAATCGCTTTGCGTATGCCATCATCTACGCGCTGCTGATTATCGCGTTCAACTACTTCTATGTTGCAATCCAGTACAATCCGGTCGAGATCGCAAACAATCTTCGCAAGAACAACGGTGCGATTCCCGGCATCCGGCCCGGTAAACCCACGACTGATTTTATCGTCAAGGTTTTGGGCAAGATCACCTTTATCGGCGCGATCTTCCTCGTGATCGTCGCGCTGACTCCGATCATCGTCGGCAACCTCACCCACATCAACATTCAGCTGGGCGGCACCTCGCTGCTCATCGTTGTGGGTGTTGCGCTGGACACTGCCCGTCAGCTTGAGAGCTATATGCTGATGCGGCATCACAAAGGATTTTTGGAATAAAAGACAGGAGGGGACATCATGAGATTGATTCTTTTGGGCGCGCCCGGTGCCGGCAAAGGCACTCAGGCGGAAATCATTTGCGAGAAACTCTCTATCCCCGCCATCAGCACCGGCAACATTCTGCGGAAGGCCGTCAAGAACGGCACCGAGATGGGCAAGAAGGCCAAGGCCTTCATCGACAGCGGTAAGCTGGTGCCGGATGAGGTCATCATCAGCATCATCAAGGAGCGGCTCGCAGAGCCCGATTGTGCCCGCGGCTTTATCCTGGACGGGGTGCCCCGCACCGTTGTTCAGGCTGAGGCGATCGAGAAGGCCGGCATCGAGATCGACAAGGTTGTCGACATTGAGGTGCCGGACGATGAGATCGTCAAGCGGCTTTCGGGACGCCGGGTCTGCGCTTCCTGTGGCGCGAGTTATCACACTGTCTACAAACCCTCGGCGGATCCCACCAAGTGCGACCGCTGCGGCGGCGAGCTGATTGTCCGCAAGGACGATGAACCCTCCACCGTGCTTGAGAGGCTCGCGGTTTACCACGAGCAGACGGAACCTCTGAAGGACTTCTACGCGGCCCGCGGTAAGCTGGTTGTCGTGGAAGGCCAGGAGCAGGTAGCGGATACAACCGCTCTTGTCTTCAAGGCACTGGAGGCGTAAAAGTTGATCTCACTCAAGAATTCTAAGGAGATCGCGCTGATGCGGCAGGCCGGCCGGATCTCCGCCCGGGCGCTGCAGCTTGGCGGAGAGGCGGTTCGCCCCGGCGTCACCACCGCTCACATCAACAAGGTGATCCACGACTATATCATCAGTCAGGGCGCGCAGCCGAATTTTCTGGGCCTGTATGGCTTTCCGGCCTCGGCCTGCATCTCGGTTAACGACACGGTGATCCATGGCATCCCCTCCACCGCAGAGGTGGTTCATGAAGGGGATATCGTGAGCATCGACACCGGCGCGCTCTATAAGGGCTGGCACGGCGACAACGCAGGGACCTTCGTGGCCGGCAGCGCCTCTCCCGAGGCGCTGCGGCTGATCGAGGTCACCCGCCAGAGTTTCTATGGGGGACTCAAGGTCGCGGTGGTCGGCAACCGGATTGGGGATATCTCCCACGCGATCCAGCAGTATGTGGAGGCAAACGGGTTCTCGGTTGTGCGGGAGTATGTCGGGCACGGTCTCGGCAGAGAGCTGCACGAGGATCCCGAGGTCCCGAACTACGGCCACCCCGGCCGCGGCGCCCGGTTGGTGCCCGGCATGACGCTGGCCATCGAACCGATGGTCAACGCCGGTGGTGTGGACATCCGGCAGCTGCCGGACGGCTGGACGGTCAAGACAAAGGACGGATCTCTGAGCGCCCATTATGAAAAGTCCATTGTAATCACCGCCAACGGACCGGTCATTCTGACCGATCCGGAATAGGAGGAACGGTATGGACTTTGAACGGGGCCGGATCGTCCGTTCCACAGCGGGCAGAGACAAGGGTCTGTATCTCGCGGTTGTCGCTGATGCGGGCAACCGGATATTGGTGGCCGATGGCCGCCGCAGACCGCTCTCGGCGCCCAAGGCAAAGAACCCCGCGCACCTCGCGCCCACCCGCAGGGTGATCGGCGAGGAACAGCTCGGGTCCGACAAACTGCTCAGCGCTGCGATCGCCGCGGCTTTCCCGGCGGCGCAGGGGATTTAAGGGGGAAAACACTTTGTCCAAAGATGATGTCATCGAGGTCGAGGGGACTGTGGTAGAGGCCTTGCCGAACGCAATGTTTCTGGTGGAACTTGCCAACGGTCACCGCTTATTGGCTCATATCTCCGGCAAGCTGCGGATGAACTTCATCCGGATTTTGCCCGGCGATAAGGTAACATTGGAGATGTCGCCCTATGATCTGTCCAAGGGCCGCATCACTTGGCGCTCGAAATAAGAGCGAGTTTAAGGAGGTATTACAATGAAGGTAAAGCCTTCCGTTAAGCCTATGTGCGAAAAATGCAAGGTCATCAAGCGCAAGGGTCGCGTCATGGTGATCTGCTCGAATCCGAAACACAAACAGCGTCAGGGCTAAGACGCAAGAAAAGAATAGGAGGTGCAAGGGAATTATGGCACGTATTGCCGGAGTTGACCTGCCCAGAGAGAAGCGAGTCGAGATCGGCCTGACCTATATCTACGGCATTGGCCGCAGCGCGGCCAAGGAGATTCTCGAGGCCACCGGGATCAATCCCGATACCCGTGTGAAGGATCTCACCCCGGATGAGGAGAACCTGATCCGTGACTATATCGACAAGAACATGACCGTCGAGGGCGACCTTCGCCGCAATGTTGCGCTGGATATCAAGCGTCTGACCGAGATCGGCTGCTATCGTGGCATCCGTCATCGCAAGGGTCTGCCTGTCCGCGGCCAGCGCAGCAAGACCAACGCCCGTACCCGCAAGGGCCCGAAGCGCACGGTCGCTAACAAGAAGAAGTAACCAAGGAGGTATAGGTTATGGCAACGAAAGCAGCTGCAAAGAAGACTGCAGTGCGCCGGAAGCGCGAACGCAAAAATATCGACCGCGGACAGGCACACATTCAGAGCACGTTCAACAACACCATTGTGACCATCACCGATGTCCAGGGCAATGCGATTTCCTGGTCCAGCACCGGTGGCCTCGGCTTCCGCGGTTCGAGAAAGAGCACTCCGTTCGCGGCTCAGATGGCTGCGGAGACCGCGGCGAAGGCCGCGATGGAGCACGGCCTGAAGACGGTCGAGGTCTTTGTCAAGGGACCCGGCCAGGGCCGTGAGGCCGCGATCCGTGCCCTGCAGGCTGCCGGCCTGGAGGTCACCATGATCAAGGACGTCACCCCCATTCCCCACAACGGCTGCCGCCCCCCGAAGCGGCGTCGTGTCTGATGCAAGGAGGAGTTTGAATTATGGCAAAGAATATGCAGCCCATTGCCAAGCGCTGCAAGGCGCTGGGCATCTCTCCTGCAGTGATGGGTTACGCCAAGAAGACCACCAAGCGCAACGATGGCAACGGCATGCGCAAGAAACAGTCCGAGTACGCCATCCAGCTCAAGGAGAAACAGAAGGTCAAGTTCATCTACGGCATGCTCGAGAAGCAGTTCCATCACTACTTTGAGCTGGCGGAGAAACAGCCCGGTATCACCGGTGAGAACCTGCTGCGGATGCTTGAGACCCGTCTGGACAACGTGGTCTTCCGTCTGGGATTCTCTTCCACCCGGCGTGACGCTCGTCAGCTGGTCACCCACTCTCATTTCACCGTCAACGGCAAGAAGGTCAACATTCCTTCTTATCGCGTCAAGGCCGGCGATGTGATCGCGGTCTGCGAGAAGAGCCGTTCCTCGGTCAAGTTCTCGAAGCTCACCGGCGCCGACGCGCCGATGGTTCTGGTCCCCGCCTGGCTCAAGCGTGACGCGAACGAGCTGAAGGGAACCGTGGAGCGTCTGCCCGAGCGCAGTGATATCGACTATGATGTGTCTGAGCATCTCATCGTTGAGCTTTACTCCAAATAACCCGAACAGTAGCATAGGGAATGCGAATCTATGGCAAAGGCTCTGCCTTTGCTTTACAAGGAGGGTTTTTTTGAATGATTGAGATCGAAAGGCCGAAGATTGATACAGCTACCCTCAGCGCGGATGGCCGTTATGGCAAATTCGTTGTAGAGCCTCTCGAGCGTGGATTCGGCAC
>CALXBG010000021.1 GCA_944386485.1 uncultured Pygmaiobacter sp. | reverse complement strand
ACGCAGAGCGGCCCCCCAAGCCACCAAGGCTTGGGGGGCCGCTCTTTGCACTTTCTCCATCCAAAATTCTGGGGCAGAACTGCATACACCGTAAAAAGGCCGATTTTGATGCGGGTGCAAGGAAAGGTACCCAATCCAACGCCGCAGGCGTTGGATACGGCACCCTCTGTGGTTGTCGAGGGGGCTTAACGCCGCAGCCGCGCAAAAGCGGCCTTTTTACGGCGTTGTTTTCTTATGCTGGCACACCTAAAACCCGTCTCTTTTTTTACATTAAAAAACAGAGGCAGCACAGCCTGCCTCTGTTTTCTTTTTATCTTCCACCGGTATGCGCCGTATCAGACCTCGGGAAAGACCGGAACAAATGCTTTTTTCATCACATCCACCAGGCCCAGATCGGTAAACTTCGCCTCCGGCACAACCGGCAGCGCGAGGGTCGCAATCCGCAGCAGAGGATTGATCATCTCAAGGCCGAGTCCGCGCAGTACCTGCTTCATCTCGGTACCGGCCTTTGCGGTCTCCTCGGCGGGAGCGGCGCTCATCAGTCCTCCCACCGGCAACGCCAGCGTGCAGAGCACCTTGCCATTTTCTGCCGCGCAGATACCGCCGCCAACTTCGCGCAGCTGGTTGTATACCGCCAAGGCGCTCTCAGCATCCCGATAAGCAAGGGTCAGATTGTGGCAATCGTGGCTGACGGTGCTGCCGTCGGCGCCGCGGGCCAGACCAAAGCCACGCACTATACCGCAGGTGCGGTTGCCGGTGCCATACCGGTTGACCACCATTGCAAAGCAGAGATCCGGATCACCGCTGATATCGACATAACCATCCCGGACAGGCAGCTCCTCGGTCACAATCCGGGTCAGGGAGGTATAGTCGCCGTAGGACAGCACATTGACCCGCACCCGGTCGCCGCAGCCCTCAGGGGCACGCAGCTTGAAGTCCTCTACTGTGAGATCGGGGGCATTGACGCTGTTCTTCTGCTCGACCGCAAACTCCCGCTGGGGGATTGCGGCGAGCAGCTTGCCGTCCCGCGCAACCTCCCGGCCCTCGAAGTAAACCGCATGAACACGGAAATCGGCCAGATCATCCACCAACAGGAAATTGGCAACATAGCCCGGCGCCACCGCGCCGAGATTCTCCAGCCCGGCCTCCTGCGCGGGATGCAGCGTCGCAGCGCGGACCGCCTCGGCGGGATCCATTCCCTGCTTGATGATATTACGCAGCACCAGATCCAGCTGCCCATTCTCGAGGATATCGTCCGCTTCCCGGTCGTCGGTGCACAGGCTCAGCCGGTCACGCCAGGGCAGATCCTTGATATCGTTCCAGATGGCGGGCAGATTGTAGCACATCGAGGACTCCCGCGCATCGACATACATGCCGGCCCGCAGCTTATCCAGCGCTTCGCCCGGACGGCTGGTTTCATGACAGCTCAGCGGACCGCCGATCCGGTAGGCGCTCACCAGCCGGCCGAAACCAGCGGGCAGATGCCCCTGCAAATACAGCCCGTTGCGCTCAGCCGCGTCGATAATCTCCATCATACGGTCCTCGCCATCAACCACGCCGAGGAAGTCCATCACCTCGGCCAGACCAATTACATTGGGCAGCTTGGCCAGCCGGTCGACGGTCGAGGCATCAAAGGTTGCCCCTGCTTCTTCCAGTCCCGGGACCGAGGGCACGCAGGAGGGGATGTCGATAAACTGATACATCGGCAGATCGCAGCCCGCATCGTGCATATAGACGACCGCTTCCTCGCCCAGCACATTGCCGATCTCGTGCGGGTCGGTAATGACCGTCGTCACTCCCCGGGGAACAACCGCAGAGGCAAAAACGGGCGGGGTCATCAAGCTGCTCTCGATATGAACATGGGAGTCGATCAGGCCGGGCAGAATATACCGGCCGCCGGCGTCGATCACCCGCTTGACCTTCTCCGGCGCGCTCTTGGGGTTGGGTTCGACATGGGCGACAAACCCATCCTGCACATAGACGGTGGCAGGATACACCTCGCCGGTAAACAGGTTGAGATAGCGGCAGTTGGTCACCGCAAAATCGCACTCGATGCGGCCGAGCGCGGCGGCCATCAGCGCCTTTTTGTCCTTGGGCTGAATCTTCATGTAAAAATGCCTCCTTTTTTAACAGAGATGATTAACCATAGATGAAGTAGAGCACGAGGGGGATGCAGAGCAGATACATACCGGGATGAACCTCCCGGAACTTGCCGGTAAACAGCTTGATGAGCACATGGCCGAGGATGCCCGCCGCAATGCCCGCCGCGATCGAGTCGCAGAAGGCGGTAAAGACCAACATTACAAATGGCCCGAACGCCTCGGAGAAATCCGAGAAATCGACCTCGGTAATCCCGCTGATCATCAAAAATCCGACAAAGATCAGCGCGGGCGCAGTCGCGGCATCCGGAATGATAACAAACAGCGGGCTGAAGAAGGTGGCCGCAAGGAAGAGCAGGCCGGTGACAATCGCAGTCAGGCCGGTGCGGCCGCCCGCCTCAACGCCGGAGGAGGACTCGACAAAGGTGGTGATGGTGGTGTTGCCGGTGCAGGCGCCGACCACGGTACCGATCGCGTCGACCAGAAAGGGCTTTTCAATGCCGGGCAGATTGCCCTTCTCATCCAGCATCTTCGCCTTGCCCGCAACACCGAGCACGGTGCCGAGGGTGGAGAAGAAATCGCCGAAGAAGGCGATAAAAATCAGCACGATGCTGCCGCCGGTGAGGACATTTTTGAAATCAAAGTTAAAGCAGATGTTGCTGACCGTCGCAAAGTTCGGAACCTCGAAAACCCGCTCGGGCAGCGTGGTGACCCCAAACGGAATGCCCAGCAGCGTGATGGCGACAATGCCGTAGAGGATCGCGCCGCGCACCTTATAGGCGGTAAGCACCGCGATGATCACCAGCCCGAGCAGCGCGAGGATTACGGTCGGCTGGGTGAAGTCTCCCATCCCGATGCCGCCTTCATAGCTGCCGATGCCGGCATTGGAGAAGCCCAGATAGGCAATGAAAAATCCGATCGAGGCCGAGATCGCAACCTTGATGTTGCGGGGAATCATCCGCACAATCAGATCACGGATGCCAAAAATACTCAGCACCACAAAGATAATGCCGGAAATCAGGATGATCGACATCGCTCCGCCAAACGAGAGCTCGCCACTCTGGATCATGCTGCCCAGCAGGAAATTGGTTCCCATTCCGGTCGACAGCGCGAAGGGAAAGTTGGAGTAAAAACCCATCAGCAGGGTGATCAGACCAGAGATCAGCGCACACATGATCAGGATCGCCTGCTTGCTGACAACCACGCCGTTGACGTCGGTAATGGTCGGCTCGGACCCAAAACCGACAATCGCTGACGGCTGTACTGCCAGCACATAGGCCATCGTCATAAAGGTGGTCAGGCCCGCCATGATCTCGGTGCGCAGGTTGGTTCCCCGCTCTTTGAGTTTGAAAAAGGTCTCCATCAAAAAAATCCTCCTTTGCATTGCCGCAAAAAAGGCAAACACAAAAAAGACCATGCCATGTAACGTGCATTTTGCACAAGGAATAGTCGTTTTTTATGTTGCTTTTGCGGTCAGGGCTGTGTTGCACCGCCAAACGGCGGGTGCGCGAACAAAACAGATGGTTGCCGCACAACAGCCCCGCAAAAGAGGAAAAGCAACCGCTTTGACAGGGTCGTATGTCCAGCCGCCCGAAAGCGGCCTTTCTGTTGTCATTGTACTTCATTTACGGTGAAGTGTAGAGACTACCTGCCATATTCAGGTATTAAACAACAACCATCGACAAATTCATTATGCCGTCCCCGCCGGCAAAAAGCAAGGCAACGGCAGAGAGAAAATCCCCGCTGCCGACAGGTTGATTTTATGACAAACTAACAAATTTTGATCTTTGCTGTATGGGGGGTTGCACAAAGCAATATTTTCGTCCTATAATAAAAGGACAGCCCTGTCCAAAATGGACAAGGCTGTCTTTTTTCGAAATCTGCTCAGCAATTTTCTGCCAAATACTCTGCCACCGTCATCACGCTGGTATGGACCGGAGACAGCGCGCCGAGGATTTCCTCCACCCGCTCTTCAAACGCGGCGCTCTGGCCCGCAACGGCATCTTTGAGGTAGACCACCTGAGCGCCCGCGTCGATCAACGCCATCGCGGTAGCAATAACACAACATTCCGCCACAACGCCGGTGAGCAGCACCCGGTCGGCGACAGCCGCGGCTTCTGCCACTTCCGGAATGGTCAGCGAAGAGTAGGTGTCCTTCGAGTAGATCGGGTATCCCGCGCTGGCGCGCGCGATCGGATCCATCAGCTCGGCAAGCCGGGGGTCGGCGTTGATGTCGGCAAACGCCCGGTTATACTCCGCCCAGCGCCCTACCGGCGATACGGGGGCGTCAAACCGGGTAAAAATGGTCTGGGCCGGTTTGCCGGAATCCAGCAGCTGGATCACCCGTTCACAGACCCGGTCGGTCTCCCGGCAGGCCCAGGGTTCCCCATCGGCATAGACTTTTTGCAGGTCGATCACCAAAAGCAGATCCTTCATCATTCAGCCTCCTTTATGGGCGCAGAAAATAACGCCTGCGCTCTTATCCTCTAGCTCTATCCTACCGCACCCAGCCGCCGCGCGCAAGTCCCGCTTGCATCCGGCGGTGAAGAAGTTATAATAGTTATCATAATACACCGAGCGGGAGAGGAGCAACGAGAAATGACCAAACAGGAAGCATGGGCGCTGCTGTGCGAGTACAACCAGGAACCCTTCCATCGCCAGCACGGCAGGACGGTGGGCGCGGTGCTGCGCTGGTACGCGCAAAAACTGGGCTATGGCGACGAGGCGGATTTTTGGGAGACGGTAGGTCTGCTGCATGATCTGGATTTTGAGCAGTTCCCCGACGAGCATTGTAAAAAAGAGATCGAGCTGATGCGTGAGCGCGGGCTGGACGAGCGGCTGATCCGGGCCGCGGCCTGCCACGGCTGGGGGCATTGCATTGATCTCGCACCGGAGCATGAGATGGAGAAGGTCCTTTTTGCCGTCGATGAGCTGACCGGGCTGATCGGCGCGGCGGCGCTGATGCGCCCCAGCCGCTCGGTGCAGGATATGGAGCTCAAGAGCCTGAAAAAGAAGTTCAAGGACAAAAAGTTTGCCGCCGGCTGCAGCCGGGAGGTCATCGCACAGGGCGCCGAGCTGCTGGGCTGGGATCTGGATCAGCTGCTTGGGGATACCCTCGCGGCGATGCAGGCGGTCGAGGCCGAACTGGCCGAGCCGTTGGATTAAACCGGGATGCCCCTATGGAGGACCGCTGCGCGGTCCTCTTTTTGTGTTTTGCCGCGCACGGTCTCCCTTTACCCCCGCATCCCCGCGTGGTATACTGAAAAAAAGCCGCAACCCGCGGCGAAAGAACAATATAAAGGACAGGTGGAACAATATGGCAAAGATTATCAGCAGCCCCGCCGCACCCGCGGCAATCGGACCCTATTCGCAGGCGGTCGTGACCGGCGGCCTGGTCTTCACCTCCGGACAGATCGGTCTGGTGCCCCAGACCGGCGAGCTTGCCGGAGACACCCTCACCGCGCAGGCCGAACAGGCGATGAAAAACCTCGGCGCGGTGCTCGCCGAGGCAGGCAGCAGCTATGAAAAGGCGGTCAAGACCACCTGCTATCTGGCGGATATGGCGGACTTCGCAGCCTTCAATGAGGTCTATGCCAAGTATTTTGTCGGCAAGCCGGCCCGCAGCTGCTTTGCGGTCAAGGATCTGCCCAAGGGCGCGCTCTGCGAGGTTGAGGTTGTCGCCGAACTGTAACCGCAAGAGGGGCTAAAAACCCCTGCGCGCTTTGCAATACAGGCCGCAGCTTCAAAGCATATTACGAGTCTTCTCATCCACTTTCACAAAATCTTAACAGCGCCGTCATATCCTTGCAGTACGCCCCACCGTGATGGTGTAATAAATTGTTCTGCCGGTGGGAAAAATTTGTCCGTCAAACAAGGAGGAACTTGCATGGGAAACAGATGGCGCGGTCTTTTTGGCGACCGGTACGGCATCGACAATCTGAACATCGCGCTGATCGTGATGGCGTTGGCGCTCAGCCTGTTGGGGCGGATCTTTCCCCGCGCGCTGGTGCTGGCCCTGCTCGGGATACTGTTGATCGCGCTGGTCTTTTTCCGTGCGCTCTCCCGCAAAATTGTGCTGCGGCAGGCCGAGAATGAAAAATTTCTCTCGCTGTGGTACCGTCTGCGGAATTTCTTCGACCGGCGGGGCCGCAGCGGACACACCTATGCGACCGGCAGTTTTCGCGCAGACGCCGGCAAACGCTGCTTTAAGTGTCCCTCCTGCGGGCAGAAATGCCGGGTACCAAAGGGTAAGGGAACGATTGCCATCACCTGCCCGCGCTGTGGTCAGGATTTTATCCGAAAGAGCTGAATTCATACTGAAAGCCGATCCGCACCGATGGCGTGGGTCGGCTTTTGTCGTTTTCCCGTCACCTTGCTTGCGTCAGCCGGCGGGATGGAGTACACTATCAGCAAACAGACCCGGAAAGGATGTCAATGAATGGAACCCAAAGAAGTTCTCGGCGCGCTGCGAATTGCAGAGCGGCTCAAGGATACCACCCGGCACTGCACCACCTCCGGCGGGCGGCCGGAAAGCGTTGCTGAACACAGCTGGATGCTGACCCTCTGCGTCTTTTTCTTACAGGATGCGCTGCGGGCCGAGTTTCCGGAACTTGATATCGGAAAAATTCTCGAGATGTGTCTGATCCATGATCTCGGCGAGGCGTTCACCGGCGATATTCCCGTCTTTGATAAGACGGCGGCGGATGAAAAGACCGAGGAGCAGCTGCTCAACCGTTGGGTAGAGGAACTGAGCGAGCCGATGCGGGGGCGGATGCAGGCACTCTATCAAGAGATGGCCCAGCGATCCACCCTTGAAGCAAAGGTCTATAAGGCGCTGGACGGGATGGAAGCGCTGATTCAGCACAATCTCTCTCCGATCGACACCTGGTCACAGGGGGAATACGCATTGAATATGACCTATGCCAATGATCGGGTCGGCTTTTCCCGGGTATTAACTGCGCTGCGCCAGGCCATTCGGGAGGATACGGTATCCAAGATTCAGGCCGCAGGCAAGCCGGTGCCGGGCGAGAATTGAGCCATCCGGTTGTCCGCGGCGATCGGGCTGTGGTATAATGACCGCAGAGCGGCCGCTTATATTATCCGATGCCCAGTACCTTTTTTCTTGCCCCTCGCGGGCCGGCTAAAAACAGCTGTGTTTGATAAAAAAGCATGATTGGGTATAGCGTGGGAAGGGGAACAACGCAGATGGCAAAGGTCTTCAAAAACAAAATAAAGGCGGCTGGCGGGTCTTCCCCGCTGGCCGGCGGGCCGGTGCGGGCGGAATATCTGATTCTGCTGCTCGGGGCTGTCTTCTGCCTGCTGGCCTTTGCCCACCCTGATATTGTTGAGACCGCGCGGCACGGCTATATCCTGATCCGCAGCACGCTGGACGGCAATTTTCTCGGCTTTTTCGAGGACGTTTACGACCGGGTGTATGGCTACGGATATACCAATGCCGCCCACTACAACATTCTGCTCTATCTGCTCTATGCGCTCTGGGAGCTGCCGCTCTATCTCATCGAGCGGATCGGCGGTTTTGTTTTTACCGATCTGACCCTGAGCCTGTGGGCAAAATGGCTGAGTGCGGGCTTTTATCTCGGCTGCGGACTGCTGACCGGCGCGCTGGCGCGCCGGCTTGGCTGCGGGGAGACCGGCTGCCGATGGGCGCCGTTCTTCTTCTGGCTCAACCCGATCAGCTTTTTCACCACCCTCATCATGGGGCAGTATGACAGCATCTGTCTGTTTTTCCTGCTGCTCGCGCTGCTCTATTACCTCGACGGCAAGATGATCCCCTTCTCGCTGATCATGGGGGTCGGAATGGTCTTCAAGTTCTTTCCGATCTTTCTGCTGCTGCCGCTGGTGCTGTTGGCCGAAAAGCGGCTGCTGCGGGCAGCGGGGTATGTTCTGCTTTCCCTCTGGCTTTATCTGCCCACCAGCCTGTTGTTCTGGGGGCGCACCGGAGATGCCGGATTTTTTAATCAGCTGATGATCGAGCGGCTTTTCGCGCAGGTCTTTCCCGGCGGGGTCAAGGATGCCTCTCTTTTCCTGCTCTCGCTGGCGCTGGTCTGCGTCGCCGCGCGGCTCTGGCAGCCCGCCGACCGCGCCGCGCAGAACCGGGGCGCGATCTATTTCGGGCTGGTGGTCTTCAGCCTGCTCTTTCTCTTTGTCTACTGGCACCCGCAATGGCTGATCCTGCTGGCGCCCTTTACGCTGCTGACCGGTCTGCAGCTGCGGGATAAGGCCCTTTTCGCGTTGACCGAGGGATTGTTCTGCATCGGTTTCTTTGTACTTCTCGCCGCACTCTACCCCGGCCAGCTGGAGGCAAACCTGATCGATGGCGGGCTGATTGCGCTGCTTTGCGGGTTCTCCTTTTCCGCGGTACAGGGTGCGCGGACAACCGGCTTTTATTTCTCTCTGATCCCCTATCTCAATGAGCTGGCCCCGATTCTCTTCTACGGGCCGCTGTTCGCCGGCCTGATCTTCAAGCTGCCGGTGGGAAAGGCAACCCTCGCCGATCGGTTGTGCGGCGATGAGCGCCGGTTTTCTCCCCGGCTGGCCTGCTGGGGCGTCTTTGTTGTCGGTCTGGGCGGGTTCTGGGCCGCGCCGACCCTCTTCAGCTGGCTGAAGGCGATGGGGGTTCTCTAAACAAACTTTTTGGGTGGGAGGGCCAGTTTTGCATTTCTTCGGGCACCTGTTTACCGTGCTGCACCACAAAAAGCTGGTGCTGCGCTACTGTTTTCGCCTCGGGCTCTACCGGCAGGGGATTTGTCATGACCTGTCCAAGTTCAGCCCGGTGGAATTTTTCGCCGGGGTTCGGTATTTCCAGGGCAATCGCAGCCCAAATGACGCCGAGCGGCAGGACAAGGGTTACAGCGCGGCCTGGCTGCACCACAAGGGCCGCAACCGGCACCATCTGGAGTACTGGGTCGACTATGCGCCAAACGACGCAAAGCCGATGGATGGGGTGCGGATGCCCCGCCGTTATCTGGCTGAGATGTTCTGCGACCGAATTGCCGCCAGCCGGACCTACCTCAAGGGAGACTACACCGACGACGCGCCGCTGGCCTATTATGAGCGATCCAAGCACCACTACCTGCTGCACCCTGAAACCCGTGCCGAGCTGGAGCAGCTGCTGACCATGCTGGCGCAGCAGGGAGAGGACGCAACCTTTCGCTATCTGCGCCGCAGCCTGCACGCTGACGGTGGAATGGATTGACCGAAAGATAAAAAGGGGGAAGTGTGATGCCGTTTGAATCCGCTGCCGCGCGGCAATCTGCCGCCGCAGCACATCCCCGCCCTGCGGCGCGTCCGGGCCTTTTGGTGCTGCTGCCCGGCTTCGGTTACGGGCCGGACAAGCCGCTGCTTCACTATGCAAAAAAGGCCGCACTTGCCGCCGGCTGGCAGACGCTGGCGATTGACTATGGACCTTTAACACGCGGGGCAAACCAGTCGATCTTCGAGGCGGGACAACAGGCTTTTCCGCAGGCGTTCGCCGCCGCCAATACCCAGCTGGACAGCGCGCTGCGCGCCGGGGAATATGCCGAGCTGCTTTTGGTCAGCAAGAGCTTTGGCACCCTGATTGCCGGGGAACTGACCGCCAGCCGCCCCGCGCTGGGTGCAAAAAACTTTTTCCTGACCCCACTCGCCGGTACCCTGCCCTATCTATCCCAAGCCGACTGCATGGCCGCAGCCGGGGACGCGGACGGATTGGTCAGCGATGCGGACCGGCTGCAGATGCGCGCGCTGCTGGGCAGCCGTTTCTTGCTTTTTCCCGGCGCAGACCACTCACTCGAAGTGCCGGGTGATCCACTAGCCGGCATTGAAATTCTCGGTCAGGTCACCGCCGCGCTCTGCCGGATGTTGGGCAGCGGGCGGCCATTTTACGGTAGCTGATTTGATTCTGCGCGCAAAGCGAGGTAGTTTTTGATGACCTGCTCTTCTCTGTTCCGGCGTCGTCTCACGGTGTTGCTGGTCAGCGCTCTGGCGCTGCGGCTGCTGCTCGCCGCGACGACCGCCGGATATCCCTATGACACCGGTACCTTCTCTGCCTGGGCCTCCCTCCTCGCCGAGGGCGGCCCCTCCGCTTTTTATACCGGCGGCTTTTTTGCCGATTATCCACCCGGTTATCTCTATCTGCTATGGGGAATCGGCGCGCTGACCCGTGCGCTTGGGCTCGCCCCGCTCTCTCCCGGCGCTCTTGTCCTGCTGTGTACCCCACCGATCCTCTGTGATCTCGCGCTGGCGCTGCTGTTGGCCCGGTTGGCGCTGCCCCGCTGGGGAGAGCGGTGTGCATTATTGCTGACCGCCGCCGTCGCCTTCAACCCCGCATTGATCTTTGACTGCGCGGTCTGGAAACAGGTGGATTCCGCGCTGGCTCTGGCGCTCGTTGCCGCCTTTGTGCTGGCCGACGCGGGTCGGTATTTTTCTGCCGCCGGCTGCTTTGGGGTCGCTCTGGCACTCAAGCCGCAGGCGCTGATCTTCGGCCCGGTCTTCGCGCTGGGCTTTCTGCTCGCCCTGCTGCGCGTTCATGGCCGGGCGCGGCTGCGCGCCGCGGGGCGGACGCTGGCCGCCGGCGCGGTCAGCATTGGGGCGGTCTTGCTGCTCTCGCTGCCCTTTACCGGAGACCGAACCCCGTTCCTCTGGCTGATTCCACAGTATTTTTCGACTTTTACCTCTTATCCCTATGCCTCGGTCAACGCCTTCAACTGGATGGCGCTGCTCGGCGGCAACTGGCAGTCAGAGGATGCTGTCTTCCTGCTGCTGAGCTGGAAGACCTGGGGCATCCTATTCATCCTGCTGCTGACCATCGCGCTGGTGCTGCTTGTGCTGCGGGGCCGGCGGCTCAATCTGCCCTTGCTTGCCGCGCTCTATGGCTGCGGCGTTTTTCTCTTTTCCCATCGGATGCACGAGCGGTATCTCTTCCCCGCGCTGGTGCTGCTGCTCGCAGGGCGGGCGCTTTCGGGCGACCGGCGATTGAATCTTCCCGCCGCGCTGCTCACCTTCTCGTTGCTGCTCAATATGGTGGTTGTCTACGCCAGCGCCGAGCAAAACCCCTTCCTTGAAGGGGCCTTATGCGCCATTTTCATCCGGTTGGGGGCGCTGGCGACCCTGCTCGCCTTTGGGCTGCTGGTGCGCGCCTGTCTGCGTTTGCCGGAAGAGAAAAGAGAACATTCTGTGTGGCAATCATTCTGCCATCGAGCGCGTTCCTCCCTGCGCGGGCTATTGTCGGTTTCACCGCTGCCGGTCAACCGGTTCTCCCGTCGGGACGCCCTCGCCTTTTCTCTGCTGACCCTGTTTGCCGGCTGCCTATCGCTGCCCTACCTCGGCACTACTGCGGTGCCGCAGAGCGCCTGCACGGCAACGGCGGAAAACCTGGTCGTCGCGGTCGAATTGCCGGCGGATTGCACGGTAGACAGCATCTGGGTTTATCCCGGCATTGCTGACGGGCGGCTGACCGTCGTTGATGAGGCGGGCGAGACGGTCTGTGACTTTTCTCTCTCCTATACCACCTGTTTTTCCTGGCAGCGGCAGGAAGTTCTCTCCTCCGGCGGCAGCTTTACCCTCTTTTTGAGCGGCGGATCGGTCAATGAACTGGTCTTTGCCGACGAGACCGGCGCGCCGGTCTGTCCGACCTGGGTTTCGGCGGAGGGGGACGCGCTGTTTGACGAACAGGCGCTGCTGCCCGACCGTCCCTCCCAGCTCAACGGGATGTATTTTGACGAGATCTACCACGCCCGCACCGGATATGAGACGCTGCACGGGTTATCGGTTTACGAGACCACCCATCCGCCGCTGGGCAAGGATCTGATCGCGCTGGGAATTGCGCTGTTCGGGATGAATCCCTTTGGCTGGCGGATCATGGGGGTACTGTTCGGCATTGCGATGGTCCCTGTCTTTTATCTGCTCGCCCGGCAGCTGCTGGGCCGGTTCTGGCCGACGGTCTGGGTCAGCGCGCTGTTCTGCCTCGACTTCATGCGGTATACCCAGTCACGGATCGCGACCATCGACGTTTTCGCCGTCTTCTTCGTACTGGCAGCCGCCTGTTGCATGATCTGGTTCTGCCGTCGTTTTCTCGCCACAGGACGGCGGGGCGCGCTGCTGCCCGCCGCATTGGGCGGCGTTGCCTTTGGGCTGGGCTGTGCGTCCAAATGGACCGGTCTGTATGCCGGGGCAGGTCTGGCGGCAATCTGGTTCTTTGCAATGGCTGTCCGCTGGCGACGGGAAAAGGACGGGCCGGACCGCGGCGAGGCGGTGCGGGATCTGCGGTTTGCGCTCATTGCGGGCTTTGTTTTTTATCTGCTGGTTCCATTGGCAATCTATCTTGCCTCCTACCTGCCGCTGATCTTCGGCGGCAGCATGTCCTGGTCGGATCTTTGGCCGGCCCAGCTGGCGATGTTCCGCTACCACAGCCAGTTGACCGCCACCCATCCCTTCTCCTCGGCGTGGTACACTTGGCCGCTGCTGCTGCGCCCGGTCTGGTACTACATGGGCAGCTTGCTGGGAGCGGACACGGTGGCCAGCATCGCAGCCTTTGGCAACCCGGTGGTCTGGTGGGGTGGTCTTGCAGGCATCCTGCTGACCGGCATTGCCGCGCTGCGGCGCAGCTCTTCCCGGCGGTTCTCCGCGCTCTTTGTCCTGCTGCTCTATGCGGCAGTCTATTTGCCCTGGGCGGCAATCTCCCGCGCCTGCTTCATCTATCACTACTTCACCGCGATGCCCTTTGCCCTGCTGGGGCTCGGTTTGGCGTTCTGCCGGTTGTCCGACCGGCGCCCGGTCCTCGCACGGCGCCTTGGCATCCTGCTGCTCCTCGCCGCCGCAGCGCTTTTCTGCTTCTTCTTTCCGGCACTCAGCGGTCTGCCGGTTTCAACCGGCTGGGCGGCGGCGATGCTCTGGCTGCCGGGCTGGGGATTTTATATCCTGTGATCTCTCAAAAAGAAAAAGGGGACAAAAGCTTGTCCCCTTTTTTTCGGCAATCAATCCGCCAGATTGGATTTTTTGAGCGCGACTACAATCGCCGGCACCAGCACCAGCTGTGCGATGATGCCCGGCAGCGCGGTGACAAAAGCACCGCTGACGAATCCGGCAAGG
>CALXBG010000020.1 GCA_944386485.1 uncultured Pygmaiobacter sp. | reverse complement strand
AGGCGTCGGACACGGTGCCCCCGGCCAGCAGCCCGACCCGGAAAAAGACCAAGCTCGTCGTCCAGAGCACAAAGACCCCGGCGGTCTTGAAGACCCGCAGCGGCAGCCCCGGGCGCTTTTTCGGCTTCTTGTAGAACCGGTGCAGCAGCTCTTCTCCCACCCGGAAAGCAGCCTGCAACAATCCCCAGACAACAAACGGCCAGCTGTTGCCGTGCCAGAAGCCGGACAGGATGAAGACGATCGCGACGCTTGAGATCATCGGCGGATTCTCCACCCGCTTGCCGATCACCGGCAGCCGGCTGGTCCACCGGCCCCAGACCAGCGGCAGAAAGACATAATCCTGCAACCAGCTCGACAGCGAGATATGCCAGCGGTTCCAAAAGCCCGAGAAGTTGGTGGCAAAATAGGGGGTCTTGAAGTTCGTCGGGATCTCAAGGCCCAGCGTCAGCGCGATGCCCTGCGCGATCTCGGAGTAGCCCGAAAACTCAAAGTAAAGCTGCAGCGCGTACAGCACCGCGGCGAAGATCAGGGTCAGTCCCTGATAATCGGCGAGATGCTCGAAAATCTGGTTGACATAAAGGCCAAGGATATTCGCGATCGCGACCCAGCGGAAAAGACCCGACAGGCACAGCCGCAGCGCGTTTGTCACCCGCCCGGCATCCCACCGGCGGGGGCTGTGCAGCTGGGGCAGCAGCAGGCGGGCGCGGCAGATCGGCCCGCTGGTGATGGTCCCAAAGAAGGTCACAAAGGCGGCGTAGGCGACAAAATCCTTTTCAGCGGGCATATCGCCGCGGCAGACGTCGACCAGATAGCTGATGGTCGCAAAGGTGTAAAAGCTGATGCCCAGCGGCAGCGCGAGCTTTGCAAAAGAGCCTGCCCCGAGCAGGGTGGAGAGCGCTGCATTGTAATATTTGAAGACGGCCAGCACCGCGACCACGCTGCCGACCGCCACCGCGGCAAGACGCCGCCGCTTTGCCCCCTCGGCCCGCTCGATTGCGCGGGCCATACCGTAGGTGAAGAGGATGTGGGCTGCCAGCACAAGGGCGGAAAGCGGCTGCCCGGCGAGATTGAAACCGTAGAACACACAGCTGGCGCAGAGCAGCGCGAGATTTTGCCAGCACGCCGGGACGAGAAAATAGACCAGCGCCACGCAGGGAAAGAACAGCGCGAAGGCGGCCGAGGTAAAGGTCATGCCAAGGAGCTCCTTTCGACAAAACGGACCCGCAGGGATCCGAATTCCATAAAAAGCGGACCGCCGCCCAGCACAAAAAAGAGCGGGATCCGCAGAAAAAGACGGTCCTGAACCGTTTTATTATATAGGAAGGGCGGCCGGATGTAAAGGCAAAATCCGTCGCAGCTTGGCCTTTTGTTGATATTGAACGGATTTTATAGTATACTTAGCAGCGATGAAGGCTGTTTTGGCACAGCCGAACGCAGAAAAACAGGGGCGCTGTGCGCGCTCGGGAGAGGGTTTTTATGTCTCACACATGTATGGTCACCGGCGCCGACGGCTTTATCGGCAGTCATCTCACCGAGGAACTGGTTCGCCGCGGCGAGAAGGTCAAGGCCTTTTGCTATTACAACTCCTTCAACTCCTGCGGCTGGATCGACACCCTGCCGCCCGAGATCAGAGACGAGATCGAGATCTTTATGGGGGATATCCGGGATCCCAACGGGGTCCGCACCGCAATGGCGGGCCAGCAGCGGGTCTATCACCTGGCCGCGCTGATCGCGATTCCCTTCAGCTACCATTCGCCCGACAGCTATGTCGACACCAACATCAAGGGCACCCTCAACGTGCTGCAGGCGGCGCGGGACCTTGGAACCGAGCGGCTGATGATCACCTCGACCAGCGAGGTGTACGGCACCGCGAAGTATGTCCCGATCGACGAGAACCACCCCTATCAGGGCCAGAGTCCCTATTCGGCGACCAAGATCGGGGCCGACCGGCTGGCCGAGAGCTTCTACCGCAGCTTTGACCTGCCGGTGTCGATCGTGCGCCCCTTCAACACCTTCGGCCCCCGCCAGTCGGCGCGGGCGGTCATCCCGACCATCATCACCCAGCTGCTGGCCGGCCGCACCGAGATCCGGCTGGGCAACCTCTCTGCAACCCGGGATTTCAACTATGTCAAGGACACCGCCGCCGGCTTTATGGCGATTGCCGACTGCGACGAGGCGGTCGGGCAGGAGATCAACATCGCCACCGGACGGGAGATCTCGATCGGCGAGCTGGCGGACGAGCTGATTCGCCAGATCAACCCCGCGGCGAAGGTGGTCTGCGAGGAGCAGCGGCTGCGCCCGGCAAAGAGCGAGGTCGAGCGGCTGCTGGGCGACGCGACCAAGCTGCGCCGGATGACCGGCTGGCAGCCCCGGTATACCTTTGAGCAGGGTCTCGCCGAGACGATCGAGTTCCTGCGCGGCCATCTGTCCAGCTATAAAGTGGACGCCTACAATCTGTAACGGCGCGCCGGAGCGGAAAAATTCATTTGCCGGGAGGCAGAGATGGAAAAACTGGAAGGGATCCTGCGCGCGCCGGCGTTCCGATGGGCTGCCGCCTGCCTCGCTGCGATTGCAGCCGGGGTCGGGATCGTCTATTACTGGCGGGTTTTTTATGAGTTTACCGAGATCGCGCCGCTGCCGCTGACCCTGATCGCCTGCGCGCTCGCGCTGGCGGTGGTCGGCGGGGTTTTCTTGGTGCTGCGCTGCCGCAGCTTCGCTTCCCGCGCGGCGCTGGCGGTGCTGCTGTGCGGGCTGTGCTTCTGCTTTGCCAACCCGCCGATGCAGACGCCGGACGAGGCCAGCCACTTTCTGCGGGCCTATGCGATCAGCGAGGGCCGGTTCGATTTTGATGGCGAGCGCGGCTACCCCGACGACGTCAACGCGCTGATGACCTGTTTCCCCGGCGCGTGGGTCAACGCGAATACCAGTTACTGGCTCAAGACCGACGAGGACGGCAATGTGACCGGCGGCGGCTCGAGCGAAAACTTTGCAATCAAGGAGATCGACGGGGAGCGGATCGGTCTGGGCGAGCGGTTTGCCGTCTACCGGCAGATGTGCGCCGAGGGCAATGCCCCTGCCGTCAACGAGCCGCAGGTGGTTCAGATCCTGCCCTATCTGCATCAGGCGCTCTTCATGGCCGTCGCCCGTCTGCTCGGGTTCGGGGCGCTGGGCTGTCTGTATGCGGGGCGGCTCGCAAACCTCGTCGCCTACACGCTGCTCTGTTTTGCGGCGCTGCGGAATTGCCGACGCTATGCGGGGGTCTTTCTCGCGGTGGCGCTGCTGCCGATGAGCCTTTATATCGCGGCCTCCTGCAACTATGACGCGCTGATGCTCGGATTTTACTATCTGACGGTCAGCTACTACTGTGTGGACGAGCTGCGGGACCGGGATCTCGCGGTCTTCGCCTTCGCATTTGTAATGGTCAATGCGGTCAAGCCCTGGATCAATCTGCTGTGGATCGTGGTGCCGCTGATCCTGCCCGCCCGGGTCTGGAAAGCCCGGATCAAGAAATGGCAGCTCGCCGCGCTCGCGCTGGTGCTGGCGCTGGGGCTGATCTTCGCCGTCGAATGGTACGGTCAGAGCTTCCGGGTCAACTTTGACGAGGGGCGGATGCTGGGAGAGACGGTCAGCATTGCCGGTCAGGTCTCCTTTGTGCTGGGGCATATTCCCCGCACCTTGATGGTCTTTTTGGGCAGCCTGTATGAGAACGGGCTGTTCCTCACCAAGCTGGGGACCTTCGGTGCGCTGGATCTTGAGATCCCGATCATCGGGCTGCTCTCGCCGCTGGCGCTGCTGCTGGGCGCCTCGCTGAGCACCCATGAGCGCAGCAGCCTGACTCCCCGCAGCGCGATGGGGCTGGGGCTGCTCACCCTGATGTATACCGGCGGGGTGCTGGCCGCTCAGTATGTCACCTATACCCCGGTGGGGATGGTGCGGGTGCTCGGGGTACAGACCCGGTATCTGCTGCCCGCATTTCTGATGCTCTTCGTATTGGTCTCGGCGCTGCTCAGCCGGGTGCTGGAGCCCGCCCGCCCCGGCACGCGGGGGGCACAGGCGCTGGGCCTGTTTGCAAGCGGCGGCTTTGCAGTATTCGCCGCGGTGCTGCTGGCGCAGCACTATTATATCGGTCCGGTCTGTATGATGCCCTGACCGGCCTGCAAAATCCTCTGGAAAGGACGGGATGCCGCGATGACAGCCGTCTTGATGCTGCTCGTTCTCTGTGCTGTGGGCTGCCTGAGCGTCCTTTTGTCCGCGCGTACCCGCTGCGCCCCGTCCGCCGCGCCGGCGGTGGTGCTGGGCGGCGGAATGGTGCTGCTGAGCCTTGCCGGCTGTGCGGGACTGCTGCGGGCAGGGGGCTGGCTGTTTTTTGCCGCTGCCGCGGCGGCGGCCGTCCTCGAGATCAAAAACAAAGGCCGTGGGCTGCGCCGGGCGCTGCAAAGCCCCGGCTTTGTGCTGTTTTTGGCCGGCGGCGCCTTTTTCATCCTGCTCTTTGCGGTCCGCAGGCCGATGTTCTACCAATGGGACGATTTCACCTTCTGGGGCAGCGCGGCGAAGAACACCTTTGAGGCGGATCAGCTCTATGCCACCGCTCCCGGCAACATGGTCACCGCGGCCTACCCGCCGGGATTGCCGGTGCTGGTCTATCTGTTCGAGTTCTTCCAGCCCGCGTTTGCCGAGTGGGGCGCCTATGCGGCCTACGACATCCTCGCCCTCGCCTGCATGGCGACCATCTGCAGCGGGCAGGACCGGTACAGCCGCCCGCGCAACATCCTGCTGCTGGGCTGCTGTGTGCTGCTGCCCCTCTTTTTTGAGACCGGGGCCGCCAGCGGGGTGGCCTCGACCGTCTACCTCACACTCCAGGCTGACCTCACCCTCGGGCTGCTCTGGGGCGGTGCGGTCTGTCTCTACTTCGGATCGGAAAAGCGACCCGGCGATCTCGCGCGGTCGCTGGTGCTGATTGCCGCGCTTTCACTAGTCAAGGACATGGGCCTTGCGCTGGGGCTGATCGCCGCGATGCTGATTGCCGCCGACGAGATCTTCTGCGCGTCGCAGCGGCGCTGGCCGGCGCGGCTGGGCCGGGCGGCGGCTTCGTTCGGGCTGCTCGGCGCCACGGCGGTGGCGGGCTGGCTGGGCTGGTCGCTCTATCTGGGCCGGGTCGC
>CALXBG010000019.1 GCA_944386485.1 uncultured Pygmaiobacter sp. | reverse complement strand
GAAAAACCGGCTGAAAGATTCACAGGCAAAGCTGGTCGTCTACCCCTCCCAGCGGGGCGGCTATTCGGCGCAGGGGGTGCCGCTGCCCGACGACCCCAGGCACCGGCTGCGGTGCAGCTTCCCCGAGTCCTGGCGCGGGCTGCGGGGGCCTCAGCTCGAGCGGGCCGCGGGGGTGCGCGGCCTGCGGTTTTGCCACGTCAGCGGCTTTCTCGTCAGCGCAAACAGCCTCGAGTCCGCCCTTGCCGCCTGCCGTGCCGCCCTCGCGGCCCAGCAGCCGGAAGATTGAACTGTCCGCCGCGTCCCGGCCGCCGGGGCGCGGTATTTCTTTTCCCAGATAGTTGCATACACAACTATTTTGTGTTAGGATGGTTGCTGTAAAAACACAGTTTGGATATCCCGCGCACCGCGCGGGGGAGGGAGGAATCAAAATGGCAGGCGACGAGCAGGAAGCCAAGTACAAACAGATGATCGAAACCCCGGTGCCCCGGCTGGTGGCGGCCCTTGCGGTACCCACCATCATCAGCATGCTGGTGACCTCGATCTACAACATGGCCGATACCTTCTTTGTCGGCAAGATCGGCACCTCGGCGACCGGCGCGGTCGGGGTGGTCTTTTCCCTGATGGCGATTTTTCAGGCGGTGGGCTTCACCATCGGCATCGGCAGCGGCAACCTGGTCTCCCGGCTGCTGGGCTCCCGCCGGCGGGAGGAGGCCGAGCAGGTCGCCTGCACCGGCTTTTACACCGCCTTCGCCGCCGGCGCGGTACTGATGGTGCTGGGCCTTGTCTTCATCGACCCGATGGTGCGGATGCTGGGCGCGACCGAGACGATTCTGCCCTACGCGCGCGCCTACGCCCAGTACATCCTGCTCGGCGCGCCCTTCATCACCAGCTCCTTTGTCCTCAACAACCTGCTGCGGTTTCAGGGCAGCGCGATGTACGCGATGGTCGGCATCACCGCCGGCGGCGTGCTGAACATCGCCCTCGACCCGCTGTTCATCTTCACCTTCGGCCTCGGCACCGCCGGCGCGGCGATCGCGACGGTGCTCAGCCAGATCATCAGCTTCGCGATCCTGATGATCCAGTGCTGGCGCGGGGGCAATATCCGGATGGACCCGCGCCGGATCCGGCTCTCGGTCTCCTTCTACCAGCAGGTGCTGCGGGGCGGCGCGCCCTCCTTCTTCCGGCAGGTGCTCGCCAGCGTGGCCACCATCTGCCTCAACCTCGCCGCCGGCCCGTTCGGGGACGCGGCGATCGCGGCGATGAGCATCGTCTCCCGGGTGATGAACTTTGCAAACTCCGCCCTCGTCGGCTTCGGCCAGGGCTTTCAGCCGGTCTGCGGCTTCAACTACGGCGCCTCCCGGTATGACCGGGTGCGTCAGGCGTTCTGGTTCTGCGTCAAGGTCGCGGTGGCGGGCACGGTGGCGCTCTCGGCCGCGGGGATTCTCCTTGCGCCGCAGGTGGTCGCCCTCTTCCGCAAGGGGGACGCCGAGGTGCTCGCCTTCGGTGCGATCGCGCTGCGGCTGCAATGCGCCAGCTTTCCGTTTGTCGGCTGGACGACCTGCCTGAACATGCTCCAGCAGAACATCGGCAAGAGCCGGGATGCCTCGATCCTCTCGGCGGCGCGGCAGGGCGTCTTCTTTCTGCCGCTGATCCTGGTCCTGCCCCGCTTTCTCTCGGCCCTCGGCGTCCAGCTCAGCCAGCCGCTGGCCGACCTTTTAACCTTTGCCCTCTCGATCCCGATGGGGATGGCGCTGCTGCGGGAGCTGCGGGAGAAGGAGAACGTGCAGCTGGCGCGGGGAGGCAACTGATGCAGTCGTTTTACGCAAACCGCTACGCCTCGATCCTCTACCGGTACTGCCAGCGGTTTCTCGCCGACGCGCTGCGGCAGAAAAAGCTGCCGCTCGAGAGCGCGCAGCTTCCGGTCTTTCTGCGCTGCGCCCACCAGCCGGGGATCACCCAGGAGGAGATCGCCGCCATCACCGGGCTGGACAAGGCCACCGTCGCCCGCACGGCGGCCGCGCTGGAGGAGCGGGGATTTTTGCACCGCAGCGCTGACCCCGCCGACCGGCGGGTCAACCGCCTGGCTCTGACCGCGCAGGGCAGCGCGCTGCTGGCGCCGGTGGAGGAGATCACCGACCAGCTGCACGAGGCGCTCTACCAGGGGCTCTCCCGCGCCGAGCAGGATGAGGCCTGCCGGCTGCTGGTGCAGATGTGCGGCAACCTGCGCGCAGCGGTTCAGCAGGGCCGCGCAAAGGGGTGCGGCGAGGGCGCCGCGCGCTGAATTTCAGCCAAAATCGGCCGCGGAGACTTGAAGTTTGTCCCCGCGGCCTTTATAATAAAGGTGTTCGGTCCCACAGCGGGAAGACGGGCGGTTTTTGAGCTGCCCGAAATCAAGGAAGAAGGAGTGCAACTATGACCTATTCTCATGAAGTAGAGCGGATGTGCACCGTCGCCAAGGGTGTGCATCATGGTCCCGCCCCCATCCCCGAGGAGGGCGAATGGGTAAAAGCGTATGAAATTAAGGACATTTCCGGCCTGACCCACGGCGTGGGCTGGTGCGCCCCCCAGCAGGGCACCTGCAAGCTGACCCTGAACGTCAAGAACGGCATCATTCAGGAGGCGCTGGTCGAGACGCTGGGCTGCTCCGGCATGACCCACTCGGCCGCGATGGCGGGCGAGATCCTGCCCGGCAAGACCATCCTCGAGGCGCTGAACACCGACCTGGTCTGCGACGCGATCAACGTTGCAATGCGTGAGCTGTTCCTGCAGATCGTCTACGGCCGCAGCCAGACCGCGTTCTCCGAGGGCGGCCTGCCGATCGGCGCGGGGCTGGAGGATCTGGGCAAGGGCCTGCGCAGCCAGGTCGGCACCATCTTCTCCACCGGCGCCAAGGGCGTGCGTTACCTCGAGATGGCCGAGGGCTATATCCTCTCGATCGCGCTCGACGAGGAGGATCACACCATCGGCTACAAGTTCGTCAAGGTCGGCAAGATGCTGGAGGACATCCGGCACGGCGTGGATCCCAAGGAAGCGTATGAGAAGAATATCGGCACCTATGGCCGGTATGACGGGGCCG
>CALXBG010000018.1 GCA_944386485.1 uncultured Pygmaiobacter sp. | reverse complement strand
CCGCTGTCCAGCATGGTCTGGATGACCTCGTCGGGGGTCATCTCGGTGAGCACCTTGCCCAGCGCCCGGTAGCCGTCAAAGGCGATGTACTCGTCGATGTTCTCGGGGTTGATGACGCCGCAGTTGCGCAGCGCGACCCGGTGCTGTTTCTTGTAGAAGTTGGTCTCGGACAGGCTCTTGATCTGATCCTGGTCGACCGTCTCCTCATAGAGCAGCCGCTTGACCGGCCGGCCCTTGAGCAGATGCTCGCGGACGATCTCGCCCACGTCCTCCTCCTTCACCCGGCTGTAAAAGCAGCCCTCGGGGTAGACGACGACGATGGGGCCCAGCGCGCACAGGCCGAAGCAGCCGGTGTGGATGACCTTGACCTCCTGGTCGAGACCGTTCAGGGCGATCTCCCGCTCGAACGCCTCCATGATCTTGGCGCTGCCGGAGGAGGTGCATCCGGTGCCGCCGCAAACCATTACATGGCTTCTAAACATCTCAATCTCCCTCCCTTATCTCTGGGCCGCGCCGATGGTGTACTCCGCCACCGGCACCCCGCCGAGGATGTGCTCCGACACCACCCGCGCGACCTTCTCGGGGGTCATCTTGACATAGGTGACCTTGTCCTTGCCGGGGGCGAAGACCTCGACCACCGGCTCGTACTGGCAGATGCCGATGCAGCCGGTCTGGGTGACGGTCACATGGGGGACCTCCCGGCGGGCGATCTCCTCGGTAAAGGCGTTGAGGACCGGCCGCGCGCCGGCCGCGATGCCGCAGGTGGCCATCCCCACGGCGATCCGGATATTGTTCTCATCCGCTTCTCTGGTGTTGACGATATTCTTCATCCGGTCCCGGATGGCGGCAAGCTCTTCCAGACTCTTCATATCAGGTTGCTCCTTTTCAGTAGATTTTCGGTATGTTCCTCGAGATATTCGCGCAAAAACAAGGCCACCTCGGGGCTCGAGAGGGGCACACCCTGCAAAATCCCGCGGATTTCCCGGGTGTCCATGCAGAAGGTCTCCCCGTCGCTCTCGACCCGAAAGATGAAATCGAGCTCGGGGTTGCACTGCACCAGATTCACGATGCTGCCCGGCACATCCCCCAGCGGGGGCAGGTCGATGTTGCCCAGCTCAAAGCTGGCCTCCACCGTCGTGCCCACCCCCTCCTTCGAGCGGATGGTCATCTTCCCGCCGGCGGTCTCGGCCGCCTCCCGGAATAGCGGCAGCCCCAGCCCGACCTTGCGGGTGGTGCGGGTGGTGTAAAAGGGGTCGGTCACCCGCCGCAGCGTCTCCTCGCTCATCCCCTTGCCGCAATCGGCAATCCGGAGCACCAGGCTGCGGCGCGCCGTATCGATCAGCACCGTGATCTCGGTCAGCTTGCTGCCGGCCGCGACGCTGTTCTGCGCGATGTCCAGCAGGTTCATCGACAGCTCCTGCATCCCGCCCCCTCCTTTTGCGCGGCGCGTCGCTCAGTACCGCGCCAGAATCTCGTCCAGCTCGTCGCCGGTCAGACGGCCGTACACGTCGTCGTTGATGGTCATGACCGGCGCCAGACCGCAGGCGCCCACGCAGCGGCAGGCGTCCAGGCTGAACTTGCCGTCCGGCGTGCACTCGCCGCCGGCGATCCCCAGCTTCTCCTGCAGCTTCTCATAGATCTTGCCGCTGCCCTTGACGTAGCAGGCGGTGCCCAGGCAGACCGAGATCTTGTACTGACCCTTCGGGTTCAGGCTGAACTGGGCATAGAAGGTCGCAACCCCGTAGATCTCCTCCAGCGGCATCTCCAGCTCCTCGGCCACGATCCGCTGTACCTCGATGGGCAGGTATCCGTAGATCTCCTGGGCCTTCTGCAGCGCCGGCAGCGCCGCGCCCTTCATCCCCCTGTTCTCCGCCAGCCAGGCTCTCAGCTCCTTCTCCTGCTCCGGCGTGCCCTTGAAGGGCAATGATGTTCCACGCGCCATCTTTCAATCTTCCTCCCTTTGCTCCCGCGCCGCGGCGCGGTTTTTTATCTCCTTTTCGCCCACAGGCGAAATTTCCAGACATATTCATTATAACAAATTCAAAATCGCCGCGCTATTCCTTTTGTCCTCATTTTGTCGAAAAGTTGCACAAATATCTTGAGTTTTTTTGTGTATTGTGCATTTATCTAATCTCCATTATAATGTAAGAAAGGGGGCAATCGGCCCCCGCCGCACCAACAACTGCGCCGCAGGGAGGGTTTTTCAAGTGAAGATTTCGGATATTCTGTCGATCCTCGACGCACAGCTGCTGACCGAGGGCGCCGGCCTCGAGCGGGAGGTCCACACCGCCTGCGGCAGCGACATGATGAGCGATGTGCTGGCCTTTGTCAAGGACCAGTCGGTTCTCATCACCGGGCTCAACAACCCGCAGGTGGTCCGCACCGCCGACATGATGGATATGATCTGCATCGTCTTTGTCCGGGGCAAAAAGCCGGACGCGGGCATCCTCGCCCTCGCCGAAGAGCGGGGCATGGCGATCCTCTGCACCGATCACACCATGTTCACCGCCTGCGGCCTGCTCTATGCCCACGGCTTGAGAGGCGGTGTTCACTGATGGCGGAACCCATTCGTCTGGACTACGTCGTCCCGGGCGACGACTTCACCCGCGCGGGCGAGGCGAGCGCCGACCTCAAGAGCCGGCTCAAGTCCCTCGGCTTTCCCCCCGCCGCCATCCGCCGCGCCGCCATCGCCCTCTATGAGGGGGAGATCAACCTGGCCATCCACGCCGGCGGCGGCAGGATCACCGTCGCCCTCACCCCCGAGCGGATCGAGATGGCCCTCGACGACGAAGGGCCCGGCATCCCGGACATCGCCCTCGCGATGAGCGAGGGCTATTCCACCGCGCCCGACGAGGTCCGCAGCCTCGGCTTCGGCGCCGGCATGGGGCTGCCGAATATGAAGAAGTATACCGACGAGTTCTCGATCGCCTCCACCGTCGGCGAGGGAACCCATATCCGGATGGCCGTCCTCACCGCCGGCTGATTTCCGGCGCAAGGGCAAGGGCCCAAGACCCAAGGGGGCGCGCCCCCTTGCAACCCCGATTCCGAAAGGGCGACCGGCGGGCTTTTGCCCGCCCCTGTTTGTCCAATCTGCAATATTTTTAGATATTTTTTTGTATTTTTCGTCAAATCTTTCGCGCGGCAGCTGCATTTGTGGGCGCAAAGCCGGCCCTACGCCGCTGTGAGAGGAGGGAAACGGGATGGGTGAATTTTTCCACTCGGTCACGCTGGACCGGGAGCTGTGCATGGGCTGCACCAACTGCATCAAGCGGTGCCCGACCGGGGCGATCCGGGTACGGGACGGCAAGGCGGCGATCAACCCCGAGCGGTGCATCGACTGCGGGGAGTGCATCCGCATCTGCCCGCACCACGCCAAGAAGGCGATCTATGACCCGCTGGAGGTGATCGAGCGGTTTGAATACACCGTCGCGCTGCCCGCGCCGGCCCTCTGCGCCCAGTTCAACAATCTGGAGGATCCCGACCTGATGCTCAGCGCGCTGCGCGGGCTGGGCTTTGACGAGGTGTATGAGGTCGCGAGCGCCGCCGAGCTGGTCAGCGAGGCGACACGGCGGTATCTGGCCCGGCCGGACGTCGCAAAGCCGGTGATCAGCTCGGCCTGCCCGGCGGTGCTGCGGCTGATCCGGGTGCGGTTCCCGGGGCTGCTGGACCACCTGCTGCCGCTGATCGCGCCGGTCGAGCTGGCCGCGCGGATCGCAAAGCGGCGGGCGGCGCAGCGCACCGGCCTTGCCCCGGAGCAGATCGGCGCCGTCTTTATCAGCCCCTGTCCGGCGAAGGTGACCGCGATGCGGATGCCGCTGGGCAACGAGCGCAGCGCGCTCGACGCGGTGGTCGCGATCAAGGAGGTCTACCCCAGGCTGCTGGGCCTGATGAAGACCGCCCCCGTCGAACCGCTGTCCACGACCGGCCGCATCGGGCTGGGCTGGGGCGAGAGCGGCGGCGAGGCGGCGGGGCTGATCTCGACCGAGCGGTATCTCGCCGCCGACGGGATCGAGAACGTCATCCGGGTGCTCGAGGATCTCGAGGACGAGAAGCTCGGGGAACTGGATTTTGTCGAGCTGAACGCCTGTTCGGGCGGCTGCGTGGGCGGGGTGCTCACCGTCGAAAACCCGTATATTGCCAGAGTCAAGCTGAAGCTGCTGCGCCGGTATCTGCCGGTCAGCCGCAACCACCTGCCCGAGCAGGCGGAGGAGCGGCTGCGCTGGGACGCCGGGATGGAGTATCAGCCGGTGCTCGAACTGGGCAGCGACGCGAGCGAGAGCTTTGCAAGGTATTCCGAGATGCAGCGGATCCTCGCCGCGCTGCCCGGCCTGGACTGCGGCGGCTGCGGCGCGCCGAGCTGCAAGGCCCTCGCCGAGGACGTGGTGCGGGGCGAAGCGGCGGTGGAGGACTGCGTCGTGCTGATCCGGGAGCGGATGGAGGCGGTGCTGCGCGCGCTGCGGATCGACCCCGGCGACCCCCACCGCACCCGATGAAGAAGAGAAAGGAGGGCCCGCGATGACGGTCGCCCAGCTGTGTGAATCCTGTAACCTTACCCCTGCCTTCCCGCTGCCCGACCCCGACCGGGAGGTCGCCTGCGGCTTCTGCGGGGACCTGCTGTCCTGGGCGATGGGCCGGGCGGGCGAGGGCTGCGCCTGGTGTACCGTGATGGGCAGCGTCAACGCCGTCGCGGTCGCGAGCCTTGCCGACGCGGCGGTCATCATCCTGTGCCACGACGCGGTGCTGATGGAGGACGCCGCCGCCCGCGCCGAAGAGCGGGGGATCAACATCGCGCTGACGAGCGCGCCCGAATTTGAGACCGCCGCCGCCGTCGCAAAGCTGCTCGGTCTTTGAGAAAGGGGGCGGCGTGATGCCGCTGCGCTGCGATTTGCACCTGCACTCCTGCCTCTCCCCCTGCGGGGACGGGCAGATGACCCCCGCGAACATCGCCGGCTTTGCCAAGCTCGCGGGGCTGGACCTCATCGCGCTGACCGACCACAACAGCGCCGAGAACCTGCCCGCGATCCGGCGCGCCTGCGACGCCTACGGCCTGCGGCTGCTGCCGGGTCTCGAGCTGAATACCGCCGAGGAAATCCACCTGCTGTGCTACCTGCCCACCGTCGAGGCGGCCCTCACCCTCTCGCGGGAGGTCTACGGCCTGCTGCCCGACGTCCCCTGTGAGGAGTCGGTCTTCGGCATCCAGCAGATCATGGACGAGGAGGACAACGAGCTGGCCCGGCTCGACAAGCTGCTGGTCAGCGGCTGCGCCCTCGGTCTCGAGGAGGCCGCCGGCCGCTGCCGCGCCCTCGGGGGTGTGCCGGTGCCCGCCCACATCGACCGGGAGAGCTATTCGGTGCTCTCGGTCCTCGGCCTGATGCCGGATACGCCCCCCTTTGACGCGGTCGAGCTGCGCGATCTTTCCCGGTTCGACCCCCTCGTCGCCGCCGGGCGCATCGGTCCCGGCTACCAGCTGCTCACCGGCTCGGACGCCCATTACCTCGAGGACATCGCCGCCCGGGTCCAGCTGCTGGACGAGACCAGCGTCCTCTGGCCGCTGATTCAAGGGCTCTGAAGACCCCGGGGGTTTGCGCCCCCGGCACCCCCATCACCGGAAGACCCCGGGGCCCCGCCCCGGTACCCCCATTACGGGAAAGACCCCGGGGGTTTGCGCCCCCGGCGCCCCCGTCACGGGTAAGACCCTGAGGGCGCGCTCTCTGCACAATACAAAAAGTTATTTTCGCAAAAAATAATACAATAAATAAAATACGCTCCGTAGTCTTTTTGCAAGACAAAACGGGGCGTATTTGTTTTTTGCCCTTGGTATTGGGGTTACAAGGGGACGCGTCCCTTTAGGTGTGACACCTTTGGGTCTTCGCCCTTAGAGATAGCTTTTGAGCTCCTCGACGTCCCGCTGCATCGAGCGGAGCAGCCGGTCGGCGAGGGCGAGGGCGTCCCGCCCGGCGCCGGGGTTGTCCCGGATCGCCTTGGTCAGGTCGACGATCCCCATCGTGCTGCCCTGAATCAGCATCTCAGCCATGTGGCGGGCGCTCTTGTCGGTCAGGGTGTTCATCGTCACCCCGACGGCGGTCGAGAGCTTTTCAAAGGCCGACAGCTGGCCGGGGTCTTCCCCCATCGCAGCCAGCCGCCGCGCCGCCTGTTCCCGGATGGCCTCATACTCCCGCTGCTGAATCCCCATCGAATCGGCAAACGGGCCGTTCTCATTGATCTTTGCCAGCCGGTCGATCGTGCCGGTTCCCATCTCGCTGCACCTGACGATCGCCTCGAGCAGCAGTTTTTCCTGTTCCAAACGAAACCCCTCCTCGGCCGGTGTTCCCCGGCTTTTTAGGGGTAGTGTTCCCCGCACGGCCGGAGATATGCACCCGACACAAAACCGCGCTGCGGCCAAAACGGCCCGCAGCGCGGTTTTTGTTTCGGGGGCGCCGGGGGTGCAAACCCCCGGGGTCTTACCCGTAACGGGGGTACCGGGGGCGCAAACCCCCGGGGTCTTACCGTGATGGGGGCGCCGGGGGTGCAAACCCCCGGGGTCTTACTCGTCCTTGTCCCAGGTCTTCTCGCTGAGGATGTAGCGGGGACGATGTTTGGTCTCCATATAGATCTTGCCGATATACTCGCCGATGACCCCGAGGCAGAGCAGCTGAACGCCGCCCATAAAGCAGACCATGCAGACGGTGCTGGCCCAGCCGGCGACGGTGTGGCCGGCCAGCGCGGCGATGAGGGCCCAGAGCACCCCGATGAAGCTCAAGACCGAGACCACCACGCCCAGGCCGGTGATCAGCCGGATCGGCTTGACCGAGAGACTGGTGATGCCGTCAAAGGCGAGGGCGAGCATCTTTTTGAGGGGATAGTGGCTCTCGCCGGCGATCCGCTCGGCCCGCTCGTAGTAGACGCTGGTCGACTTGAAGCCGACCATCGGCACCATGCCCCGCAGGAAGATATTGACCTCCTTGAAATTCGCAAACTCATTCAGCGCCCGGCTGCTCATCAGCCGGTAGTCGGCGTGGTTGAAAACGATCTGCGCGCCCAGCCAGTTCATCAGGTGATAGAACCCCTCGGCGGTGAACCGCTTAAAGAAGGTATCGGTGTCCCGGCGCGAGCGCACCCCGTAGACGATCTCGCAGCCGTCGAGATAGGCGTCGATCATCTCATCCATCGCATTGATGTCGTCCTGCCCGTCGCAGTCGATCGAGATGGTCACGTCGCAGCGCTCCTTTGCCGCCATCAGCCCGCCCAGCAGCGCGTTCTGGTGCCCGCGGTTGCGGGAGAGGCTGACCCCTAGGAAATGCTCGTCCTGCTCTGCGAGCTGCCGGATGATCCTCCAGGTATCGTCCTTCGATCCGTCGTTGACAAAGAGCACCCGGCTCTCCTCGCTGACCTTGCCGGCGGCGGCGAGATCCCTCAGCTTCTGCAAAAACATGCCGCTGGTGATCGGCAGCACCTCCTGCTCGTTGTAGCAGGGAATGACAATGTACAAGACCGGCTTTTTCATCCACCCGGCCTCCTTTTTTCTGATTTTCTCCTCTATCATACCCCATCCCGGACGTTCCGACAACCATTTCGCCGAATTTTCACCTGCAAAAAACCTCCCGCAGGGCAGCTGCCCCACAGGAGGTCTTTTCCATGATTTCTGCGCGTTATCTCTGCGCGTTATCTCTGCGCGTTCTTTCTGCGCCGCCAGACCACCAGCGCGACCAGCGCGCCGATGCAGACGGCCGCCACCACGACCCAGAGCGCCGGGTTGGTCGCGTCCCCGGTGTTGGGCGAGCCTGCTGCGGTATTGCCGGCATTGCCGCCGGCCGCAAAGACCCGCGCGGGGATGCTGCCGGCCACCAGCGCGAGCGCCAGCAGTGCGCTGAGTACTCGTTTTTTCATCCTTATCTCTCCTTTTTCAGCCCAAAGCCCTGCCCGGACAATAAAAAACAATCAAAATCAAATTATTATACCATTTTTTCACCCTGCCTGAAAACCATTTTTGCGTGAAATTTACCCAGAACAATAAAAAAGGAGCTGTGTCAAAAAGGTGTGCCAGCATAAGAAAACAACGCCGTAAAAAGGCCGCTTTTGCGCGGTTGCGGCGTCAAGCCCCCTCGACAACCACAGAGGGTGCCTTCGGTTCCTTTCCTTGCACCCGCATCAAAATCGGCCTTTTTACGGTGTATGCAGTTCTGCCCCAGAATTTTGGATGGAGAAAGTGCAAAGAGCGGCCCCCCAAGCCTTGGTGGCTTGGGGGCCGCTCTGCGTGCTTTATACGCCAAAATTCTACGGCAGAACCGTTGTTTTCTTATGTTGACACACCTAAGCTTGTCCCCTTTTTTCGGCAATCAATCCGCCAGATTGGATTTTTTGAGCGCGACTACAATCGCCGGCACCAGCACCAGCTGTGCGATGATGCCCGGCAGCGCGGTGACAAAAGCACCGCTGACGAATCCGGCAAGG
>CALXBG010000017.1 GCA_944386485.1 uncultured Pygmaiobacter sp. | reverse complement strand
TTCGAGAATTTTCCTTGCATCCGCATCAAAATCGACCTTTTTATGGTACCTTGCAGTTCTGCCCCAGAATTTTGGATGGAGAAAGTACGAAGAGCGGCCCCTCAAGCCTTGGTGGCTTGGGGGGCCGCTCTGAGTGCTTTATACGCCAAAATTCTACGGCAGAACCGTTGTTTTCTTGCGTCACCGCGCCTTTGCCGGCCCTTTCTTTTTTGCGTACAGCAGAGATCAATATCCACTCTTGGCCTGGAATGAGGCGCACTCGGTGCACTCTTTGTTCATCGGGTGGTTGGTGCCGCTGCAGCGGATCTCGATTGAATCCAGCGCGCAGCAGGATTCCCCTGCACAATGATTGGCGCACTCGTTGATATTGCAGCGGATATTACGGTTCGCATGATGCTTGTCCATTCTTCTTCCTCCCAAAATTGTTGTCTCGGTTCTTTTCGGGTCATCTTCGCCCACCGTTAGTCTGCCCCGCGGCATTGATGGATATACAGAAAAAAATCATCTGAATAAAAATAAATAAATATTGAAAAACAATAAAAAATAGTTGATTTTCAATAATTCCCATGGTATACTGCTCTCAAAAGGGGGGAATGGTCATGCGGATGGCCGTATCGATCCTGTCAGCAGGTCTGTTGGTGCTGGCATCGTTGTCGGTCTGCTTTGCAGCCGGCGCTGTGGAGAAAACAGACAGCCGCGTGCCAATGAGCACAACATCTTCGCAAAGCTGTGGTTGGAGTGCAGAGATTAGGCGGATTGAGCGAGAGCAGACCGAAAACGGGTTGATTCTGCGGTCGGTATTGCAGGAGGATATCCCTATTTTTATAAAACAATTTGTAATAGAAAAGAAAAATATAACAAAATGAAAAAGTTGTTTTTTTGGTGATTCAATCCGCCGTACGGTGTACTGCTGCTCTGCTCTTTTTTGGTTGCGGCAAACTAGACCGGCCTCACCGGTTTGCCGATGAGCTGGCCGCCCTTAAAATCCATGAATGGAGGAATCAAATATGTGGAACAAGGATAAATCGCTGTTGCTCTCCCGAATCGCGGTGGGCGTCTTTATGGTCATCGCGGCGCTCTGGATCGTCGCGGCGCCGACATTGACCAAACTGTTTCTCGACTTCTCCCGCGCGTCGATGCACGGGATGACCCGTCAGCAGACGCTGCTCTGCTTTCTTGCAACCCAGTATCTCTCGCTGCCGGTGGCCGGGGTGCTGCTCTGGAATCTGCACCGGTTGCTGCAGCGGATCGGACATGGTGAGGTCTTTGTACAAAACAACGCGCGGGCGCTGCGCCGGATCAGCTGGTGCTGCATCCTGGAAGCGGTGATCTGTGTTGTCAGCTGCGCGTACTATATCCCGTTTTTCTTTGTGGCGATCGCAGCGGGATTTGTGGGGTTGATTGTGAGGGTGATCAAGAATGTCTTTGCCGAGGCGATCGCCCTCAAGGACGAAAACGACTTTACGATCTGAGGAGGAAAACGGGATGCCGATCATTGTCAATCTGGACGTCATGATGGCCCGCCGCAAGATCTCGGCCGGCGAGCTGGCCGAGCGGGTGGGAATCACCCCCGCAAACCTCTCGATTCTCAAGAACAACAAGGCTCGGGCGGTGCGGTTTTCCACCCTCGAGGCCTTGTGCCGAGAACTTAGCTGTCAGCCTGCCGATCTGCTGGAATACCGAGAGGAGGAATAAACTTTGCAACCGAATCAGGAAAATCGTCCGGCTCCTCAGGCCGGACAACCCGCGGCCTGCCCTACTCCGGGTTCCGGGCCTGTCGCAGGAGGGCAGCTGCCCTCCCCTACACCAAAACAGCCCGGGATAAAATTTGACCGGAATGACGGGATCTTTGCGCTGGTGACGCTGGTGCTGGGCTATCTCTTTCTTCGGTGGATCAGCCTGTTTTTTGCCGGAGCCGGCATCACCCTTTTCAGCTTCTGTTATGTTTTAGTGGTCGTCTGCTATGTTTGCCGTTCCGGGAAAAAGCTGACGCGCTCGAGCTGGGGCTGGGGCTGTTTTCTGCTTCTCTTTTCGCTGCTCTTTCTCAAGGGAATGTCGGGTGTACTGGTTTTTCCCGCGCTCTGCTTTCTCTGTGCTCTTGCCGCCTACTGGACGCTGACTGTTTTTGATGCGCGGATCGGCGGGCGGCTGGACGGCAACTTTGTCGGAGATCTGTTCAATGCGCTGCTGCGGATACCGTTTTGCAGCTTTGGCCTTCTGCCCCGCGCCGTGGCGGCGCTGCAAAGAAAGCGAGAGGATGCGGCGCAGGGAGAGAAAAAGCGCGGCCTGCTCTCCCCCGCCGTGCTGATCGGCGGAATTTTGACGGTAATTCTTCTGCCGCCGGTGTTGCTGCTGCTCGCCCAGGCCGACGCGGGATTCGCGCGGGCGCTTGAATTGATCTTTGGGCAGATCACCCTCTCGCCGGTGTTTTTTCTGCGGGTCTTTTTCTCGATCCCGGTCTCCCTTTATTTCTTCGGGCTGTTTGCCGGCGCACGGTACCGGCTGCACACCGGTTCCGACGCGGCACAACGGCAGACGGGCAGGCAGAAGAGAAAAAACCTGGGCTTTGCAGCGGCAGCAATCCCGACCGCGGCGCTGCTCGCAGTCTACCTGATCTTTTTTGTCGCCCAGCTTCCCTACTTTTTCTCAGCCTTTGCCGGACTGCTGCCGGAGGGCTTCACCTATGCCGAATATGCCCGCCGCGGCTTTTTTGAGCTGATTGCCGTCGCGGCGATCAACCTTGGGTTACTGCTCTTTGCAAAGTGCCGAACCTCCGGGACCTCCCGTGTTCGAAAGCTGTTCGCCGGACTGCTGTGCGGCGCGACGATGCTGCTGCTTGTCACAGCGGCTCGCAAACTCGCACTCTATATCGGTATCTTCGGATTGACCCGGCTGCGGCTGTGGGCCGGTTGGGCAATGCTGCTGGTGGCGGCGACAACCCTGATTTTTCTGCTGGATGAGTTTCGCCCGCTGGCATTGCTGCGGGTGCTGACGCTGCTGTTCTGCGGCTGGTTTTTCCTGCTGTGTGCGGTCAATACCGAGCCGCTGACCCTGCGGTACAACTATGACGCTTGGCGCTCAGGACAGCTGGAAGAGTTTGACCCCTGGCAGGGAGAGAACCTCTTCGCCGCGCCGGCGCTGTGCGAGATTCTTGAGAACACCGATGAGGAATGGTGGATTCGGGAAGCCTGTACCCTTCGGATCGAACAGGCAGTACAGGAGATTGCCTGGAAAGATCATCGTCCGCTGGTCGGCTTTACGTTGCAGGAGGTGCTGACGATGCAGGCCGCAGACCGGGCGGCATCGGACGGGCTGCTGTTTCATGGAATGCCGGAGATGGCGGAGGAAACCTGAATAGGGAACCCCACCGGGGCGCGGCGCATAGAATATCCCACAGGCGCGCGCCTTGGAATATGGGCCGCGGCCGACTGCTATGGCGGCGACGGCGCGGTCACCGAAGCGGGGCCGGAGAAATTTCTCCGGCCCCGTTTTGTTGTTATTTTTTACTTTTCTGGCTTTTTTGGGGGTCGAACTGGGTTGCCACCTTGTCGATCTGGCGCTGCAGCGCCGATTCGGCGGGATACCAGCCCTTGTTTGCCATCTTGCCGTAGATCTCGTTCTGGATACTCAGCGTGTCCCGCAGAACCTCGCCGAACGCCTTGTGCACCGTCTTGGTCGAGGATTCGATCGCCCCGTCGAGGTACAGCCCACAGTTGCCCTTAACCAGCAGCAACAGATCCTCCATCAATGCTCTGTCATCCATCTTGTTTCCTCCTTGTCAGGACTTATCGATCGTGTCATACAGGGTGGTAAAATGATCGCCGAACCGGGTCTCCAGCTTTTTGACATAGTTTTGCAGCGATTTGTCGGTCAGCTGGGACGCCGTCTGCTGGCATTTCTGCTGCATGTGCTGCTCATGGCCGAGCGCGTCCTTGACATAGAGAAGTTCCTTTGGGGTCATGCCCTTTCACCTCCTGAAATATTCGGGCGGCAGCCCGATCGGGATTAGTTTGCGCGAGAGGAGGCGAAATATTACAAAAAAAGGGAGCATTTTCATGCTCCCTTTCGCATCTTTAGTTGTTAGTGGTCATCTCGTGCAGCAGCGCGTTGACCGTTACCGTCTCGCCGGTTCCCTTTAAGATCGACAGCTCGATGGTGTCACCGGGCTTATAATCCTCGAGAATCTTGAGCAGGTCATTGTTTTGGGTCAGGGTGACCCCGGCCGCGGTCAGGATGACATCGCCCCGGGTGATGCCCTGCGCGTAGAGGTCGCTGCTGGCGTCAATCTGGGTGATATACAGCCCCTGGCTGGGCAGACCCATCATCGAGCCGTTGACGTCGTTGAGAGCGACCACCGTGACCCCAAGCGCTACCCGGTCCTTGACATAGCCGTAGTTAATCAGGCTGTCGATGATCGGCTTGGCGTCATTGATCGGAATCGCAAAGCCCATCGAGTCGATCTCCTCGCCCGCCAACTTGGAGGAGTTGATTCCCACCACCTGGCCGTACTGGTTGAGCAGCGCACCGCCCGAGTTGCCGGGATTGATCGCCGCGTCGGTCTGGATCAGCTGGATCGAGAGATTGGTCGAAACATCCCGGTCAAGGCCGGAGACGACTCCCTTCGACACGCTGTTGTAATAGCCGCTGGCGTTGCCGATTGCAACCACATCATCCCCAAGCTGGAGCGAGTCGGAATCGCCGAATTCGGCGGGAACGAGCTCGATTCCATCGGGATTGATCTTGACCACCGCGAGATCGGTGCGGGTGTCATACCCAATTACCGTCGCGGCAACCTCGGTGCCGTCCGACAGCACAACGGTCGGGGAATAACCATCCGATACAACATGGGCATTGGTGATGATATAGCCGTCGGTGTTCAGCACAATGCCGCTGGCCTCACCCACCCGCTCGACCTGCTGGGGCGAATACAGGTTAATACCGACAACGCTGTCCATTGCCTTTGCGGCGATTTCCCGGGTGGTCAAGCCGCTGCTGGAGGTATCAATCGCACCGTCCCCATCGCTCGGGGTGTCAGAGATGATCAGATGTTCCACCTCAGAATCGTCGTTGGTGATCGTTGTATTGTCGCCCGAGAAATAGTAGCGGGTGATCATACTGCCTGCCACCATCGAAAGGCCGACCACACAGACCAGACCCACCGAGAGCAGTACCGAAACCAAAACAATCCGGCCGCGCTTTTTTTTCGGCTTTTTCGGAGGAACAGCGGTATACCGGACTTCCGGGATCGGGCCGTCGGCGGTTTCCGCGTGGTAACCGGAGGCATATCCGCCCTGCGGCTGAGCCCCGTTGCCGTAGCTGCCCTGTGCCGAGGTATAGTGATAGCTGCCGTTCACCGGCTCGTTGCCGGGTTGATCGTTGAAATTGTTATTATTATAATCCGTCATAGAGGACACCTCTTTTTTATCTTCAGCAGAGCCACAACCGGTGAATCCCGGCCGTCTCTCTCTGCGGTTTTTACAATTGTTAGTTTAGCCGTCAATTGTGAAAATTGTTTGTCCAAAGAATGGGGGTTCGGAAAATAAAAACTCGGTCGGACACCGTCGACCGAGTTTGATATTATTTTGCGCTCTGTCCGCCGCGGGAAGAGCGGGATCGCTCGGGCGGTTTCGGCTTTGCACAGGGCAGCGTAAAGGAAAAAACGGTGTTTTTTCCGACCTCGCTCTCGACCCAGATCTTGCCGCCCGAGCGGTTGATCAGCTGTTTGCAGATGTGCAGTCCCAAGCCGCTGCCCTCAGCATGCAGACCACGGCTCTTGTCCGCCTTGAAAAACCGGTCGAAGACATAGGGCAGCGCCTCGGGGGAGATGCCCTCTCCGGTATTCAGAATAGCGACGGTGACAAACCCCTGTTTCTGGTTTTCGGTCACCGAGATGTCGATCGTGCCTCCGTCGGGGGTGAATTTGATCGCGTTGTCCACAATGTTGTAGAGTACCTGGTGAACAATGTCGGGGTCGGCGTGGACCAGCACTCGCACCGGATTAAAGCCGGTCAACCGGATCGCATGCTCGATAAACTGCTGTTCGCGGGCAAAAAGGATGCTGCTCACCGTTTCCCAGATATCATGGTCAACCGCGCTGAGCACGTACTCACCGGTCTCGAGTTTGGTGATGTCCAGCATGCTGTGGGTCAGCCGGGTCAGCCGGCCGACCTCGCCCGAGACGATCCTGAGATAATAATCCCGCCGGTCATCCGGGATGGTGCCGTCCAGCATCCCGTCGACAAATCCCTTGATCGAGGTCATCGGGGTCCGCAGTTCGTGGGCGATGTTGCCCATAAAGCTCTGGCGGGAAACATCGACCGCCTGCAGCTTATCCGCCATATCGTTGAAGGTGACTGCCAGCTGGGCGACCTCATCGTCCCCCGCCACCGGCGCGCGGGCGGACAGATCTCCGTTGCCGAAGCTCTGGGCGGCCGCGGCGATCCGGCGCAGCGGGCCGGCAAGCCGGCTGGTCAGAAGAATGGACAGGATGCTCGAGACCAGCAGCATGACCGCCGCCGAGATGATAAAAGCGGAAAAGATGCTCTCGAGAAAGGCGGTCAGCGCCTCGGCGTTGCGGGAGGCAAAGAGGTAGCCGATCACCTCGCCGTCGGCATTGACCAGCGGACAGCCGGCGGAATAGTAGCTGCTGTGATAGACCCCGGACAGCTCTCCAAGTTCGGTATACTCGCCCGCCGAAAAGGCGGTGTTGAGAATCCGGCTGTTGACCGTTCTGGAAAGATCGATCGCGCCGGTCGTGTCCGAGCAGTAGAGGATCCGGCCGTAGTTGTCGGTCAGCAGAAAAATATTGCTGGTGGCGTTGGCCAGTACCGAGATTGCCTGCTCGACAACCGGCTGGTCCTTGAGCTGGGATGCCTGTTTATATTCCAGCTGGGAAAAGTTGTCCCTCAGGCTGTGGATGCCGGTCAGCAGCGTGGATTCGCTGTCGGTGCGGAAATAGCCGATGCACAGATACATCAGAATGAGGCCCAGCAGGGTGATGCCGGACACCAGCAGAAATGCCGTGGTACGGAAATACCGGCCGCTGATGCTCTTATTCATCTCGCGCTGTCCCTCCTTTGTCCGGGTCAGATGTCCTCCCGGACCTCAAATTTATATCCGACGCCCCAGACGGTTTTCAGATTCCACTGGTCCGAGACGCCCTCCAGCTTTTCCCGCAGCCGCTTGACATGTACGTCGATGGTGCGGGAGTCGCCATAGTATTCAAACCCCCAGACCTCGTCCAGCAGCTGGTCCCGGTTGAAGACCCGGTTGGGGTGGCTGGCCAGATAATAGAGCAGCTCCAATTCCTTGGGGGGCGCATCCACCACCTTACCGTCTACCTTCAGCTCATACCGGGTCAGATCGACGCTGAGCTTGTCGTAGGAGATCTGCTTTTGCTCTTCCTGCTCCTTTTCCGCCCCGATCGCATACCGGCGCAGCACCGCCTTGATCCGGGCGACGACCTCCTTGGTGTCAAACGGCTTGACGATGTAGTCGTCCGCGCCGAGCTCCAGCCCCAGCACCTTGTCAAAGGTTTCGCCCTTGGCGGTCAGCATGATGACCGGCACCTGCGAAAAGGCGCGGATCCGGCGGCAGACCTCCCAGCCGTCGATCTTGGGCATCATCACATCGAGCAGAACCAGCCCGGGTTTGTCGGCCGAGAACCGTTCCAGCGCCTGTTCGCCGTCATAGGCCAGCGAGGTCTCATATCCCTCCTTTTCGAGGTAAAGCCGCAATAGCTCGCAGATGTTCTTGTCGTCGTCCACAATCAGGATTTTCGTCTTGTCCATCTTTCTCTCCCCCCTGCCGCATGTGCGGCGATCAGATACTGATTCTATTATACAACGGGTTTGTGAATAAAAAAAGCGGCAAAAACAAAGCCGAATCGACCTGCCCCGGCTCCGCCGCTTGAAGAAGCGGGCTGCGGTGTGGTATAATTTAAGATACTGCGGCGGCAGGGCCGCGAGGCAAATGAGGAAACCCAACCAGCGGGCGCACAGCGCCCTTTTAAGGAGAGACAAGAGATGAAATTAGGTATCGTAATTTGCGTTCTGAATTTCAAAAATCTCTAATTCTCTATAAAACCTCGCAAAGCCGCATGGCTACTGGGTTTTTGCTAATCTGATAAGTATAAACCACCATATTGCCCCATATAGCTCCATGCG
>CALXBG010000016.1 GCA_944386485.1 uncultured Pygmaiobacter sp. | reverse complement strand
ACTACACCCAGCAGGTCGATATTTACTTCAATTTCATCGGCCAGGCATGACAAAGCGGCCCCAGGATGCCGTAACATCCTGGGGCCATGCGTAGAACCAAAAACATCCTTATCAGGGCGGACCGATTCACCGGTCCTCTTTTTTACTCGAAGGGGAATTATTCCGCTGTGTCGATCACCGCGGTAGTGGTGTCGCCGGCTTTCGCCTTTTCAACTACTGCACGATAGAGCTCTTTGGCGTTGTTGCTGCCCATCGTAGCGCCAGCAACAGCGGCAACCTTGTCGGGGTTAGAGGTCGCCTTGATGTTCTCTTCCAGCTGCGGGATCCACTCGGACGGCTGGGGGTCCATCGGGTAATTTTCGGGAGTGGTCCACTCGCTCTTCAGGTTGCCGTCGGCATCCTTGGAATCAAACTGGACCTCGACCATCTTGCCGTCCTTGTAGGTTACGGTCAGAAAGTCTTTCCAGCCGTGGTTGGCCTCGGTCGCGGCATCGCTGAGCTCTGCCGAATAGGTCCCGTCGGCAATCTTGGAACCGCCGCAGCCGACGAGAGAAAAGAGCATCAATGCGCTAAGCAGGAACAAAGTCAGTTTTTTCATTGGTAAATCTCCTTTTCTATTTTATGGCTGGAAATTTAATGATTTTAGTATAGCAGAACAGGAAGAAAAAGTAAACAAAAATAGTATAGTTTTTAATTTTGAGGAAATAATCCTGTTTTTCAATCGTTTTCTTCTTTTTTTAGTATGGTTTGACGACCGTAAAATATGAAAAAAGGAAAAATGTTCCGCGGCGCAAAACAAAAAATCCGCTCCCCTCGGAGCGGAATGAATGACAAGCGATATTTGAAAAAGAAGATCAGAACTCGGCGCGCCCAAACTCGGACAACTGCAAGCCCTCGTTGTGATCCAGCGCCCATTGAATACTCCAGGTGTTGGTAAAGAGCAGAAGCTTTCCGCCGTGCATATCCTGAATTTTTTTGGTGTCGCTGGTCAGAGAAAGGGTATTGGGGTCGAGGTCCTCATTTTCGATCCAGCGGATAAACTGATGGGGCATCCGCTGCATCCGCAATTCAACATTGTACTCATTTTTGAGACGGTACTCAAAAACTTCAAGCTGCAGTACGCCGACTACGCCGACGACAACCTCTTCCATGCCGCCGCCCAATTCCTGGAAGATCTGGATGGCGCCCTCATTGGCAATCTGGCTGGTTCCCTTGATGAACTGCTTGCGCTTCATCGTATCCACCTGCTGAACCAGGCAAAAATGTTCGGGCGCGAAGGTCGGGATACCTTCGAACCGAAATTTCTTCCCCGGCATGCACAGGGTGTCGCCAATCGAGAAAACACCCGGATCGAAAACGCCGATAATGTCTCCGGCCCAAGCCTCATCAATAATCTCCCGCTCTGCGGCCAGGATCTGCTGCGGCTGGGAAAGCCGAAGCTTGCGGTCCTGCTGGACATGCAGAACCTCCATGTTCTTTTCGAACCGGCCCGAGCAAATCCGCATAAAAGCGATTCGATCCCGGTGCGCCTTATTCATGTTTGCCTGAATTTTGAAGACAAAGGCGGAAAAATCCTCGCTCATCGGGTCGATCTCACCGATGTCGGATCTGCGGGGCAGCGGCGGGGTGGTTAACCGCAGGAAGTCCTGCAAAAAGGGTTCGACGCCGAAGTTAGTCAGCGCACTACCGAAAAAGACCGGTGAGAGCCGGGCATGCCGGACTTCCTCAAGGTCAAAATCATAACTTGCGCCGTCCAACAATTCGATATCGTCGGCAAGGGTGCGATGCTGCTCGGCTCCGATCAGTTCGTCCAGGCCGGGATCGCCGAGGGTCGCTTTGACGGTCGCCAGTTTGTGCTGGCCGCCCAACGCACTACCGACCTCGTCACCATAGGAGAGAATTTCCTGATTCTCTCGGTTGTAGACACCTTTGAAACCCTTGCCGCTGCCAATCGGCCAGTTCATCGGATAGGTGCGGATACCCAGCTTCTGCTCGATATCCTCCAGCAGATCAAACGGGTTCATCGCTTCCCGGTCCATCTTATTGATAAAGGTAAAGATCGGAATGTCCCGCAGCAGACAGACCTTGAAAAGCTTTTCGGTCTGTCGCTCAACGCCTTTGGCTGCATCGATGACCATTACCGCACTATCTGCGGCCATCAAGGTTCGATAGGTGTCCTCAGAAAAGTCCTGGTGACCTGGAGTGTCCAGAATATTGATACAGTAACCGTCATAATCAAACTGCATCACAGAGCTGGTAACTGAAATGCCGCGCTGCTTTTCAATCTCCATCCAGTCAGAGACCGCAGCTCGCTGGGTCTTTTTTCCCTTGACGGTACCCGCCAGCTGAATCGCCCCGCCATAGAGCAACAGTTTTTCGGTGAGGGTGGTTTTACCTGCGTCGGGATGGCTGATAATCGCAAAGGTACGCCGGCGGCGGATCTCCTCTTCAAATCGTTTGGACAAGGGCGGTCTCCTCCTGAAAAAATGAGTTGGCGCCACCGCGATGCCGCGACGGCACATACAGTATTATTCTATCCCTCACGCAGGTAAAAAGCAAGAAAAATTGCCGGCACCCGGCGAAAAAGAAATAAAAAGCCGGGACGCTGAAGGCGTCCCGGTGCCAATACGGTATAAAATGTTATTGCGGATTCTGGGGGTTCTGAGGATTCTGCGGGTTCTGAGGCTGCGGTGCCGCCTGCGAATAGGTGACCGTCTTGATCAGCCCAAACGCCTTATCGGTATAGCCCTTGCAGCCGGGCACATTGGCGTCCTTGCCCTTGGCAACATTGAGCAGGCCGATCAGCGCAAAGACCAGCAGTACCAGCCAGATAACACTCTCAACCAGACCGATGACCGAAGAGACGGCAGCGCCCAGCAGAGGAATGTTGTACAGGAAATGGAACAGATCCAGCACGGTAGAGAGGATCAGATAGAACAGATTGAGCAGAAATGCCTGCATGACCTGACGGGTCAGCCACTCGTCCTGCTGCACCAGGATAACAAATCCCAGCAAAAGGGCACCCAGCGTGGACTGGCCCAGAATGGTGAAGATGAAAGCAATGACCGCATAGAAGCTCAGGCAGATACCAAAACGATCCTTTCGCATAAGTAATTCCTCCTTATTATACCGGCTGCAGACGACCGGATTCCTTAACTACCATTATAGCAAGAAAGCAAAAAAATTCAATCCGGTAGACTCACATCCGGTCGGGTGCGGTAACCTTCAAAATGGCCAGCGCGCTGGCAATGGTGTTCTTCGCCGCGACACAGAGGGCCAGGCGAGCCTGCTGAAGGTCACAATCGACCCCCTTGCAGCGGCAGGTGGTGTAAAATTTATGGAAGAGGGTCGCCACATTGGTGACATACCGGGTGATTCTGGCAGGGTCATAGTTGCGGGCAGCGGTGGCGATCTCTTCGGGGAAATAGCCGATCTGCCGCATCAGTTCAATCTCGTTTTCATCGGTCAAAACCGACAGATCGATCTGATCCGCAGACAACAGCTGAACCCCCTCTTCCGCCATTGCCCGCAGAATACTGCAAATCCGCGCATGAGCGTACTGGACATAATAGACCGGGTTGTCGCTGTCCTGCTTGACTGCAAGGTCAAGGTCAAACAAAACCTGGGCGCCCGGTTCCCGCTGATTGAAGAAGAACCGTGCGCTGTCGATCGGCACCTCATCCAGCAGATCGACCAGCGAGATCGCCTTGCCGGTGCGCTTGCTCATCCGCACCTCCTGGCCGTCCCGCACCAACTTGACCAACTGCATCAGCACGATGTCCAGCTGATTGCCGGAGAGACCGACCGCATCCATGGATCCTTTCATCCGCGCAACGTGTCCGGCGTGATCCGCGCCCCAGACATCGATCGCCTGATCAAAGCCGCGGGTGACCAGCTTATTATAATGGTAGGCAATGTCGGCGGCAAAATAGGTCGGGATCCCGTTGGCGCGCACCAGCACCTCATCTTTCGGGCCGTCCTGGGCCTCGCCCTCGCCGGCCTTGGGGTTCTTGTTTGCACCCCATTTCAGGCTGTACTCGCCCGCGCGATACCAGATTGCCCCATCTTTCTCATAGGTAGCGCCAAGCGCCGACAGCTTGTCCAGCACCGCCTGCACCGCGCCGCTCTTATGCAGTTCGCTTTCAAGGAACCAGACGTCGTAATGGATCCGGTATTTCTCCATCGCGTCCTTCATTGCCTGGATATTCAGCGGCAGCGCATAGTCGACCAGCGCCTGTTTGCGTTCCGCCTCCGGCTTGTCCACAAAAGCGTCGCCGTGCAGCTGGGCAAATTCCCGCGCACGCTGCTTGATATCCTCGCCCTGATAGCCTTTCTCGGGGAAGGGAACCGCATCCTCTCCCTTGAAGATCTGCAGATACCGAGCCGACAGGCTGTCTCCAAATTTTTCAATCTGGTTGCCTGCATCGTTGACATAGAATTCCCGCGTCACATCATAGCCGGCCCAATCGAGCACCGAGGCGAGGCAGTCGCCCAGCGCGCCGCCCCGGGCATTGCCCAGATGCATCGGACCGGTGGGATTGGCCGAGACGAATTCGACATTGATCCGCTTGCCCGCGCCAAGGTCGGTGCGGCCCCAATCGTCCGCCGCGAGATTGGCGGCAAGAACCACCTCTTCAAAATAGCGGTGGGAGAGGAAAAAGTTGATGAAGCCCGGACCCGCGACCTCCAGATGATCAAACGGCGTACCGGCGCAGTCGGCGTGCTCCACCAGAATTTCGGCGATCTTGCGGGGCGGCAGCCGGAACGCACGGGCGCCGACCATTGCAGCGTTGCTGGCGAGATCGCCGTTTTTGAGATCACCCGGAATTTCAATGTTAAAGGCGGGCGCGGCCGCCTCAGGAAGCGTGCCGTCGGCAACAGCACGGCCCATCGCGGTGAGGATCAGTTCCTGAGCCGCGTCCTTTGCACGGGCGACCGGATTAAAATTTTTGAACTCCAAAGTTTAAGCCTCCCTGACTGTGATATTAACGGTGTTTTTCGAAAACAGGCTGGCATTGATGTCCAGATTGTAGCTGAAGTGCAGGCTTCCGCCCCGCTCATCCAGATTGGCGACGATCTCGTCGGCGGCAATGCCCATCGTGATCGACCCTTGCCCGGTATCATAGTGGCAGATATGCCGCCGGCCCTTTTCAATGACCAGCTGGCTGGGCATCGGCCCGTAGCGCAGCATGCTGACCTTTCCGGTGCGGTCCAGCTTGACGGTGGTGGTGCAGCCGGCATAGCCGGTCGCCTCGGTTTCCCGATAGGAGATATAGTAGTTGCCGCCCCGCCGCACATAGCTGCCGCGGGTCATCAGCTCGACCGAGTTTTCCTCTCCGTCCGCCTCCTGAACCCCTTTGATTTTGATTAAATAGTCCTCTCTCATAAAACCCTCCCGTGGGCAATGCCCGAACAATTCGCACTCATTCCAACAGGGTATAAGGGTGGATTCCGCCCGAGAGGTCTCTGCCGAGAAAGAGCGCGCCGATCTCGGCAAAATTCTCTCCGGAATCGCTGACATAAAAACTCAAATTTCCGCCTTTGCTGCGCGCACAGAGCAGATCCCGCGCCTCCAGAAGACGGCGCAGAACCAACGCCCCCTGAGCGCCCGAGTCCACCAAGGTAACCTCGGGGCCCATCTCGTCGGCGATGGTGCCGGCAATCAGCGGGTAGTGGGTGCACCCTAAAATTAAGGTATCAACTCCTGACGCCCGCACCGGAGCGAGATATTCCCGGGCCAGCAGTACGGTGATGGGGTCACGCCGATCGAGATATCCGTTTTCAATCACCGGAACAAAGAGCGGACAGGCTTGAATCGTCAGTTGGGCGTCGGGCCGCAGCGGGCGGATGGCCGCCTGGTAGCTGCCGCTCTTGACCGTCGCCGCGGTGGCGATAACCCCGATGCGGCCATTTGCACTAGTTCGCGCAGCGGCCGCGGCAGCTGCCTCCACTACCCCGACAAAGGGGACCGGCAACTGGTTGGTATAGCTTGCCGGAAGGGTAGCGGAGACGGTGTTGCAGGCACAGAGAATCGCCTTGACCCCCTTTGAGAGCAGAAACTCAATGTCCTGCATGCCATACCGCAGGATGGTGTCCCTGCTGCGGCTGCCATAGGGGGTACGGGCGGTATCCCCAAAATAGAGAATGTCCTCCCCCGGCAACAGCTTTGCCAGTTTCCGTACGCTGGTCAGACCGCCCAGACCGGAATCAAACACCCCGATCGGCCGGTTATCCATTCAGGCTCTCCTTTCGCTCGAAGGCCAGCTGGATCAGCCGGTCCAGCAGTTCATCGTATCCCAGACCTTCATGAATCATCAGCTTGGGATACATGCTGATGTCGGTGAAACCGGGCAGCGTGTTGATCTCATTGAGCAGTACCCTGCCGGTACCCTCCTCAACAAAGAAGTCCACCCGTGCCAGACCGGTGCAGCAGAGCGCGCGATAGGCCCGCAGCGCGACAGCCCGCACCTCGGCTAGCTTTTCCTCGCTCAGCCGCGCGGGAATCTCGACCCGGCTGGTTCCGGCAATGTATTTGTCGTCATAGGTGTAAAACTCCTGGCTGGCCAAGATCTCGCCGGGACCGGCAACCGAGAGCACCTCATTGCCCGACACCGCGCACTCGACTTCCTGGCCACGGATAAACCGCTCAAAGACGATTCGGCTGTCATGGGCCAGTGCGAGGTTGACCGCCTCCCGCAGCGCGGCGCGGTCGGCCGCCTTGCTGATGCCCACCGAGCTGCCGGCGTTGGCCGGCTTGACGAAGATGGGCCAGCCGAGCTTTTTCTCCAGATGATCCGTGATCTCATCGAGCCGGGGCAGATCGGCGCGGGTCATGTAATCCCATTCGCAGCGATCGATGCCGCTGGCATCCATTACCAGGTTGGCAACCGCCTTATCCATGCAAAGCGCGCTGGAGAGAACGCCACAGCCGACATAGGGGATACCGGACAGCTCCAGCAGACCCTGCACCGTGCCGTCTTCGCCGCCGCGGCCGTGCAGCACCGGAAAGACGACGTCGATCTTCATCCGGCTGAAGGTGCCGCCCTCATATTTGAACAGCCCGCGATCAACCGCATCCGGGCTGATGAAGGCGGGAACGCAGTCGGGATACCGCTCCCAGCTGCCGTCGGCCAGGTTTTCCACCGGACCGGGATAGTAAAGCCAACGCCCCTTTTTGGTGATGCCGACCGGGATGACCTCATACCGGTCGGTGGGAATGTTGCGGATGACCGAGGTGGCCGACATCAGGGATACCTCATGCTCGCTCGAGACTCCCCCAAACAGAACGCAGACCTTTTGCCTTGCCATAAATAAACCCTCTTTTCTCGCCCGACAGCGCCGCCAATCCCACCCGCCGGAGTAGGATCTGACAGCAAACAGGCGAAATTGCAGATACAGATATATATTACCATAGATAAGAGGTTATGAAAAGGGGAAAAGCGGAGCAGGGCAAAATATTCCCGTAAAATAGCCGGATTTTATCTTGACGGCGCCCCTTGGAATGTGGTATAGTAATTGTACCTCTTTGCAGGTCTATTTTTTTGTGCCTATTTTTGGGCCAAAAGGGAACTGTAAGAAAAGAAAGAGGGAGGCCGGCTTTGGCCTTCGCGGTCGGCGGAGGGCGAGGCGTAACGAACCGTTTAATGGAGGTGCCGAAAGAATGAGAGTTAAGATTACCCTTGCGTGCACGGAGTGCAAACAGCGCAACTACAACACCATGAAGAACAAGAAGAACAGCCCCGACCGGCTGGAGATGAACAAGTACTGCCGCTTCTGCAAGAAGCACACGCTCCACAGGGAGACCAAGTAAGAAAGGCGGAATATCATGTCTGATAAGGCAGAGAAGGCCGTCAAGACGGAAAAGCCCGTCAAAGCGGCGAAGAAGGAAAAGAAGCCCTTCTTCCTGATTCGCTTTTTCCGCTGGGTCAAAAAATTCTTCCGGGATACTGTTACCGAGATGAAAAAGGTCGTCTGGCCCAGCAAAAAGCAGATTGTCAACAACACGCTGGTGGTCATCGCCGTCGTGATCATCTGCGGCCTTGTGATCTTCGGGCTGGACAACCTGTTCGGCTTTGTGCTGCGGCTGATTCTGCGGCAGGGCTGATTGCCGGTCACACAGGCTGAAAGGGGGAAAGGCAGATGGCACAGGAAGGTCTGTGGTATGTTGTCCACACCTATTCCGGCTATGAGAACAAGGTGGCCCAGAACCTCGAGACGCTGGTGGAAAACCGCCGCCTGCATGATCTGATTCAGGAGGTCCGGGTTCCCACCGAGATCGTTCCCGAAGTCAAGGATGGGGTCACCCGTGAGGTGGAGCGCAAGCTCTTCCCCGGTTATGTGCTGGTCAAGATGGTTATGACCGATGATTCCTGGTATGTGGTCCGCAATACGCGCGGCGTTACCGGCTTTGTCGGTCCGTCCTCCAAGCCGGTCCCTCTGACCCAGGCGGAGGTCGACGCGCTCGGTGTCGAGACCACCACCGCTGAACTGGATTACAAGGTTGGAGAGAATGTCGAGGTCACCGGTGGCCCGTTGGAGGGCTTTATCGGTCTGGTTGAGGAGATTGATCTCGAGCACCAGAAAGTAAAGGTCAAGGTCTCGATGTTCGGTCGGGAGACCAGCGCAGAGCTTGAAATCGCGCAGGTCAAACCGCTGTAAGTTCAAAACATTCGCAAAAAACCGCGCTGCGGTTTTTGATAGGAGCTTCAAAAGAGCTCCGTGGGAGGGCGAGAAACCGTCTCGTCCGCAACGAACCACAATTTTTTGGAGGTGCAAACAATGGCTCAGAAGGTAGTGGGGTATATTAAACTCCAGATTCCCGCCGGCAAGGCAACCCCGGCACCGCCCGTTGGTCCCGCTCTTGGCCAGCA
>CALXBG010000015.1 GCA_944386485.1 uncultured Pygmaiobacter sp. | reverse complement strand
CCGTAAGCCGGGTTCTGTATTAAACGACGATCTATCTTGTCCCCGCGTCGCCGCGGGGCTCACGCCACCTCCTGAAAGCACGCGGGGCGCGTATTGCTTTCCTATCGGGTGTTGCTTCTGGCAGGGTTTACATAGCCGGTGCGTCGCCGTACCGCTGGTGAGCTCTTACCTCGCCTTTCCATCCTTACCGCCCGGAGGACGGCGGTTTCTTTCTGTTGCACTTTCCCTAGGGTCGCCCCCGGCTGCCGTTAGCAGCTGCCATTCCCCTATGAAGCCCGGACTTTCCTCACAGCGCGACGGTAAACGGTCACGCTGCGCCGCCGTATGAACTGCTCGCATGAAAACATTAGTTTATTGCCTTAATCGGACAACGGATTGCCCTCGGCGTCGGTACGGATCTCACCGCAGAGAATCAGGATCCCTTCAATAAGACCCCAGATCGAACTTGGAACACCGCAGCAGAGCACAAAGAGAACGACCTGTGCGATGCCTTTGTCGGTATATCCCAGATAGAAATTGTGAATCCCCAGCCCGCCGAGAAAGACTCCCAGCAGCCCGGCGGCAAGCCGGCTCTTGCGCTGGATGGGTAGCGGCGCGGAGCTTTTTAGCCGTGTGCCGCAATTCGGACAGAAAACCGAATCGGGATTACAGGGATGGCCGCAGGCAGAACAAAACCGGGTTTCGCCCGACGCGGCTGCGCCGCAGACCGGACAGATCTGCTCACCCTGTGAGAGATGGTGCCCGCAATTTTTACAGAACATGCGCCGCCTCCTTCCACAAGAAAATCCTGCATAGAGCACAGGTTCAGTATACCATAAAATACAGCCTTATGGTATCCGTCATTTTTTCAGTTGCCTGGCAACGGTTAGAAAAAAGGACGTTGAAAACAAAGGTGTATTATCTGATCGGCGGTTATTATACCACAGATTGGGGCTTTGGGACAATCAGAATGGGAATTTTTGCGAAAAAAATTGTCGGGATGGTTGTAATCAAAAACAATTGATTTTATAATAAATACATTCTTTTTGTTTTACCGGGCAGTTACGGGAAGGTTCGACAGACTGCCGGGCAAGTTTATGGGAGGGGTAAGAATGTTCAAGAACGCGTATTTGGAAAAGGTATACCGTGAGGTCTCTGCCCGCAGCGCTGGGGAACCTGAGTTTCTTCAGGCGGTGCAGGAGGTGCTCGGATCGCTGGAGACGGTGGTCGAGCGCCGGCCTGAGCTGGAAAAATGGGGGATCCTTGAGCGGCTGTGCGAACCGGAGCGGTTCGTTCAGTTCCGGGTTTCCTGGGTGGATGATGCGGGTAAGGTACAGGTCAACCGTGGCTATCGCTGCCAGTTTAACTCTGCGATCGGCCCTTATAAGGGCGGATTGCGGCTGCATCCCAGCGTCAACGCGTCGGTTATCAAGTTCCTCGGCTTTGAGCAGATCTTCAAGAACAGTCTGACCGGGCTGCCGATGGGCGGCGGCAAGGGAGGCAGCGATTTCGATCCCAAGGGCAAGTCGGACGGCGAAATCATGCGGTTCTGCCAGAGCTTTATGACCGAGCTCTACCGCCATATCGGACAGTTTACCGACGTGCCTGCCGGCGATATCGGGGTTGGCGCGCGGGAGATCGGTTATTTGTTCGGCCAGTATAAAAGAATCACCGGCGAGTACAGCGGCGTTCTGACCGGCAAGGGATTGAGCTACGGCGGCAGCCTTGTCCGGACAGAGGCCACCGGTTACGGCCTGTGTTACCTGGTGCAGGAGATGCTCTCCTGCATGAAACAGGATAGCTTTGCAGGGAAGACCATCGTCATTTCGGGCAGCGGCAATGTTGCGATCTATGCCTGTGAGAAGGCGCAGTCGCTGGGTGCCAAGGTGGTCGCGATGAGTGATTCCAACGGCTATGTCTACGATAAGGACGGCATCAAGCTGGATGTTGTCAAGCAGATCAAAGAGGTCCGCCGCGGCCGGATCCGGGAGTATTTGGATGAGGTGCCCTCGGCCGAATACCATGAGGGCTGCCGTGGGATCTGGACTATTCCCTGCGACATTGCGCTGCCCTGCGCGACACAGAACGAGTTGGATGCAGAGAGCGCGGCGGCTTTGATCAAAAATGGGGTCAAGGCGGTCGGCGAGGGCGCGAATATGCCCAGCACCCTCGAGGCGACCGAGGCATTTCAGAAGGCCGGGGTTCTGTTTGCACCTGCAAAGGCGGCCAATGCCGGCGGTGTTGCGACCAGCGGTCTCGAGATGAGCCAGAACAGCCTGCGGCTCTCCTGGACTTTTGAGGAGGTCGACGCACGGCTCAAGGAGATCATGGTCGGTATCTTCCACAATGCTTATGACGCCAGCAAGGAGTGCGGTTGCGAGGGCAATCTGGTTGTCGGCGCAAACGTGGCCGGTTTCCTCAAGGTGGCCGACGCGATGCTGGCACAGGGCGTGGCTTACTGACACCCTATCTGTTGGCGGCTTGAGTTAAAATGTGATAAAATGATCCGTGTGCGCGGGCGATCGCGGCACGGATCTTTTTTGTGGGGGTGCCTCCATGCAGTTGACCTTTGTGGCGGGAGAAGAATGGGAAGGACGGCGGTTGTCGGATTTTTTGCGAAAACAGGGATTAACCGTCGGCCTGATCCGAACAGTAAAATATCTGCCCGGCGGCATCACCGCGGACGGCAATCCCGCCCATACCAACCTGCGGTTATGTGCAGGACAACAAATTACTGTAACCCTCCCGCCCGAACCGGAGACG
>CALXBG010000014.1 GCA_944386485.1 uncultured Pygmaiobacter sp. | reverse complement strand
CGAGCCCCACGCAGACCAGGACGCCCCACGGGACACCTTCAGCCCCTGCTGGATGCTCAACGAGGCCTACCAGGGCAAGGGCTACGCCTTTGAGGCGGCATACGCTTTCTTTGACTACCTTTTTTCCAAAAAGAATGCGAGACGTATCTACGCCTATACCGAGGACTACAACCTTTCCAGTCAGCACCTGTGTGAAAAACTGGGGATGCGCCGGGAGGGCGTGTTTTTTTTTTTTTTTTCCTTCGTGAACCATCCCGACGGCACACCCAAGTACGAAAACACCATGCAGTACGCCATTCTGAAAAAGGAGTGGGACCGGCGACAGACCATCATATAAAGAATACTATACTGCCCGCTAAGCATCCACAGATGCCAGCGGGCGGTATTTTTTCGAACAATCCATCTAAATGCTCCATTCTTCTGCATTTTATGATGCTTCTCATTGAGATTTTCTATTTTGTATCATATGGCTTGCTGTTGTTGGTTCGCCCGAGGATGTAATCCGTGGACACCTTATAGTAGTCCGCCAGCTTCAGCAGATGGATCACCGGGATGGTCTGGAACCCACGCTCATAGCGGGAATAGACGGTCTGGCTGATTCCCAGAATTTCCGCCACATCCTCCTGCCGCAGGTCTTTATCTTCACGCAAATCTTTCAGTCTTTGGAAATACACACAGCCCACCGTCCTTAGTACTTATTGATACTATTGACGATAAAGCATCTTCCTATTAAAATGTTGCTGGTAGAACTTATCAGTACTAAGGAGGGGTTTGGATGGAATTGTTGCAGGAGATTCTCTGCCATGTTCTGGCAGACAAGAAGGTTCAGGTATCCTTCTCTGGGCTTACCGATACAGAGGTAATCAAAATTGCTGAACTGGAGTGCTACAAGGCGCTGCAAAAAATCAAAGCCATTCTGGAGGACGACTCCCTGGAGGACAGCGACTGCTTTCATCGGATTGAGGAAATTGTCTGCGTGTTTGAGGCGCTTGGGTCCGGCTGCGGCAACCGGCATGATTTTGGCTGAGTCTACAAACAAGTAGCCTCCCGCTGAATTAGCAGGTCTTTAATTATGGGGTGATCTTTTGCGTTTGTTGTCTTTTGCTGAGCGACATGATAAAATGGGGTAACCTCTCTCAGAAGACGGCACAAGGCCGGGATTCTTCGCACAGAGGGTTCTTTTTCTGTTTAACTGTGTCGCGGTTTTCGAGCTTCTTTGGGCCGGGAGTTCGAGTTTCCCGTCTCGGACCAGCCCGTCGCAGGCGTCTTATCGCCCACGACGGGCTTTTTTTGTTTTTAGCATTGAGTTCATTTTTTTGTATTCCCCGGAGGGTTAATATGAAGGTCACCTGTTTTGGCGACTCCAACACTTTTGGCTATGATCCCCGTTCCTGGCTGGGCGGTCAATATGGCGAGGAAGGCCGCTGGGTGGATATTCTGGCCGAAAAGACCGGTTGGACGGTCTGTAATATGGGGCAAAACGGCCGAGAAATTCCCATCTGTGCGCCGTTTTTTCCTGCGGATACCGACCTGTTGATTCTCCTGCTGGGCACTAACGATCTGCTCGTGGGGCGCAGTCCAGAACAGGCTGCTGACCGGCTGGAACATTTTCTCTGTTCTCTCTCGCTGGCCCGCGATAACATCTTGCTGATTGCGCCGCCTCCCATGACCCGGGGCGCATGGGTGCCTGATCAACAGCTCATCGACGACTCGATCACCTTTGCCCGCTGCTGTGAGGCGCTTGCCCGGCGGCTCGAAATCCGCTTTGCCGATGCCGCGGATTGGGGTATTCCGCTGGCTTATGACGGCGTGCATTTTACTGAACAGGGCCACCGCGCCTTTGCGGCAGGACTGCTGAATGTTCTCTTTGGGGAGCCGGCGCAGCCGGAAAATTCAAAAGAAAAAAATCCGCCGCTTGCCGAATAACCGGACAGACAGCTGTCATGTTCCTATGGTACAATATAGAAAAACGGGAAGGGTGGTGGCTTGCATGAAAACCGACCGTCTCATCGGTATCCTGTCCATCCTGTTGCAGCGGGAGAAGGTCACCGCCCCGGAACTGGCAAAGCAGTTCGAGGTGTCCCGACGAACCATCCAACGGGATATCGAGTCCCTGTGCCGGGCGGGTATTCCCATCTGCACCGTGCAGGGAACCGGCGGCGGCATCTCAATTATGGAGGGGTACCGGGTGGATCGCACGCTGCTCACCGCACCGGAGATGCAGGCCATTTTGGCAGGACTGCGCAGTCTGGACAGCGTCAGCGGCACCCGGCGTTATGCCCAGCTGATGGAAAAGCTGGCCGCCGGAACAAGCACGATGATTTCCGGCGGCACCCATCTGCTCATCGATCTCTCCTCCTGGTATAAGACCAGCCTGCCGCCAAAAATCGAGCTCATTCAGCGGGCGATCGAACAATATCACATGCTCCGTTTTCGTTACTTTTCTCCCAAAGGAGAGTCGGCGCGGGCGGTCGAGCCCTATTATCTTGTTTTTCATTGGTCGACCTGGTATGTATGGGGCTGGTGTCGGACCCGCGAGGATTTTCGACTGTTTAAGCTCAACCGGATGACCGAGCTTTGCGCCGGTGAGCCCTTTTCTCCCCGCCCCGCGCCATTGCCGAACCTCGCACCGGAACGGATTTTCCCGATTCGCCATCAGGTCACCGTTCTCTTTGATCCTGCCTGTCGCTGGCGTCTGGTGGAAGAGTATGGGCCGGACTGTTTTTCTGTGGAACCGGACGGCAGGCTTCGCTTTGCCGGTGGGTTTCCCGACCCGGACAGCCTGTTCAGTTGGATTTTGACCTTTGGGGACAAGGCCGAGCTGCTGGAGCCGCAGGAACTGCGGGAGCAGCTGGGTGCGCTGACTTCAGCACTCGCCGATCGTTACAGGAGGGATTGACCATGGCATCACATCCGGATTTTGTGGCCTATGTGGTCGAGCAGCTGCGGGAGGCCGGGGCGATTCGCAGCCGCAAGATGTTCGGCGAATACGGCCTTTTTTGCGACGGGATCTTTTTCGCCGTCATCTGCGACGATCAGCTTTTCGTCAAGCTCACCCCGCAGGGGGAAGCGACATTTCCGGACCTGCCCAAGGCCCCGCCCTATGCGGGTGCAAAAGATTATCTTTTGGTAGAGGATGTGGACGACCGGGATCTCTTGACCACCCTTGTCCGGGTCACCTGTCCGGCACTTCAAAACCGACCGTCCAAGAGGAGGAGATAGCCATGGCTTTTGACTACAAAAAGGAATATAAGGAATTTTATCTCCCGCCCAAAACGCCTGCCATCATCACGGTGCCCGCGATGAATTTTCTCGCGGTGCAGGGGCAGGGCGACCCCAACGAGGAGGGCGGAGCCTACCAACAGGCGGTCGGGCTGCTGTATGCCGTGGCATTCACCATCAAGATGAGCAAGCGGAGCGACCACGTACCGGAGGGCTATTTCGACTATGTGGTGCCTCCGCTGGAGGGGCTGTGGTGGCAAGAGGATACACAGGGCGTGGATTATTCCCGCAAGAAGGATTTTTGGTGGATCTCCCTCATCCGCCTGCCCGAGTTTGCAACACAGAAAGTTTTCGAATGGGCCGTTCAGGAAGCGGCCAGAAAGAAACAGCAGGATTTTTCAGCGGTAAAATTTTTCCGCTGGCAGGAAGGGCTCTGTGTGCAATGCATGCACCTTGGCCCCTATGACGACGAACCCGCCACCGTGGCGGCGATGGATGCGTATGCGGTGCATCAGGGCTATGAAACGGATTTTGGGCAAGAACGGTTCCACCATGAAATTTACTTGAACGATCCGCGGCGGTGCAAGCCGGAGCGGATGAAAACCGTTATCCGACATCCGATAAGGAGCGCGCGATGAAAGATTTTATTCGTACACAGACCCGTTTTTCCCTCTGCGGTCTCAACTGCGCCCTGTGCGCCATGCAGCTGGGCGGCTGGTGTCCCGGCTGCGGCGGCGGCGCGGGCAACCAGAGCTGTGCGATAGCAAAATGCTCTCTCCAGCATGGCGGCGTCTCTTTTTGCTGGGAATGTCCGGAATACCCTTGCGCCCACTATGACGGGTTTGACGACGCCGACTCCTTTGTCCCCCACCGCAGCAGAACAGCGGACATCGCGCTGGCCCGGCAGGTGGGACTCGAGGAATATCTTTCCCGAATCGAGGAAAAGCGCACCATCCTGAACGCGCTTTTGGCCGGATACAATGATGGGCGCCGCAAAACTTTATTCAACACAGCGGTCTACCTGTTGCCGCTTGCGGATCTGCGCGCGGTAATGACCGCTCTGAACGACCAGCCCGAATTATCAGAGCAGCCGGTCAAGGAACGGGCGCTCGCCGCGGCGGCATTACTTCAGCAGGCGGCAGGCCGCCAGGGTATCAGCCTGCGCCTAAACAAAAAGTCAAAGAAGGGATGAGCGGATGGCAACCCGGAAAGCGATCGTCTGTTTTTCCTGCCCGGCAGAACAGGTATGGCAGATTGTGACCGACCTCTCGCACACCGCATGGCGCAGCGATCTTGCGCGGGTGGAGGTTTTGGACGACCTTCATTTTGTGGAACACACAAAAAGCGGTTATGCCACCCGCTTTGCCGTTACTGTTTACGAACCGCCCCGCCGATGGGCATTTTCGATGGAAAGCGATAATATGACCGGTTCCTGGGAGGGGATCTTTGAGCCTGTGCCCGGCGGCGTCCGGCTGACCTGTACCGAGACGGTCCTTGCAAAACGCCGGTGGATGCGCCCCCTTGTTCCGGGCTATCTGAAACGGCAGCAGCGGCGGTATCTCGACGATCTGCGGCGGGAAATTTGCCGCAGGTTGCGCTGTATTTGATGAAAGGGGAATCCGGTCATGGAGATCAGATTTGCACAAAAACAGGATATCGACGCCTGGATGGCGCTGGTAGAACGGGTTCGGGACGTCTTTCCGGGGCTGGAGACCGCCGGTGCAATGGCGGAGCATCGGAATACGGTTCTGCGGTTTATCGCGGAACAATCCGCCCTCTGTGCGGTAGAGGGCGATCAAATCGCCGGAGCACTTTTGTTCTCGCGAGACCCCGGCGCGCTGTGTTTTCTGGCGGTTGACCCGTCTTACCGCAGGCGTCAGATCGCGCGGCAGTTGGTCACGCGGATGCTGGATCAGCTGGAGGAGGGCAAATCAGTCACCGTGACCACCTACCGGCAGGAAGACCCGCGCGGGGTCGCCGCGCGCGCCTTTTACCGCCGGATGGGTTTTATGGAGGGAGAGCTGACCGAGGAGTTCGGCTACCCGGTACAGGAATTCATCCTCCCGCGGCAACGCGAAAATGAATTCAAAGATGCCGGCATCTGAGAGACCTAAAATCCGGATTCAACCAATAAAAACCGGATGCCGTGATTGCAGGGATATTTTCATCCGACTGATAATGAGGAGGCATTTTGTATGTTACAACCCGGGGACCGGATCGGCCTTGTCGCCTGTTCCAACCCGCTGCCCGATGCCGAGCGGGGACGAATCGATCTGCTCTGTGACCGGCTGTCTAATCTCGGGCTGGTTCCGGTATTGAGCGACTGTCTCTTTGCTGCGGGACAGCCGAGGTCAGACCCCGACGCGCGGGCGGCCGCTCTGATGCGCTGCTATGCCGACGGCGATCTGCGGTCGATCTTTGACCTTTCGGGCGGCGACCTTGCCAATGAGCTGCTGTCCCGGCTGGACTGGACGCTGATCCGGGCAAATCCGAAGCCCTTTTGGGGGTATAGCGATCTGACGGTGCTGCTCAATGCCATCTGGCAGATGACCGGTCAACCGGGCCGGTTGTTCCAGCTGCGGACGCTGGTTGGCGAAGACGGCGCGGCGCAGACCCGGCGGTTTGTTGATTCGGCGTTCGGCGGGAGCGACGGGCTGTTTTCAGCCGACTGGCGCTTTGTGCAGGGCGAGCAGATGGAGGGAATCCTCGTCGGCGGCAATCTGCGCTGTCTTTTGAAGCTTGCCGGCACCCGTTATCTGCCGGACTTTACCGGCCGGCTTCTCTTTCTTGAGGGGCTGCACGGCGGTGTGCCGCAGCTGGTGACCTATCTATCCCAGCTAAAACAGATGGGGGTCTTTGACCGGATTGCCGGGCTGATGCTTGGGACCTTCACCCAGCTGGAAGAAACGCTCTCCCCGGTCGCGGTCGGCCAGCTGGTCGCAGAGGTCATCAGCCGGCCCGCACTGCCGATTGCAAAGACCCAACAGGTTGGACACGGCCCCGCCTCCCGCTGTCTGAACATCGGCGGATTTTACCGGCTAACGCGTGATTGAAACAAAAACAGGGTGCGCCCTTATCGCGGGCGCACCCTGTCTTTTATCTGTTCAAAACCCGATCTTACGGCGGGCAGGCCAGGGAAATGCACCCCATTCTCCGCCCGGCTCCTGGCCGGCAATCAACCGGCTTGCCGCATCGGCAAGGTAACCCAGATAACTGCTGACGGAGGAAGGATTGTCCCCACAAAGCAGCTTCCACATCAGCCCTCCAAAAAGATAGGACCGGGCAAACTGCCGCCAGCTGCACAGTTCCTCCTGTGCGCGCTGTGACAGATGATGAAGGACGCCGGTCGCCTCGCTCTCGGTAATCCAGCCCAGATAACAGCCCCATCGGGCGAGCATCGCCGCACGGCCGACATCCCAGCCGGTAAGAAAAGCAGGGCCATACTGCTGCCGGTACCGCTGGACAAACCGCCAGGTTCTGGCGATATTCTCCCGCTCCTCCGCATCGTCCCCGTCCTCCATCAGCTCGCCGGGGTCCTGTGCCTGGGCATACATCTGGTACCGCAGCTGATACCCCTCCTGCGACAGATAACGAATCATCTCAAGCAGCTCGCCCCGTCCGCCGATTCCCCACGAACGGCGAACCAGCGAAGCCACCTGCTGTTCCAGCACCGGCAGGTGCTGCTCGACCTCGATGCCGTCCAGGCGGTGGCCGTTCAGGGTGGAGACAAGTCCCGAGAGCAACACCCCGAACCGCTGCCACCGCGGATCTCTTTGATCATAAAAAACCGGGTCGGGTTCGGGCAGCGCTTCTATGCGGGCCATCGTCTCCTCGAGCAGTGCACAGAGCTGTTCTTCTGTTTCGGGTTCAAAGGTCTCCTCGTCTTCCTCGCCCTCATCCTCCTCAAGCATGAGGGTCTCAAGTGCCGATACCAGCAATCCCATCTCCTCGCTGCCGGTCGCTTGCAACAGGCTCTGTACCCCCTCCGCCGCCGCGGCCGCGACCTGCAGCTGAATGCTCTCGCGCAGCCGGGCCTGATCCTCCGCCATCTGCGCCAGCTGCTCGGGGGTGATCTCCTGCCCTAAAATCTCCAGCCGCCGTCCATCGTCCTCCCGCGTTTTTTCCTCCCGGGCCGGTTCCGGCTCCTTTGGCGCGGCCTGTTCGGCCTTCTCCTTAAGCTCCTGCATCGTCTGTGCCGCCTGCTCATTTGCGCGCTGCACCCGGCGGTAGATTTCATCCAGATCAAACATTCTGCATCCTCCTGCGTCCTCCCGGTTTACTTCTTTGTAAAGCGATGGGTGAAGAAATCGGTAAAGGCTGCAAGCTCTTGCTCCTGTGAGACATACACATACAGCTTTTCATCGTCCAGCCAGTCATAGGCGTTGATCGCAAGATACCCCTTGCGGTCGGGATAGATGACGAAGGCGTCGGTGGGATATTTGTTGCGATAGGCTTTCAGAATCTCGCTGCGCCGGTAGACCGTCGGCGTACCGCAGCCCGAAAGATCCGGCACGGTGGGAACAACCACAATGGTCTCGCCCGCCTCATTCCAGCCAACGATCAGATTGCCGATCTTGGTCTTGCTGCCGTGGACAAAGCCGTAGTTGAACCGGCTGACATCCTCGGTATACCCGAAGATCAACCGGTAATCTGCTCCGTTTTCGACTACACTATCAAAAAGCGCGCGCATCTTTTTTGCGTTCGCCTCACTCTTTGCGGTGTCGATCTCGGGTCCTTTGAAGAATCTGTCGAACAGTCCCATCTTGTTGTCCTCCTTGTTTTTCACTATTGAATAAAGACAATATTAAAAAATCATCTTTATTTTTCGGATAAAAAACGGCGGGCAGCGCATCCCGCCGCGCGGCACGGGCCATCAGCCCGACGCCGGCTGTTCGGCCATCTTCTCAAGCGCGTCGAGGATAGCTTCGATCTGAAAATCGACCGTTGCCTGGGCGGCCTGTGGTACGAAAAAAGGCAGGGTCTCCGGGATCGCCCGGCGCACGATCATCGCCGTCAGGCTGATGTTGGTAAACAGGTTGATGCGATCGTCATTCGCCCGGATACCGAAGCACTCGAGCAGCCGGCCGAAAAGCTGCCGCTGCCGGAAACGGAAGGTCTGCATACTCTCCTCGGACAGGCGGGCAAAAAGCTGTTGCTGTTCTTCAATCGTCATCACCGCGATACCGCTGCGCTCACCCCAGCAGCAGGCCTGCAAAAACTGCCGTACCCCTTCCCGCCAGCTGAGCGCGGGATCTTCCATCAAGCTGCGGGCATATGCGAGTATCCGCGGTTGCTGAAGGTAAAAGGTTTCGACGATCAGGTCCTCCTTGGTGGGAAAAAAGCTGTAAAAAAAGCTGCGGGAGATGCCAACCGATTTGTAAATCTGCTCCACCGTCGTATGGCGGATCCCCTGCTTTGCCATCAAAGTGAGCGCGGTATCGACCAATGCACGGCGGATCTGCGCCCGTTCCTGTTGTGAATATCCGACCTTCGGCACCTGCCGCACCCCCTCTTAAATACATTTCTTTGTTTTTGTCTTTATTTTACCAGATTGCTCTGTTTGGCACAAGACGATTTTTTGACAAGCCGGGGCAAAAGCGGTATTCTCAAACCAAGACCGCCGGGCAAACCGGCAACAATCGGAGGAATACAGGATGCAAAGCGCCAGCGAACTCAAAAGCCTGCTCGACCGGATTGACCGGTGCGGGTATCCCGCCTATAAGGAGACCCGCGGCAGCTATCAATTTCCCGGCTATCTGCTCTCGATCGACCATGTACAGGGAGATCCCTTTGCCGCCCCATCCCGCCTGAGTATCCGGGTACAGGGGAAGGATGCGGCCTTTCCGCCCGCGCTCTACCGGCTGCGCTGCCAGCGGGTCGCGCTGGAGGATGCGCTGCTGCGCCGGTTCGGCCAGCTGGCACAACAGGTCTCCTTTACGGCAAAGGGGTCGGGTCACAGCGGGCTGATCTCGGTCAGCCGCTGCGGTCAGCAGGTACTCGAGCGAACCGCCTGCCGGCTTGACCCTGAGCGGGGTGATCTGCTGCTGCGGCTTGAGGTGGGATTCCCGGCCAACGGGCGAACGATCAATGCACGGGAGCTGGAAATGATTTTATTTGAACTGCTGCCCCGCTGCGTGGGACGAGCGCTGTACTATCGCAGCTGGGATCCCGCCCGGTTGCAGGCGGTAGCCGACCTCGCCGAGGATCAGCAGGCAATTCGCTCGGCGCTGGCGGAGCGAGGGCTCTGCGCCTTTGTGGCGAACGGCAGCATCCTACCCCGAGCCAGCGGGATCAGCCCGCTGCCGATGCCGGATGCCGTCCCCTTCCGCTCTCCTGAAGAACTGGAGATCACCCTGACGCTGCCGCACCGTGGCACGGTGCGCGGAATGGGGCTTCCGCGCGGCATCACCCTGATCGTCGGCGGCGGCTATCATGGCAAGTCCACGCTGCTTCGGGCGCTGGAACTTGGGGTCTATAACCATATTGCAGGAGATGGGCGGGAATATGTCATCACCGATGACAGCGCGGTAAAGATCCGGTCAGAGGATGGACGCAGCGTGCGGAACACCGACATCTCCGCCTTTATCAACGATCTTCCCAGCGGCAAGGACACCCTTCACTTCTCAACCGAGGATGCCAGCGGCAGCACCTCACAGGCGGCGAACCTGATCGAGGCAGTCGAGGCGGGCAGCCGGTTGTTGCTGATCGACGAGGACACCAGCGCGACCAACTTTATGGTCCGGGACGCGCTGATGCAGCGGGTGGTCTGCCGCGAGATGGAACCCATCACCCCATTCCTCGACCGCGCACGGGAGCTGTTTGAGAACTGGGGGATTTCAACTGTTCTGGTGGCCGGCAGTTCCGGCGCATTTTTCCATATTGCCGACCGGGTCATCCAGATGGAACGGTATCTGCCGCGGGAGATCACCGAGATGGCCAAGCGGGAGGCAGCCGCTTTTTCCGACCCGCCCGCGCCGCTGTCTCCGACGAAAAAACCGGATTTCGACCGCAGGCCCCTGCCCGGCCCCGAATTTTCTGAATCCGAACGGATTAAGCTCAAAGTTCTGGGACAGCGTGAGCTTGCCGTCGGGCGCGACCAGCTCGACCTGCGGGGTCTCGAGCAGCTGGCCGACCCCGAACAGACCGCCGCGCTCGGGCGCTGTCTGATCGCCGCCGAAAAACAGATGGATGGACGCCGCACGATGCAGCAGTTGGCAGCAGAACTGGATGAACGGATCGAGGCCCGGGGTCTTGAAGTCCTCTGCGCCCCCGGGCGGGAGATTGGGCTTGCCCGACCGCGCAAACAAGAGATTTTTGCCTGTCTCAACCGTTACCGGGCGTTGAAATTGTGAACCGGCACGGCGCGATTGACCGCGTTTTTTCTCTCTGGTAAAATGACATCGGGCGGTGCAAGCGCCGCCGGGAGGAGGTATTGGAATGTTTTGCAATCGAATCGCCGTCGTCACCGGCGGCGCACAGGGGATCGGCAAGGCCATCGCACAATCGTTTCGGGCGGCCGGGGCGACGGTCTGCGATATCGACCTGCTGCCGGGCGGTTATTTTTGCGGTGATCTTTCGGATCGGGCAACCCTTGAGGCGTTCGCCGCAAAGGTCATCGCGGAGTTTGGCAGGGTTGACTTTCTCATCAACAACGCACCGCCGTTGATGAAGGGTCTGGACTGTTGCAGTTATGAGGAGTTTGAACGCGCGCTGCGGGTGGGGGTGAGCGCTCCCTTTTACCTGACCAAGCTGTTTGCGCCGCATTTTGCACCGGGCGGGGCGATCGTCAACATCTCTTCCTCCCGCGATCGGATGAGCCAGCCCCAGACCGAGAGCTACACCGCCGCCAAGGGCGGTATCGCGGCGCTGACCCACGCGCTGGCAGTCAGCCTGGCGGGTCGGGTACGGGTCAACAGTATCTCACCGGGATGGATCGAGACCGGCGACGCGGTCTGGAGCGGCCCGGATGCCGCACAGCAGCCGGCGGGCCGGGTGGGAAAGCCCTCGGACATCGCGGAACTTGCGCTTTTTCTCTGCTCGGACAAGGCGGGTTTCATCACCGGCGAGAACATCTGCGTTGACGGTGGTATGACCCGGCTGATGATCTATCACAATGATTTTGGTTGGTCGCTCGCGCCGGGCGCAGGGGCGGCCTGCACGGGGGAATCCGATTGAAAGGACGCAGACAGGAACGAAAAAAGCGAGTTTCTCATCCGGCGCTGCTGGTTTTGGAAATTCTGCTGGCCGGCGTGGCGCTGTTCAGCCTGTACAAGGTCGGCAGCATCCTGATGGAGTACCGCAACAGCGCGCAGAGCTACGAGGCGATCCGGGCCGAGGTAACCCAGCCCGCAGGCGACAAGGACACAAGCGGCGAGCCGACAGAAGAGGCCGAGCGCCAGCCGGTTGATTTTGCGCTGTTGCAGGAGAAATATCCCGGCGCGGTGGGCTGGATCACCTGCGCGGACACGGTGATCGATTACCCCATCATGCAGGCAAAGGACAACGACTATTTCCTGCGCCGGCTGCCCAGCGGCGAATGGAATATCGGCGGTTCGCTGTTTTTGGATTACCGCAGCCAGAGCGATTTTCTCGGCCCGCTCTCGCTGATCTATGGTCATCACATGAATGATGGGTCGATGTTCACCCTGATCGAAAAGTACACCGATCAGGACTGGTACGACCAGCACCCCGTCTTCGTGCTCGAGACCCCGCAGGACATCTTCACCCTGTATGCCGCTTGGGGCTTTTATATCCCGGCGCAGCAATGGGTGGACAGCGGTTTTGATCTCGCCGAAAACCGTCAGGCGCTGACAGAGTACGCCGACAGCCATTCCACCTTTGTCACCGATGTCCGCTGGGACGGCGAGGAACCGCTGATCGCGCTGATCACCTGCGCGGGCTATTCCGACGCCGACCGGTACATTCTGCTCTGCGTGCCGCGGGCAGAAGAATGAAAGCCGCTGTGCGGTAAAAAGCAGGCCTGCCTACCATATTATTTTCAAAACAACAAGCCGGCCGTTCGGGTACTTTTCCCGAACGGCCGGCTGTTTTGTCCTTTGCGTTTGCTGTGATTTTTCAGGTGAGTGCTGTTGCGGCACAAGGTACAAAGCAGGTTTATTGGGCGTTTTGTTCTCCGGCGGTGTGCGGAAGTGAAATCTCCTGCATCAATTCCTCTGAGATGATGGTCAGCATCCGCTCGAGCTGTCCAACCTCTTCGGGGGAAAACCGGTTTTTGATCCGGTCCATGACGGTCGAGAGATAGCCGTAGCTGATGTTATAGTACTCAATGTACTTCTCGGTGGGGCGCAGGTGGTATTCCCGCCGGTCATCCTTCGAGCGAATCTTCTGCAGATATCCCTTCTGGATCAGACTGTTGACCTTATAGGCCGCGTTTGGGGCCGAGATCTGAACAAAGCTGGCAAACTCGTTGACCGTCGGCTCGCCCAGCGCCTGGATGATCTCCATGCAGAAGGTTTCAACCGTGGTCATCCCTGCCTCCCGCGACTGAAACCGGCTGAACACCTTGCGATAAAAGTGCAGCTTGAATTTGGTATATACCTCGGCAAACGCCTGATCCAACATTGCAAGACGACCTCTCTGCTCATTTTTCTCAAGTATACCGGGAATTTTACGGTTTGGCAACCTCGTCGATGACGAAGGTCAGCTCGCAGGTTGCCGCCGGCTTGCCGTCCACCGTCGCCACCGCCTTGCCTACCCCCACCGGCCCGCGGCGGGCAATCAGCTCGCAGCGCAGTTCGAGAACGTCTCCCGGCACCACCTGACGGCGAAACCGGGCGCTGCGGATACCGCCGAAAAGCGCCAGCTTGCCACGGTTTTCCGGCTCGGACAAGATCGCGACCGCCCCCACCTGGGCAAGCGCTTCAATAATCAATACACCCGGCATAACCTTTTTTTGCGGGAAGTGACCGCAGAAGAACTGCTCGTTGCCGCTCACACATTTGCGTCCGGTCGCGCTGCGCCCCGGTTCACATTCGACGATCCGGTCAACCAGTAAAAAGGGATACCGGTGAGGCAGGATCTCCATGATCTCATCAAAGTTGAGCTGCATTACCCTTCCTCCCATCTGTGCAACAGAATACTCGCATTATGTCCGCCAAAGCCCAGCGAATTGGACATCGCATGCGTCACCGGCTCCTCTCGCCCCTCGCCGGGCACAACGTCGAGATCGCAGGCGGGGTCAGGGGTGCGGTAACCGATGGTCGCCGGCAGAAAACCGTCTGCCAGCGCTTTTGCCGTAAAGATCGCCTCGACCGCGCCGGCCGCCCCCAGCAGGTGACCGGTCATCGACTTGGTCGAGCTGATCGCGAGCCGGTCCGCTGCCGGCCCGAAAGCCAGCCGTACTGCTGCGGTCTCGGCCGCGTCGTTGAGCGCGGTCGAGGTGCCGTGGGCATTGATGTACCCCACCTGATCGGGGGTAATACCGCCGTCGGCAAGGGCGGCACGCATCGCCGCCGCAGCCCCCGCGCCGTCGGCGAGCGGGGCGGTGACATGGTGTGCGTCACAGCTGCAGCCATAGCCGACGATCTCGCCGAGGATCGCAGCCCCCCGCGCCCGGGCGTGCTCGAGGGATTCGAGCACCAGCGCACCGGCGCCCTCACCCATAACAAACCCGGAGCGCTCAGCGTCGAACGGGATGCTCGCCCGCAGCGGGTCGGTGCCGGTATGCAGCGCCCGCATCGCGGTAAAGCCGCCGATCGCAAGCGGGGTGATCGCGGCCTCGCTGCCGCCGGTGACGACGAGGTCGGCATAGCCGTCCCGGATCAACCGGAACGCGTCTCCCACCGCATTCGTGCCGGAGGCACAGGCAGTCACTGGGCAGCTGCATTGCCCGCGCAGCCCATACCGGATCGCGATACTGCCCGCAGCCATATTTGAGATTGCCATCGGAATAAAGTGGGGAGAAACCCGGTCGTAACCCCGGTCATTGCCCCGCAGGCACTCGTTCTGGGTCGTCTCAAACCCGCCGATGCCGGTGGCAAAAATCACCCCGCAGCGGTAGAGGTCGGCCTCGCGCTCTGCCGAAAATTCACTCTGTTCGATTGCCTGTGCGGCCGCGGCCAGCGCCAGCTGAACAAACCGGTCGCTGTTGCGCGCCTCCCGCCGTTCCATATACTGCTCGGGATCAAAGCCCTTGACCTCGGCGGCAAGGGAGACCTTCTGTCCCTGTGGGTCATACCGGGTGATCGGGCCGATGCCGCAGCGCCCGGCCCGCACCGACTGCCAGCTCTCCTCGGCGGTGAGTCCGATCGGGGTCACCGCGCCCATGCCGGTGATGACAACCCGTTTTCTCTCCATCGTGTTTCCTCCCTTTCTCACATCGCCATACCGCCGTCGACGCAGAGCACCTGACCGGTTAGATATCCCGCCGCCTCATCGGCGAAAAACGCGACCGCGGCAGCGACCTCTTCGGCTTCGCCCAGCCGTGCGGCGGGAATCTCGCCGAGCAGTTTTTCCCGCACCGGCTCAGCCAGCGCGTCGGTCATCGCGGTCCGGATAAATCCGGGCGCGACGCAGTTGACGGTAATTCCCCTGCCGGCCAGCTCCTTGGCCACACTCTTCGACATTCCGATCAGCCCCGCCTTGCTGGCGGCATAGTTTGCCTGCCCGGCATTGCCCCGCAGCCCGACGACGCTGGAGATATTGATGATCCGGCCAAACCGCTGCTTCATCATCGGCCGGCAGGCCGCCCGCATACAATGAAACGCCCCGGCAAGGTTGACGGCCAGCACCGCTTCAAAGTCCGCATCACTCATCCGAAGAAGCAGCCCATCCCGGGTAATGCCCGCATTGTTGACCAGAATGTCCACCCCGCCCAGCTGTTGGATCGCTGCGGCAATCAGTTCGTTTGCCTGCGCTGCATCGCTGACGTCGGCGCGGCAGGTTACCGCCCGCACTCCCAGCGCCCGGCAGTTGGCGGCCACCGCTTCTGCCGCATTTGCGCTGCCGGAATAGTTGACCAGAACATCCGCCCCGGCCGCCGCCAGCGCGAGGCAGACCGCCCGGCCGATGCCCCGGCCGCCGCCGGTGACGACGGCGCGTTTTCCCGCAAGACTCATATTGCTTCTCCTTTCAGCCAATCAACCGCTTCGGCAAGCTCCTGCGCTGTGCCGACCGAGCGCACCGCAATCCCCTTTTCGGTCTTGCGGACCAGACCTGCGAGGGTCTTGCCCGGTCCGATCTCAAGGATGTGATCAACTCCATCCGCCGCCATCCGGTGAATGATGTCTTCCATGTAAACGCTGGTCTGCACCTGGCGCACCAGCAGCGCCGGCACCCCAACGCCCGCCTCGTCAGGCCCGCCCAGGCAGTTGAAGTAGACCGTGCAACGGAGTGGTGCAAATACCGTCTGCTTAAACCGCTCGCACAGCGCGTCACCTGCGGGGCCCATCAGCGAGGTGTGAAACGGCCCGCTGACCTTGAGCGGCAGGCACCGCTTTGCCCCCGCCTGACGCGCAGCGATACAGGCCGCTTCGACCGCGGCGGCGTCCCCGGCAATCGCCATCTGTCCGGGGCAGTTGTAGTTTGCAATCTCGACCACCCCGCCACTTTTGTCCGCGGCATCCGCGCAGGCTGCAGCGAGGGTATCCCGGTCCAGACCGAGCACCACCGCCATCCCGCTGGGGCGGCCGGCGACCGCCTTTTCCATTGCTTCACCGCGGAATGTGGCCAGTTGAACCGCCTCATCGGAATCAAAGGCACCGGCGCAGCACAGCGCCGCATACTCGCCAAGACTGAGCCCGGCAACCGCCTGGGGGCGAATTCCCCGCCGCTCGAGCAGCGCGGCAATGCCGGTTTCAACCGCGACCATACAGGGCTGGGTGTACCTCGTCTGTGCAAGAGTCTCCTCCGGCCCGTCAAAGCAGAGGGCGGCAAGATCCAGACCGGTGACGGCAGCGGCACGGTCGAACCGGGCACGGAAGTCCGGCTCGCTCTCATACAGATCGCGGCCCATGCCCACATACTGTGCACCCTGACCGGCAAAGAGAAATCCGAGTTTCATTCTTTTGCCTCCTTTATACACCGGCCGCCGCGAGCTGTGCCAGCTCAGCGCGATAGCCGCTTTCCAGCGCTTCGAAGATCGTCCGCAGCGGGCGGATCTCGTGCAGCATGCCGGATACCTGCCCCGCCATCAGGCTGCCGGTCTCGATATCCCCGTCAAAGACGGCCCGGCGCAGCGAGCCGAGGGTGTACTGTTCGAGCTCCTCCTTGCCCGCGCCCGCCCGCTCGAGCGAGACATATTTGCGGGTCATCCGGTTTTTCAGCACCCGCACCGGGGTACCTGCGATCCGGCCGGTGACAACGGTGTCGCTGTCCTTAGCTTTGAGGATCGCCTGCTTGTACTGCGGATGAATCGGGCACTCCTCGCTGACCAGCAGACAGGTGCCCAGCTGTACCCCGCAAGCGCCCAGCGCATAGGCGGCCAGCAGCTGCCGCCCGTCGGCGATGCCCCCCGCCGCGATGACCGGGATATTGAATTCCCGCATCGCGTCGACGATCTGCGGTACCAGCGCCATCGTGGTCAGTTCCCCGACATGGCCGCCCGACTCGGTGCCCTCGGCAATGACCCCATCGACCCCGAGCGACGCCATTCTGCGGGCCAGCGATGCAGCGGGCACGACCGGGAAGATCTTGGCCCCGGCTTCTTTCCACAGCACGATGTATTTACCGGGATTGCCTGCACCGGTGGTGATGACCGGCACCCGCTCGTCGGCGACCAGCTGTGCCATCTCCTCCGCCTGCGGGTGCATGAGCATGATATTGACCCCAAACGGCCGGTCGGTCAGCGCACGGCAGCGGTGAATCTGCTCGCGCAGCAGTTCGGTATTCATTCCTCCCGCACCAATCAGTCCCAATGCGCCCGCATTGGAGACGGCGGCGGCGAACTCACCGGTTGCGATGTTGGCCATACCGCCCTGAATAAAGGGAAACTCGGTCCCGAGGATCTCATTGAGTCGTTTCATCAATCTTCTCCTTTTCAGAAGGTGAGCAGCGCGCCGCCCCAGGTCAGCCCCGCGCCGAAGCCGACGCAGAGCACCCGCTGTCCGGTGCGGATGAGCCCGTTTTCACACATCTCGTCCAGCGCGATCGGGATACTGGCGGCCGAGGTGTTGGCGTAGCGATGGATATTCTTGTAAAATTTTTCTTCCGGCGCGCCGAGCTTTCGCACGACGTGGTCGATAATCCGGCCGTTTGCCTGGTGGCAGACAACCCAGTCGACCTCATCCAGCCCGCAGCCGGCCCGCTCGAGCAACTGGTCGATACAGGCGGGTACAATCTGGGTTGCAAACCGAAAGACCGCTTTGCCCTCCATCCGGACATATCGGTCCGCCTGACTGCTGCCGCCGGCGCGCAGGATCTCTGCATCTCCCCGTGCACCCAGCAGGCTGACAAAGGGGTGCTGCTTACTGAGCGTGACCACCGCAGCTCCTGTCCCGTCCCCAAACAGCACGGCGGTCGAGCGGTCGGCCGGGTCAAGCACCCGGCTGATGACCTCCGAGCCGAAGACAAGCGCATACTTTCCCCGCAGATTCCCCCCTGCAAGCAGGCAGCGCGCGGTCTCAAGCGCGGCGAGAAAACCGGTACAGGCCGCGTTGATGTCAAACGCGGGGGTACTTTCCGGCAATCCCAGCGCACCGTGCACCTCGCAGGCAAGCGAGGGGGAAGCATGATCGGGGGTAAAGGTTGCCGCAAGGCACAGCCCGATTTCAGCGGGATCGATCCCCGCGCGGGCTATCGCCCTGCGGCAGGCGGATACGGCAAGAGCGGTATTGCCCTCCCCTTCACCGCAGAAATACCGCTGACGGATCCCGGTGCGGCTGGCGATCCACTCATCGCTGGTCTCCATCACCTGCGCGAGATCGTCGTTGGTGACCAGCCGGCTGGGCAGCGCACGGCCGGTGGCGAGAATCTTCAATCCCATGCTGTTTGCTCCTTTTTCTGACGAACCAGGCTGCGGCCCATCGCAAGATATCGCCGGCGGCGGTGCTCGGCGGGTGAGGCGATCCGGTCGGCGGCCCGCAGCGCCTGTACCAGCGCTGCGTTGACCGTCCGATAGACCGCCTGCGGGTCCGCCTGCGCGCCTGCTTCCGGTTCCGGCAGAACCCGGTCGGCAACCCCCAGTTCCAGCAGATCGGCGGCGGTGAGCCGCATCGCTTCGCTGGCTTCCCGTGCACGGGCCGGGTCCTTCCAGAGAATACTGGCAAACCCCTCGGGTGAGAGAACCGAGTAGACCGCATTCTCCAGCATCAGCACCGTGTTGCCCATCGCGAGCGCCAACGCGCCGCCGCTGCCCCCTTCGCCGGTGACGAGGGTGATGATCGGCACCCGCAGCCGGCTCATCAGCGCAAGACTTTGGGCGATTGCTTCTCCCTGTCCCCGGGCTTCGGCCTCAAGACCGGGATAAGCGCCGGGGGTGTCGACGAAGGTCAGAACGGGGCGGCCGAACTTTTCAGCCTGTCGCATCAGCCGCTGGGCCTTGCGGTAACCCTCGGGGCCCGGCATACCGAAATTGCAGCGCAGATTTTCCTGCCGGGTGTGTCCTTTGCGCTGGCCGATCACAGTGACCGGGCGGCCATGGAAGAGGGCGATGCCGCCCAGAATCGCCGCATCATCTCCGAACAGCCGGTCGCCCCGCTGTTCAAAAAAGTCGGTGAAAAGCGCCCGGATATAATCCTCGACCCCCGGGCGGTCCGGATGACGGGCGAGGGTAACCCGCTCAAACGCGCTGCGCTGTGCCACGCCGTCTACCTCCCTTTCCATGTAACTGCAAGAGCCGGATAAGCACCCCGCGCAGTTCGGCGCGCGGCACCACGGCATCGAGGAAACCGTGTTCCAGCAGGTATTCCGACCGCTGAAAGCCCTGGGGCAATGTCTGTCCGATCGTCTGCTCGATGACACGCGGCCCGGCAAACCCGATCAGCGCCCCCGGCTCGGCGAGGGTGACATCGGCCAGCGAAGCAAAGCTGGCGGTTACGCCGCCGGTGGTGGGATGGGTCAGGCAGGCAATGTAAAGTCCGCCGGCATCCTGAAACCGGCTGACCGCCTCGGCGGTCTTGGCCATCTGCATCAGCGAGAGAATCCCCTCCTGCATCCGGGCGCCGCCCGACGCGCAGAAGAGGATCAACGGCAGCTTCTCCCGGCGTGCGGTATCCGCAGCGCGGGCAATCTTCTCCCCGACCGCGACCCCCATGCTGCCCATCAAAAACCGGCTATCCATTACCCCGATCACGACGGCGGCGCCGCCGATGCGTCCTTTCGCACAGACGACCGCCTCCTGCAACCCGGTGATCTGGCGCAGCCGGCGCAGCTTTTCGGGATAACCGTCAAACTGCAGCGGATCTCCCCCGCACAATCCGGCGTCCAGCTCCTTGAAACTGCCGGGATCCAGAATCTGTTCCATCCGCTGGTATGCGCTCATCGGACGGTGAAAACCGCAATGCGGGCAGACGTTCTGCCGCTCGGCCCAGGTGCGGCGGCTGACCGCCCTGCCGCAGTCAGGACAGGGAGCAAAGACGCCCTCTGCCTTGGGCCGGGCAGGATCCTGCGGCTGCCGGCCCTCCCGCAGCACCTTGAGCCGCAGCAGCTGCCGGCGCCGGTTTGAAAAGCCGTCGTTGATCATTTACTCCTTCGCCTCCTGCTCCGCCGGGCGGCTGCCTTCCCGCAGCCAGCCCAGCAGCTGGTCAAGATTCCGTTCGAGAAAACCGGTGTCATACTCCCCACGCAGATAGTCGGGATGGTAGAGGATCAGGTGCGCCAGCGGCGCGCCGGTGGGATATCCCTCCAGAATAAACTCTTCCAGCACCCGCCGCATCCGCCGGATTGCCGCGAGCCGGGTAGGCGCGTGGACAATCAGCTTGGCTACCATGGAATCGTAGTAGGGGCTCGTCTCATAGCCGTTATAGAGAGCCGAATCCACCCGCACCCCACAGCCGCCGGGGAAGTGGACGAACTCGGTTCTGCCCGGCGCTGGCGCAAAATCCCGCGCCGGATCCTCGGCGTTGACCCGCACCTCGATCGCATGACCCATCAGGCAGACCTCCTGCTGGGTGAAAGAGAGGGGCAGCCCTGCCGCGATTCGCAGCTGTTCCCGCACCAGATCCCGCCCGGTGACCATCTCGGTTACCGGGTGTTCGACCTGGATGCGGGTGTTCATCTCGATAAAATAGTAGTTTCCCTGCCCGTCGAGCACAAATTCGATAGTGCCCGCGCCCTCGTATCCGCAGCAGGCGGCAGCACGCACCGCATCCTGACCCATCCGCTCGCGCAATTCTGCGGTCAGCGCGCGGGAGGGAGATTCCTCCATCAGCTTCTGGTTGCGCCGCTGGATCGAACAATCCCGCTCACCCAGATGGACGACATGCCCCTGCCGGTCGGCGAGAATCTGAAACTCAATATGCCGGGGGGAGAGGATCAGCTTTTCCAGGTAAAGCTCCCCGTTTCCAAAGCAGGCCTCCGCTTCCGCTTTTGCGGCAGTGTAAGCGGCCGGCAGCTCCTCGGGCGAGAAGACCCGCCGCATCCCCCGTCCGCCGCCGCCGGCGCTGGCCTTGATCATTACCGGGTAGCCGATCTGCTCAGACAGCGCAAGCGCCTGTTCCGGGCTCTCGAGCACCCCGTCCGAACCCGGCACCACCGGAACCCCCGCCTGCTGCATCAGCGCACGGGCCGCGGCCTTGTTGCCCATCTTTCGGATCACCTCGCCCGACGGACCGATGAACTTGAGCCCGCATTGGGCACACAGGTCGGCAAACTCATCATTTTCGGACAGAAATCCATAGCCTGGGTGAATCGCCTCGCAGCCGCTCTCGACCGCTGCCGCGAGAATCGCGGTCTGGTTGAGATAACTGTCTGCCGCCTTCGCCGGCCCGATGCAGACCGACCGAGTTGCCAGCTTCCGGTGCAGCGCATTTGCATCGGCAGCAGAGTAGACCGCCACCGTCTCGATGCCCAGTTCCCGGCAGGCGCGGATGACCCGCACCGCAATCTCACCGCGGTTTGCGATCAAAATTCGCTTGAACATTGCTCACATCTCCCGGACCGAGAAGAGCGGCTGGTCAAATCCGACCAGCGCGCCGTCCTCGACAAGACATTCCTCAATCACGCAGTCGCAGGGGGCCGGTACCTCGGTGATCATCTTCATCGCTTCAATGAGGGCGACCGTCTGCCCCTTTTTCACCGCTTTGCCGGGCTGTACAAAGGGGGCGCTCTCGGGATCGGGGGCCCGGTAAAAGCTGCCGACCACCGGCGCGGTGATCCGCGTACCGGCCGCGGGCTGTGGCTGCCTGTGCTCCGCAGTCTGTACCGCGGAAGCGGGCCGGACCATTGCCGGTCCCGCGCCCGCGTTCTTTTCCAGTACCAGACGGGCCGCGCCATCCCGGTATTCCAGCCGGGTCATGCTGCCGGCCTCGAACCGGTCGATCAGTTGCAACACCGTTTCCTGTGTCATCCCGCTCGCCTCCCCTTTTGTCGTTTACGCCTGCCCCTCGAGATACTTGACGATGTCCCCGACCGTCTTCATCTCGGCCATCTTCTCATCCGGGATCGAGACGCCCAGTCCATCCTCCAGCGCCATATTCAGCTCAACCGCATCCAAACTATCCGCGCCCAGATCCTCAGCGAGGGTCGCCTCGAGGGTGACCAGTTCCTCTTCACAGCTCAGGGTGTCAACAATGATCTCTTTTACCTTCTCAAACATAAAAACTGCCTCTTTTCGCAAAATTTAATTCAATAATTTTAGTTAAAATATTTTAAGTAAAATTATTTAAGCATTATTATACCGGCTTTTTTCCGCTTGTCAACTCCCGGAACAAAAAAATAGGAATGGTCCCCAGCCGGGGACCATTCCCAAACGATTTTTTGGTGAATATTACTCCATGTATCCGCCCCGCATCGGGGAAACGGCATGGGCGGCGTAGAGCTTGAGCACCCCGCGGGTATACCGGGCGGGGCGGGGCTGCCAGCGGGCGCGGCGCGCATTGAGGATCTGCTCGATCTCCTGAGGAGACTTTCGCTCGCCGTGCACCCCGACGATTTCCAGCCTGCGGGCCTCGATGTCGATGAAGATCAGATCATCCTCCTCGACCAGCGCAATCGGGCCGCCGTCGGCCGCCTCGGGGCTGCAATGGCCGATGACCGGGCCGGTCGACGCACCGGAAAACCGCCCGTCGGTGATCAGCGCAATGCTGCGCCCCAGTTCGGGATCCGAGCTGATCGCCTCGGAGGTGTAGAACATCTCGGGCATCCCGCTGCCCTTTGGCCCTTCATACCGGATAAAAACCGCATCACCCGGCGCAACCCGGTGGTGCAGTACCGCATCGAGGCACTCCTCTTCGCTGTCGAACGGGCGCGCGTGCAGCAGCGCGGTAAACATCTCCTTGGGACAGGCGGTGTGTTTGATGACCGCCCCCTCCGGTGCGAGATTGCCGTAGAGAATCGCAATGCTGCCCTGTGCGGAGATCGGTGCGCTGCCCGGAAAGATGATGTCGGTGCGCTGCAGCGCGGTTTTGTACCGTCGGTTAAAATCCTCCAGCCGCCGCTGACAGCGGTCATAAAATCCGCTCTGGCGCAGCGCGTCGAGATTTTCGCCGAGCGTCTTTCCGGTGACAGTCATCACATCGAGATGCAGCGCGTCCCGGATCTCCTCCATCAGCGCGGGAACGCCGCCCGCATAGCTGAACACCTCCGCCGGCCACTGTCCTGCGGGGCGCAGGTTGAGCAGGTATTTGGCGTTCCGGTGCAGCCGGTCAAAGGTCTGGGCGTCCAGCTCGATGCCGATCTCGTGTGCGATCGCCGGGATATGCAGCAGCGCATTGGTCGAACCGCCGATCGCCGCATGAACAAGAATCGCGTTTTCAAAGCTCTTTTCGGTGAGGATATCGCTGGGGCGGATGCCCTGCCGTGCAAGCTCCACCGCGCGCCGTCCCGCCGCGCGCGCGGTTTCGAGCAGTTCCTCGCTGTCGGCGGGCAGCAGCGCGCTGCCGGGCAGCGCAAGGCCCAGCGCCTCGGCCATAATCTGCATGGTGCTGGCAGTACCAATAAAGCTGCAGGCGCCGCAGCCGGGACAGGCATTCTGTTTTGCCCAGTCCAGCCGCTCTTTTGGGATCTCGCCCCGCTCATACCGGGCGCTGTACACTCCCAGTTCATTGAGGGTCAACAGTTCGGGTCCCGCCCGCATTGTGCCGCCGGGAACCACAACCGAGGGAACATTGACCCGCAGCATCCCCATCAGATTCGCCGGCATCCCTTTGTCACAGCTGGCAAGATAAACCGCCCCATCAAACGGGGTTGCCGAGCCGTGAATCTCGATCATGCCCGCGATCATCTCCCGGCTGGCAAGGCTGAAGTTGATTCCATCGGTGCCCTGGCTCTCCCCATCGCAGATGTCGGTGCAGAAATAGCGGGCGGCGTGTCCACCCGCCTCTGCGGTACCACGGCAGACCTCCCGGGTCAGCGCGTCGAGGTGCACGCTGCCGGGGTGGCTGTCCCCGAAGGTACTCTCGACCATAATCTGCGGCTTTGCGAGATCCTCCGGTGTCCAGCCGGTACCGATTCGCAGTGGGTCCAGTTCCGGCGCTATTGTCCGCATCTTTTGACTGATGAGTTCCATCCTGTTTCCTCCTTTATTGCCGGTTACGCCGCTTTGAATTGCTTCGATTTTAGCTCCTTTTTTCCAATCTGGAAAGAGAGGCCCCGCGCCGATCCAACACCGGTGCGGGGCCCTGTTGCGTTCGTTTAGGGTTGCTGATCCGTCTCGAGATTCAGCCATGCGGCCTCGGCATCGGACAGCTTAATTTCCAGCGCCTCAACCGTCTCCCGAATGTGCTTTTCCGAGCTGGTACCAGTCAAGCCGAACAGATTCAACGGCTGGTGCATCAGCCAGGCATAGGCCAGCTGAGACACCTTGATTCCCCGTTTTTTGGCGAGAAGTTCAGCCCGGCGCAGCCGCTCAAAGTTGACCGGATAGCCATACTCTTCAGCTGCCACCCCGACAATCTCTTCGGCCCTTGCCGCATCGGTGCTCTTGAGTTTTCCGGACAAAAAGCCCCGCGCCAGACTTGAATAGGCAAAGACCGGCATCTGCTCTTTGCTCAGCCACTCGCGCACCCCGCGGTTTGCCTCGCCCGAGATGGTCACGCTGCCGCCCCAGGGATCACCGATGCACTCGGCAAGGCTGAAGCTGGGGTTGAAGACGGTGAAGGGAATCAACCCGTGCCGCTCGGCATACCGGTTTGCCTCGATCATCCGCTCGAGGGTCCAGTTCGAGACGCCGAATGCCCCGATCCTTCCCTCCTCGTGCAGCCGGTTGAGCAGCTCCACAATCGGGCCGACCGGCACCTGGGGATCGTCCCGGTGCAGCACATAGATATCAATGTAATCGGTCTGCAGCTTGGCAAAAGAGTTTTCGATATCATGCAGAATGTCAAACCAGGTCAACCGCTTGCGAAATGGGTAGTGACTGGCACCCTTGGTGAGGATAACGATCTTGTCGCGGTTGCCCCGCGCCTTGATCCAGCGCCCCAGAGAAGCCTCGGCATCTCCGTAACTTGCGGCGGAATCGAAGGTGTTGATTCCCATCTCAAGCACCGCATCCAGCAGCCCGAAGACGTCCTGATTTTTAACCATCTCCTTAAAGGTACCGAAAACTACCCGGGAGACCGGAAGTTTTACATAGGGTACGGTTCCGTACTCCATATCTGCGTCCCCCTTTTGTTATTCCGGCTCAACAACCATCGCCGCATAGGGATTCAGCGTGAGCTTCGGGCCGACCTTCTCCCCGGTGAGGAGATCCTTTGCAGCAAACGGCAGTTCGATCTCCTGTTTCTCCTCTACGGCATTGAGCAGGAAGTAGAAGGTCTTGCCGTCGGCAGTCTTCTTACGAACCGCTTCAACTTCGACGGGCAGATTGTCGATCGCCTTCGCAACACCGCACTCCTTGGCGATGTAGTCCAGCAGCTCGCCGGTCGCCGCCTCATCCAGATCGCAGCCGACATAGTAGCAGCGGCCCTTGCCGAACTGGTTGACGGTGATGGCAGCACGGCCGTCATAGAAATCGCCCTCATAGGTGGCAAGCACCTTGGCGGTTTCGGGCTTGAGGATGTCCAGCCAGAGCGAAACCTCGCCATCGCCGCATACGCCCTTAACCTTTGCGGGGTTGTGGTACCGCGCGTCGAACTCCTCGACCTCGACACCGGCCAGATCCTTGAAGTAACCGGGCAGCGTGCGCTCGGTCATCGAATTGTCCATCTCCTTGGTACCGGAGCGGAAGGTCACGACCAGATTGCCGCCCTCGGCGACGTACTTCTCAAACTTCGCCTTCAGCGCCTCATCCATCAGGTTGAACGCGGGAGCAACGATCAGCTTATAGCGCGAGAAATCAATCTTTTCGCTCGAGATGTCGAGGTTGTAGTGCTTCTTGGAGAAGCCGCAGTAAAGGCTGAAGAAATACTTGCGATAATCGAATTCCCAGCTGTGGGGCTGGAACTCATGGCTCCACTGCTGCTCGAAGGAGCGAACCATCAAAATCTCGCTGTCAACGGTCGAGCCCTCGTTATAGGCGGCGACCTTCGGCATCTCGCCGCCAATCTGCTTGACCTCTTCGTACCGGCGGCGGGGAATTCCGTCGTGGTCGAGGATGCCGTACCAGTACTGCTCGGTGCCAAACAGGCAGGCGCGCCAGCGGAAGTAAACAATCGACTCCGCGCCGTGGGCCATCGTCTGGTAGGTCCACTCACGGATCTGATCCGGGCGCGGGGTATCGCTCAGCGCATTCCAGCCACAGGGGCCGCTCTCTTCCTCCATCACCCAGACATTCTTCTGCTTGACGCCGCGCAGCTGGTCGATCTGCAGCGCGGGATTGTAGATCTGGGTGTTCTTGTCCGGCGCCCCTCTCATGCTCAGATAGGGGTAGTTATCGTAGGTCAGGATGTCGAGCTCATCGCCCATCTTGTAGTAGTCATACTTCTCATTGACGACATTATGGGTGATCGGCGCCTTGCTCCAGCGGCGGATAATACGGCTCTGGATCGCGCAGTAGTCGACGATCGCATCGGACTGGAAGCGGGCATAATCGAGGTTCAGCCCCGGATTGTGGGCATTGCACTCGATCGCACCGAGCGTGCGGTGCACCGCGCTCTTGCGGGGAACGATAATCTGATCCCAGTCAGTATAGGTCTGGCTCCAGAACACAGTACCCCATGCCTTATTCAGGGCGTCGAGGCTGCCGTATTTCTTCTTCAGCCAGACGATGAATTTTTGACGGCAGGATTCGCAGTAGCAATACAGACCGTCACCGGCAGTAAACTCATTGTCGATCTGCCAAGCCGCAACCGCCGGGTGATTGGCATAATGCTGTGCCATCTTCTCGACGATCTTCTCGGAATACTCGCGATAGATCTCGCTGTTGTAGCAGTAGTGGCGGCGAGAGCCAAAGCCCAGAACCAGCCCCTGGAAATCCCGCTTGTAGATCTCAGGGTGCTTATCCATCAGCCACTTGGGCGGGGTCGCTGTCGGGGTGCCCATCACGACCTGAATTCCATATTTGTAAAAGACATCCAGCGCGTCATCCAGCCAGCCGAAGTCCCAATGGCCCTCGGACGGCTCCAGCTTCGCCCAGGAGAACTCGGCGACCCGGATCAGGTTAAAGCCGGCTTCCTGCATCAGCTTTGCATCGGTCTCCCACCGCTCTCTGGGCCAATGCTCGGGATAGTAATCTGCACCGAAATACATTTTAGATTCCCTCCGCTTCTTATTTTTCTGCTGCGAAAAATATTTCAGTTCTTTTTGTGTTTAGACCTTGGCGACCGCCGCGCAGCCCCAAACCGGCAGCTTAACGCTGTGGCCAAGCGCTTCGTCGGTCTCGATGGACTTGATTTCACAGGGGAAATCCACCGTCTGCTCCTTACCCGAGAAGTTCATGACAAACCAGAACCCCCTGCCGTCGCCGGACACCTTGCGGACGACCTCGACGCCATCGGGAACATTCTCAAGCGCGGGCTTAACGCCACACTCTTTGGCGATGTAGTCCAGCAGCTGCTCGGTTCCCGCATCGTCCAGGTCACAACCGACATAGTAGCAGCGGCCCTTGCCGAACTCGTTGACGGTGATGGCCGGCTTGCCCGCATAATACTGGTTCACATAGGTCGCAACCGGTTTCGCGGTGACCGGCTTGATGATGTCCGCCCAGATCGAAGCGGTCCCCTTGCCGAACGCACCCTCGACGGAAACGGTACGGGTATTAAGGGAGTCGAACTCCTCCAGCTCGATACCCGCGACCTCCTTGAAGTAGCCGGGCAGCGTGCGCTCGGTCATCGAGTTGTCCATCTCCTTGGTACCGGAGCGGAAGGTCACAACCAGATTGCCGCCCTCGGCGACGTACTTCTCGAACTTCTCCTTCAGCCGCTCGTCCATCAGGTTGAAGGCCGGGGCAACCACCAGCTTGTAGCCGGAGAAATCCGTCTCCTCGCTTGAGACGTCGAGGTTGTAGTTGTTGGCATAAAAGCCCCGATACAGCCCCTTGAGGTACTTGCGATAATCAAATTTCAAGTTGTGCTCCTGGAAGGTGTGGGTCCACTGCTGCTCAAAGGAGCGAACCAGCAGCGCATCAGCACAGACCTTGGAATTGACGTTGTAAGCGCAGAGCTTGGGGAAATCCTTGCCCAGCGCCTTAACCTCCTCGTACCGGCGGCGGGGAACTCCGTCGTGGTCGAGGATACCATACCAGTACTGCTCGGTGCCAAACAGGCAGGCGCGCCAGCGGAAGTAGACCATCGCTTCGGCGCCGTGAGCCATTGCCTGATAGCTCCATTCCCTGATCTCGCCGGGCCGGGGGGTACTGCTCAGCGCATTCCAGCCGCAAGGGCCGCTCTCTTCCTCCATGATCCAGACGTTCTTATGCTTGACACCGCGCAGCTGGTCGACCTGGAACGCCGGATTGTAGATCCGCTCGCTCAAATCAGGATGCGGGGTCATCCGCAGATAGGGATAGTTGTCATAGGTTGCAATGTCGATCTGTTCACCCAGCTTGTAGTAGTCATACAGCTCGCTGACAACATTGTGGGTGATGGGCGCTTTGCTCCAACGGCGGATAATCCGGCATTGCAGCGCGCAGTAATCGGCAATCGCGTCCGACTGGAACCGGGAGTAATCCAGGTTCAGCGCGGGGTTATGACCGTTATTACCGGGTTTGCCCGCCTGCGAGCGCTTTGGAACAATGATCTGATCCCAGTCGGTGTAGGTCTGGCTCCAGAACACGGTGCCCCAGGCCTTGTTGAGCGCATCGAGGCTGCCGTATTTCTTCTTCAGCCAGACGATAAACTTCTGGCGGCAGGACTCACAGTAGCAGTACAGGGTCTTGTGGTCGCCGAACTCGTTGTCAACCTGCCAGGCTGCAACAGCCGGGTGATTGGCATAGTGCTGCGCCATCTTCTCGACGATCTTTTCGGTGTATTCGCGATAGATCTCGCTGTTGTAACAATAGTGCCGACGGGAACCAAAGCCGAACACCAAATCGTTTTCATCCCGCCGGTAGATCTCGGGATGCTTGTCCATCAGCCACTTGGGCGGGGTCTCGGTCGGGGTACCCATCACGACCTGAATTCCCTGCTTATAGAAGACATCCAGCGCCTCATCCAGCCAGCTGAAGTCCCAATGACCCTCGGACGGCTCCAGCTTCGCCCAGGAGAACTCGGCAACCCGGATCAGGTTGAAACCGGCTTCCTTCATCAGCTTCGCGTCGACGTCCCACCGCTCTCTGGGCCAATGCTCGGGATAGTAATCTGCACCGAAATACATTTAGATTTCCTCCGCTTCTTTGCGTTCTCAATCTTACTTCGAAAAAAGGGCCCATAAAGGGCCCTTTTTGTCGTTTCTGTTTTAGACCTTGGCGACCGCCGCGCTGCCATAGACCGGCAGCTTGACGCTGCGGCCGAGCACCTCGTCTGTCTCAATGGCCTTGACCTCGCAGGGGAATTCCACCGTCTGCTCCTTGCCGGAGAAGTTCATGACAAACCAGAACTCCTTGCCGTCACCGGACTCCTTGCGGACGACCTCAACGCCATCGGGCACATTCTCAAGCGCGGGCTTGACGCCACACTCCTTGGCGATGTAATCCATCAGCTGGGCAGTACCCTCAGCGTCCAGATCACAGCCGACATAGTAGCAGCGGCCCTTGCCGAACTCGTTGACGGTGATGGCCGGCTTGCCGGCATAGTACTCGCCCGCATAGGTTGCAACCGGTTTCGCGGTGACCGGCTTGATGATGTCCGCCCAGATCGAGGCAGCACCCTTGCCGAACGCGCCCTCGACGGGAACGGTGCAATCGTTGATGGAGTCAAACTCCTCCAGCTCGATGCCCGCAACCTCTTTGAAGTAGCCGGGCAGCGTGCGCTCGGTCATCGAGTTGTCCATCTCCTTGGTACCCGAACGGAAGGTCACAACCAGGTTGCCGCCCTCGGCGACGTACTTCTCGAACTTCTCCTTCAGCCGCTCGTCCATCAGGTTGAAGGCCGGGGCAATTACAACCTTGTAACCGGAGAAATCGACCTCTTCGTTCGAGACATCCATGTTGTAATTGTTCGCCCAGAATCCGTTATAGAGCGCCTGCAGATATTTGCGGTAATTGAAATTCCAGTTGTGCTCCTGGAAGGTGTGGGTCCACTGCTGCTCAAAGGAACGGATCATCAGCATGTCGGCGCAGACCTTGGAGTTGACGTTATAGGCGCAGAGCTTGGGGAAGTCCTTGCCGATCGCCTTGATCTCCTCGTACCGGCGGCGGGGGATTCCGTCGTGGTCAAGGATGCCGTACCAGTACTCCTCGGTGCCGAACAGGCAGGCGCGCCAGCGGAAATAGACGATTGCCTCAGCGCCGTGAGCCATCGCCTGATAGCTCCACTTCTTGATCTGGCCGGGGCGTGGGGTGCTGCCCAGAACATTCCAGCCACAGGGGCCGCTCTGCTCCTCCATGATCCAAACATTCTTGTTCTTGATGCCGCGCTCAACGTCGATCGAGAAGGCGGGATCGCTGGGAGAGCCGCCAAGGAAGCTCTTCCAAGGACTTGCCGGATAGTTATCGTATGTAGCGATGTCGATCTGCTCACCCAGCTTGTAGTAGTCGCACAGCTCGCTGACGACGTTGTGGGTGATGGGAACCTTGGTCCACCGCTTCAGGATCCGGCTCTGGATCGCGCAGTAATCGACGATCGCGTCGGACTGGAAACGAGAGTAATCGAGGTTTAGTGCAGGGTTGTGGCCGTTGTTGCCGAACATGCCGGCCTGCGAGCGCTTGGGAACGATGATCTGATCCCAGTCGGTATAGGTCTGGCTCCAGAACACGGTGCCCCAGGCCTTGTTGAGCGCGTCGAGGCTGCCGTATTTCTTCTTCAGCCAGACGATAAACTTCTGGCGGCAGGACTCGCAGTAGCAGTACAGACCGTCACCGCAGGTGAACTCGTTGTCGATCTGCCAGGCGGCTACCGCGGGATGATTCGCATAGTGCTGCGCCATCTTCTCGACGATCTTCTCGGAGTACTCGCGGTAGATCTCGCTGTTGTAGCAATAGTGACGACGGGAGCCAAAGCCCAGAACCAGATCATTCTCATCCCGCTTGTAGATCTCGGGATGCTTATCCATCAGCCACTTGGGCGGCGTCGCGGTGGGGGTACCCATCACGACCTGAATGCCCTGCTTATAGAAGACATCCAGCGCCTCGTCCAGCCAGCTGAAATCCCAATGGCCCTCGGACGGCTCCAGCTTCGCCCACGCAAATTCCGCGACCCGGATCAGGTTGAAGCCAGCTTCTTTCATCAGCTTCGCATCAACATCCCACCGTTCTCTGGGCCAGTGTTCGGGATAATAATCTGCGCCGAAATACATAGTTGCACCTCTTTACTCTTTTGTAATGTGATGATTTAACCGAAACGCAACTGCGTTCGGGTCAGGCCTTGACCTGCTTTGCGCGTTTAATCCGGTTCATCCACTCATTGACCTGTGCCTTGATCTGGGTGAAGCCGATGAAGAAGAGCAGGAACGCGCCGACGAAAACCTTCTGCCAGGTCGCTTCAACACCGATGGCGACCAGACCAGCCGAAATCAGCTTCATGGTGAAGGTGCCGATCACGATGCCAAAGACCCGGTTCACCGCTCCGGACAGATAGATCGCGATAAAGCCGGCCATCATCGCGTCGAAAGTGACGCTCATGGTACCCATGTTCTTTGCCGGGGAGAGCGCGGTCGTGTAGGAGAGGTTGACCAAGCCCGCGATACCAAAGTAGCAGCCCGCGATAAAGAAGGAGAAGAACTTGACCACTCTGGGGTTGATGCCCGCGGTCTTGGCAATCAGCTCGTTGTTGCCCACAGCCTTAACATTGAAGCCAAACTTGGTCTTGTTGTAGATTACGTAAAGGATGATGAGCATAACCAGCGTGACCAGGAAGATCCAGGGCGCCTGACCGAGAATACCGGCCTCACGGGTGATCGAGACGCCCTTGCCGCCCTTATAGACCGAGCCGTAGGACTCATAAATCAGCATCAGACCAACGGTGACAACCACCGAGGGCACCCGCAGCACAGTATAGGCGGTCGCATTGATCAGGCCGAACAGGATGCCGGACAGAATGCCGGCCGCGACCATGGCCCAAAAGCCGTACTGATTGAAATAGTAGCCGCAGATCAGACCGACCATTGTGACAATCGAACCGGGGCTGAAGTCCCAGATTCCGATGGTCATGTTGCAGCACATACCCAGAGACATGATGGTAACCATCATAGCCTGCTGTGCAATAATGTACAGCGCTTCCGGCGTGCCGAAGGTTGCGGGCCGGATCAGCTTGAAAATCAGATAGACAACTACCGGTAGTGCCAATCCTTTCAGCGCGGAAACTGCGTATTTCTTTGTTTTTCCCATGATATCACCACTTCCAAATTCAAGATTACAAGATGTTCAGGGGCGAAAAAGCGAGGACCTGCCGCGGGCTCCCTGCCCGCGGCAGGTCCTTATCATTTAAGAAAAGGCAGCCCCGCTTAAAATTGGACTCGGCATGTCTGATCGAGAGATCAGGCGTTGCCGTGACGCTCCATAACGTCCTCGATGCTGTAATCAGCAGCCATCTGACGCAGCCCGTCCATCGTCAGATCCGGGTTGATGCTCTTGATCATCATGCCCAGCTCTTCCTCGGTGTAGGCATAGATGCCATCCGCATCATTCTCGACATAGTCGTAGTAGTTGACCGCGTCGTCCGCAGACTGGAAGTCGATGAACTGCAGGTTGATCTCCTCGGGCTTGTCGGAGAGTCTGTTGCCCTCAACAGCGTTGACCAGCATAGCAGCGGTGAAGACGGGATCGACATAGTGGCCGCCGGCGATGGCGAACAGGGTGCCGTCCTCGAGGTACTCCTTCATCTGATCCGCATCGATGAAGTCAACGCAGGCCAGCTTGATCTCGCCGCGCTTGCCGTGCTTATCCAGAGCGGAGAGCGCGCCCTCCAGGGTGGAGTTGGTGCCGCCGGTCAGGAAGATAGCGTCCAGATCGGGATAGCCGGTGATGAAGGACTCAACAGCCTCCATGCAGGCAGGAGCGCCGCTGGTGCCCTGATAACGATACTGTGCAACCAGATCCATCTCGGTCTCATCGCAAGCATCAACAATACCCTGCCAACGAGCGTCGTGGGTGGTGTCTCCAACCGGGTTACCAACCATGGCCAGCTGCTTGACGCCGGCGTCCGCCATCGCCATGCCCAGACGGTGGGTGATCTCGGTCTCGTCCTCGCAGGTGTTGCCCACGAAGTACTCCATGGTGTTCAGCTGCTCCTCAATCTCGGGGGAGATAACATCGCGCCACTGCAGGCCCCAGTAGACCTGGTTCTCCTCGCACAGTTTGCCGAGGGTGGGCAGCATGGTATCAGAAGAGTTAACGATCAGAATAGCATTGCATCCAGCGGAGATCAGGTTCTCAGCGGACTGGATCTGGGTCTCAGGAGAGGTGTAGCTGGAGTCGATGACTATCTCGCCGCCAACCTGCTGCACGAGCTTCTCAACCATCATGGTGGAGTTGCGGCCCAGCGCATCGGTGGTGCCCCAGATGATGATACCGAGCTTGACCTTCTCGCCGGTGGCCTCAACCGCCTGAGACAGATCATCAGCGGTACTGCTGCCGCCCGCAGCCGCGGAGGAATCGCCGCCGCCGCACGCGACCAGACTCAGCGAGAGAACAAGAGCCATCGCAAGTGCCAATAACTTTTTCATTTACTTTACCTCCTTTTATTTCAGAGCCCGTTTGCAGGCTCATCGAACCAGTTGAAAGCGCCTTACTTGATGACCGCGATATTGCCGCGTTCGAAGGACAGACCGACAGCGATCAGGAAGATAGCGCCCTTGACACCCTGCTGGACCAGATCGTTGAGGCCCCAGATAACCAGACCATTCATCAGGAAGGCGAGCATCGCACTACCCAGAATAACCGCCCGGACCTTGGAGTTGGCGCCACCGGACAGCGGCATACCACCCAAAACAATCGCCAGAAGGACATTCATCTCAAGACCGGTACCGGTAGTCGGCGCAACTGAACCGGCGCGAACCATCGAGAAGAAGCCGCTCAGACCGGCAGCCGTACCGGAGAGCATGAAAGCCAAAATTTTCATCTTGTCGAGAGGAACACCGGACTGAACCGAGGCAATACCGCCAGATCCGATGGCCTTGCAGTACTTACCAAACTTGGTATAGCTAAAGACCACGACAGTGAGAAGAACCAGTATAACCGCGACTACAATCTTCACCGGCGTGCTGTCCAGCCATGCCCAGGTCATCGGGATGATCAGACCGGCAGCGGCCACGACCTGCACCACACCGCGGAAAGCGAACTGGGTGCACAGGGTAACGATATTGGCCGGCGCGCGCAGACCGACATGCAGCAGGCCATTCAAGGCGCCGATCGCAGCGCCCACAGCAAGCGCAACAAGCAAAGAGACCAGCGGTCCCGCGCCACTACTCATGGCGCCTACAACAGCAGCAAAACCGGAAACAGAACCCATCGAGAAGTCCAGGTTGCCCTGCGAGATAACGAAAACCATACCGCAAGCGCCCAGAATGATCGAGAAAGTCTGATTGAGAACGGTCCTCAGATTATTGCTGGTCAGCAGACGTCCACCCGTGCTGATTTGGAAAAACAGGATAATGAAAACCAGTCCCACAAAGGGGATCAGAGAACGAACCAGCTTACCGCGCTGCTCTTTGTCCTTCCAGAACTCGAGCAGCCGGTTGTTCTTTTTCTGCACAGTAGCTTCACTCATTCTGCGTCCCTCCCTTAAATCATGTATTCAATGATCACAGACTCGGTAACCTCAGGGCCGCGCATGAACTCTTTCTGGATCTCGCCGTCCTTGAGCACCAGGATCCGGTCGCTCATACCGATTACCTCGGGAAGCTCTTCCGAGATCATCAGAATCGATTTTCCTTCCGCCTTCAGCTTTTCCATCAGACGATAGATGGCAGCCTTGACGCCGACATCGATACCGCGGGTGGGACAATCCAGAATCAGGATTTCCGATCCGTTGCCGATCCACTTGGCCAGAACAACCTTCTGCTTGTTACCGCCGGAAAGATACATGACCGTCTGGTCGATACCGCGCATCTTGATCTGCATCTGGTCCGCGCCCTTGAGGGCCAATTCCTTCTCACTCTTGGGGAAGATGATGAAACCCTTTTTGAGCATATCCAGCGAGGGGAGGGAGATGTTGTCCTGAATACTGGACAGCAGCATCAGCGCTTCCTGATCGCGGTTCTTGGAGACATAACCAACCTTATTATGAATTGCGGTGATCGGCTTTTTGATCTCAGCCGTATGGCCGTCGCGGTGCACATGAACCGAACCGGTCGCGGGGGTGATCAAACCGAACAACACCTTGCCAAGCTCGTGGATGCCGCAGTCGGTCAGACCGGCCAGGCCCAGAATCTCACCCTTGTGCAGCTGGAGAGAGATGTCTTTCAGAATACCTGCGTTGATGTTCTCGCACTCGAGAACGACCTCGTCGCTGTACTCATGATTATAATCAGCGCGATAGTACTCATCACCGATTTCCCGGCCAACCATCAGCTGACGAATCTGGGAAGGCGTGCAATCCTTAACCTGCAGGGTGTCAACATAGCTGCCATCCCGCATGACCGAGATCGAATCGCATTTGCTCATGACCTCGTCCAGATCGTGGGAAATGAAGATGACCGTCTTGTTCTGCTCCTTCATCTTCGCCATGATATCGTACAGGATGTCACGGCCTTTCTGCGAAAGAGCGGTGGTGGTCTCGTCGACGATCAGAATCTCAGGCTCAAGATACATCGCGCGGGCCATCTCGACAATCTTCCGATCCTCGAACGGCATCTTGTTGACCAAAGCTTCCGGCTTTATGTAATCAACGCCGATCTCTTTCAGGATCCGGGCCGCCTCAGAATTCATCCGCTTGGTGTCCAGCAGACCTGCCTTGTTCTGGAAAATATCTTCCTTGCCCAGGAAGATGTTTGCCGCAACAGTCATGCCGTCGATGGTTCCCATCTCCTGCACGATCATACAGATCTTGTGGTTCTTAGCATCCACGTTATTTGCCGGCTTGTACGGTTTCCCGTGCAGCTCCATCGTGCCATCGTCCGGATGCAGCTGGCCGGAGATTACATTGGAAAGGGTGGATTTACCCGATCCGTTCTCACCGATCAGCCCACGAACTTCTCCGGCCTTGAAGTCTAATGTCACATCGACCAGAGCACGGGTGCTGGCGAAGAGCTTCGTAATCCCCTTGACGCTCAATACCGTTTCATGACTCATCTGCTGTCACCTCATTCTACCTGCCTTTTCCTCTTACGAAACAAACAAATTATCAGCGCGCGCCATAATTGTCTGTACATCTCGTGATAATCCTATCAAACTCAAAGGACAAATTCAAGACGTTTCAAAAAAATCGTCATAATAAATCTATTTTGGTTTGTAATTTTGTCTATTTTCCCAATAGCTTTTTCTTGTTTAGACAATTTGTCGACCCATTTGTATGTTTTTCGTCCATTCCATTAGAACCCCTCAGCCTTTTTTGTTGATATTGTTGAGGGGCAGCATGCCAGCATCCCTTTCAGCGGAACAAAAACGGGGAGAAAATAGACAACCATTCGAATTTATTTTGTAAATCGCAAAAAAAACGGCCCCGCAAGCTGGCTTGCGAGGCCGTTTTCCATATTCTGATACAGGCAAATTTCTAAGCCCACATACAGATCCTTGTTGCTTTTGCTTCTGCTTATAGCTTATAGCACAAAATCCGGTTTTCCCCATTCCAACCGGACCGAAGTCTCGGCTTCTCCCTGAATCAGGCGCAGAATTTTCTGTGCTGCAATTCGGCCAATCTCTTCCTTTCGGTGGGAGAAGGAGACTATTTTGAGGCCAGACATCTCATAATAGCTGCTCTGATCAAAGCTGACAACCAGCATATCCTGCGGCACACCAATTTCCCTCTCCTCAAGCTGGCGAACCAGCCAGACAGCCACCTGGTCATTATAACAGACAACCGCTGTCGCATCCGAGAGGAACTCTTCAATCCAGCTTCCTTCCCGGAAATAACCCGAACGATTCCAATCCTCGGTGGTATACCATTTGACCTGGCTGTCGTCAATAGCTAAGCCCGCTTGGCGCAGCCCCTCATTAAAGCCGGAATATCGTTGCAGGCCCTGACGGTCGTCGCTCTTAAAAATTCCGGCAATCCGGGTATGGCCCTTGGAGGTGAGGTACTCGACCGCCATGCGTCCTCCCTCTTCCTCCTGCATCCCAACCAGAATCTTGTCGCTCAATTCAGGATAGCTCGCATGCAGAAATACAAGTGGGATTCCGCGGCTGATCAGTTTCCGATAAAGATGGATATTGGGATTGGGCAGCGTTGTTTTGGTTCCCTCTACGATCAAACCATCCACCGGATTTTCAAGGTACCGGCGCAGTTGAACCGCCTCATTATCCAGCCTGTTTTCGGTCGCAGCCAGACGCATACCATAACCATTCGCACTCAATTCCTGCTCTATTCCCCGAATCAGACTGGGAAAAATATAGTTGCTAATATAAGAACAGAGCACCCCGATCGTCATTGTTTGCTCATTTTTCTGCTTTTTTTGCAGTTCGGATACATACGTACCGCTTCCCTGGCGCTGGACCAGATGTCCCTCGCTGCTCAGCTGCGAAAGAGCTTGACGCACAGTTTGCCGGCTCACGCCAAAGCGCTCAGTCAATTCCAGTTCGGTAGCAAATTTTTCGCCCTGTTTATACCTACCGGAACGAATCTCCTCGCGCAACTTGTCTGCAATTATCGCATACTTGTGTTGAGCCATCCGTCTAAGCCCTCCTTTATATCTTATTTCTTTTTGGCGCTTTTGGGTATTTTTTATGATATTTCATCCTTTACTAAAAAAAGTACCAGTTTTTTTATGAAAAAACAAGGCGAAAATATAATTTTTTGTAAAGATCAAACTTGTATTACAACTTAAATCATACAAACAAAAAAATAATCATTTAATAGGGCTTGCAATACAAATTGCAAATTTGTATGATAAAGAAAAAAGAACCCATCCGGATTGGGGGTGCAAATGATGAAAAAAATGAACAAATATGTGCTTCTCTCCCAGAGGCTTGCCGCCGAGATCCAGTCGGGCCATTATCGTGCAGGGGACCGGCTGCCCTCTGAAAACGAGCTTGCAAGCTACTTTGGTTTAAGCCGGCAGACGGTGCGCCAAGCGCTTTCCCAGCTGGCCGAGCAGGGGCTGATTACCCGCCGCCAAGGCAGCGGTTCTATCGTCAACGCCGGTGCGGATCATGTTCTCACCCGTCAGCGCAGTTATACCGTTGCGGTTATCACCACCTATATTGGAGAGTACATCTTTCCTGATATTATGCGGGGAATTGAGCAGGTGCTCAACCTTAACCAGTATGCACCGCTGATCTCTGCAACCCGCAACCGGGTAGACAGCGAACGGCGGATTCTGCTCAACTGTCTGGACCGGCTGCCCGACGGGCTCATCGTCGAAGGCACCAAGACCGCTCTGCCCAACCCCAATATCGATCTGTATCAAAAACTATATAATCTGGGGATCCCGACGGTTTTCATCAACGGATTTTACCCGGATCTGCCGGAACCGATCTTTGTCGTTGCCGATGACCGTCAGGGTGGGCGGGATGCAACCAACCTGCTCATCCGAAAGGGACACACTCAGATCGGTGGCATTTTCAAGAGCGACGATATTCAGGGACACCGCCGATACGCAGGATTTATTCAGGCCATGCGGGATGCGGGAGTCGCGCTCAACGATGACCGGATTCTCTGGTATACCACCGAAAACAGGTCAGCGGTTCTCTCGAACTATGCGCTTTCCGCGTTGGAGGACTGCACCGCCGTAGTTTGTTATAATGACGAGGTCGCGTTGCAGGTCACCAATCTGATGCGGACCGCACACCGCAAAATCCCGGAGGATCTGGCGGTCGTCAGTTTTGATAACAGTTATTATAGTGAGGTCTCACCGATCGGCATTACCTCCTTTACCTGCCACAAGGAACAGATCGGTACCCTCGCAGCGCAAAAGCTGCTCGCGCTGATCAACGGGCAGCCGCAGCAATCCACCCTTCTTCCCTGGACAATGGTGGAACGCGAGAGCGTGTAGTCGTGCCAAACCAGATTTTTTCTTGATCGTCTGCGGAGCAGGAACATCCAGTTTCCAAACCACGCTGTTATCCCAGAATACCCGGATGTTCTTGCAAAAAGGTTCTATGATATCGATATATGGTCATTCTTTCCTTTACAGACAATTTTTCAATCTCGTTTTAATCCAAGCGGCCCTCCGACCTTTCCGGTTTGAGGGCCGCTGGTTGTTTGGTACAACCCTGCCATCAAGGTGAGCCTATCATTTCCTTTTCTGTATGGCATTTTTACAACAATTAACTCTTTTTTTTAGTGATAGTTGATATTGCCAAAAAAATAGAAGTGCGGTAAACTTTAATCGGAAATTGTACGTACAATTTCCGATTATTTGTTTTTAGTTACCCTACTTCTTTGGTTCCAACCTGTTCGCTGCTTGTGTTTTGTACGAAGAATTGCCTATTTCTGTCTGCAAATCCAAGTTCAGCGGCCGGTGCAATACCTTTTCAGAAAGGCTGTGAGCAAATGGATGCAGAAAAAATCGGCGCGGTAATCTCCGAAGGCAATACCTTCTTGGGCTTGGAGTTGGGCTCCACCCGGATCAAGGCCGTTTTAATCGGACCTGATCACGTGCCTCTCGCCTCCGGCAGTCACGACTGGGAAAACCGACTGGAGGGCGGTTACTGGACCTATCGGTTGGAGGATGTCTGGGCGGGAATTCAGGACGCCTACGCTCGTCTGGTCGAACAGGTCGCCGAAAAATATGGCGTTGAGCTGACCCGAATCGGCGCGATGGGCTTCTCGGCGATGATGCACGGTTATCTGGCATTTGACCGCGAGAATAATCTGCTGGTCCCGTTCCGTACCTGGCGGAACACCACCACCGGTCCGGCTGCGCAGGAGCTCACCGAACTGTTTGGCTTTAATATTCCTCAGCGTTGGAGCATTGCCCACCTGTATCAGGCGATCCTGAACGGGGAGGAGCATGTCAATAAGATTGCCTTTTTGACCACGCTGGCCGGCTATGTTCACTGGAAGCTGACCGGCGAAAAGGTCGTGGGCGTCGGCGAAGCGTCCGGAATGTTCCCCATCGCCAGCGACGGCTGCCGCTTTGACGAGGCGATGGCTGAAAAATTCAACCGGCTGCTCGAGCAGCGCGGCTATTCCTTCCGGTTGGCTGACATCCTTCCCGCCGTGCTTTCGGCCGGCGAGCACGCCGGCGTGCTTACCGAAGAGGGGGCTCGGCTTCTGGATCCTTCCGGCAAGCTCTGCGCCGGAGTTCCTCTCTGCCCGCCGGAGGGCGACGCCGACACCGGTATGGTGGCAACCAATTCGGTCGCTCCCCGTACTGGCAATGTCTCGGCCGGCACTTCGGTCTTTGCGATGATCGTACTCGAACGTCCGCTCTCTAAGGTCTACCCGGAGATCGACATGGTGACCACCCCCGATGGCAAACCGGTGGCGATGGTTCACTGCAACACCTGCACCTCGGATCTTGACGCCTGGGTGCGGCTGTTCAGCGAGCTGCTGGAAGCGGCTGGCGCCTCGGTCTCCAAACCGGCGCTCTATGATCTGTTCTATGAAAATGCACTCAAGGGCGCGCCGGATTGCGGTGGACTGGTCTCCTTTAACTATTATTCGGGCGAGCCGGTCACCGGTTTGGATGAGGGCCGTCCCCTCTTCCTGCGCCGTCCGGACGCACAGCTCGGATTTGCCAACTTCGCCCGCGCCCAGCTGTATGCAACGATGGCAACCCTCAAGATCGGCATGGATCTGCTGTTTGACCAGGAAAAGGTCCAGCTGGAGCTGCTGCTTGGCCACGGCGGATTGTTCAAGACCCCGGTGGTCGGGCAAAAGCTGATGGCCGGTGCGCTCAAGGTTCCCGTCGCGGTCATGGAGACCGCAGGCGAGGGCGGCCCGTGGGGCATGGCGCTGCTTGCCGCCTATATGAAGAACCGCGCTGAGGGGCAGTCGCTGGATTCGTATTTGAGCGACAAGGTTTTTGCCGCTGCCAAAACACGCATTGAGCAGCCGGACGAGGCGGACACCGCCGGATTTGCCGCTTTCATCCGGGATTACAAGAACAGTATTCCGGTCGAAAAGGCAGCTGTGGAAGCGCTGCGCTAGTCGCGCAGTTCAATCAATATTAGAAACTGCAATTTGCACTACATATAAGGAGGAAACATTCTATGAGCATGAAAGATTATGAGTTTTGGTTTGTGGTCGGCAGCCAGTTCCTCTATGGCCCCGAAGTTCTGGAGACGGTCGCCGCCAGAGCGCAGGAGATGACCGATAAGCTGAACGCTTCCGGTGCGCTGCCCTGCAAACTGGTCTACAAGGTCACCGCCAAAACCAACAAGGAGATCACCGATGTTGTGCGCGAGGCCAACTACGACCCGCATTGCGCCGGCATCATCACCTGGTGCCACACCTTCAGCCCGTCCAAGATGTGGATCAACGGGCTCGCTTCTCTGCAGAAGCCCTGGTGCCATTTTGCCACCCAGTACAACCGTGAGATCCCCAACGAGGAGATCGACATGGACTTCATGAACCTGAACCAGGCTGCTCACGGCGACCGCGAGCACGGGTTTATCGGTGCTCGGCTGCGCGCGCCCCGCAAGATCATCGCCGGCTATTGGCAGGATGAGGATGTCCAGAAGCGTCTGGGCGATTGGATGCGCGCTGCGGTCGGTGTTGCGGTAAGCAAGGACCTGAAGGTCATGCGGTTTGGCGACAATATGCGTGAAGTCGCTGTCACCGAGGGTGATAAGGTTGAGGTTCAGATCAAGCTCGGCTGGCAGGTCAACACCTGGCCGGTGGGACAGCTGGTCGATACGATGAACGCCGTCACCGACGCCGAGATCGACGAGCTGATGGAGGTCTACCGCGCCAACTACGACTTTGCCACCGACGACCTTGAGACGGTTCGGTATCAGGCGCGCGAGGAGATCGCGATGAAGAAGATGATGGATGCCGAGGGCTGCAAGGCGTTCAGCAACACCTTCCAGGATCTGTACGGCATGGATCAGCTGCCCGGTCTGGCCAGCCAGCATCTGATGGCGCAGGGCTATGGCTACGGCGGCGAGGGTGACTGGAAGGTCGCTGCGATGACCACCATCCTCAAGGCGATGAGTGAAGGCCAGACCGGCGGCACCGCCTTTATGGAGGACTACACCTATCATCTGGTAAAGGGCAACGAGTACAGCCTGGGCGCCCACATGCTCGAGGTCTGCCCGTCGGTTGCCGCCGAGCGGCCCCGCATCGAGGTACATCCGCTGGGCATTGGCGACCGTCAGCCGCCCGCACGTCTGGTCTTTGAGGGCCACGAGGGCGATGCAATTGTGGTCAGCCTGATCGATATGGGCGGCCGTCTGCGGCTGATCTGCCAGGATATCCATTGTGTCAAGCCGATCATGGAGATGCCCAACCTGCCGGTGGCCCGTGTCATGTGGCAGGCCGAGCCCTCTCTCACCACCGGTGTCGAGTGCTGGATCACCGCGGGCGGCGCACACCACACCGTGCTGAGCTATGACGTTACCGCCGAGCAGATGCGCGACTGGGCCCGGATGATGGACATTGAGTTTGTCCACATCAACAAGGACACCACCGTCGAGGGTCTGGAGAAGGAGCTCTTCCTCTCGGATCTCGCCTGGAAACTGAAGTGAGGCGTCATTCATGCTGAGCGAACTGAGAAAACAGGTTTACGAGGCGAATATGGAACTGCCCCGCCGCAACCTCGTGACCTATACCTGGGGTAATGTATCCGGTATTGACCGGGAAAAGGGACTGGTCGTCATCAAGCCGTCCGGCGTCGAATACGAGGAGCTGACCCCCGACAATCTGGTTGTGCTGGATCTCGATGGAAACCGGGTTGAGGGAGACCTCAATCCCTCTTCCGATACCAAGACCCATCTTGCGCTTTATAAGGCCTTCCCCACGCTGGGCGGCATCGTTCACACCCACAGCCCCTATGCGGTGGCCTGGGCGCAGGCCGGCGAGGACATTCCCTGCTTTGGAACCACCCATGCCGACTATTTCTACGGCGCGGTTCCCTGCGCTCGGGATCTGACCCAGGAGGAAATTGACGAGGATTATGAGCGGAATACCGGCAAGGTCATCATCGAGACCTTCAACGGCCGCAAAATCAACCCCGATCATCTGCCCGGTGTCATCTGCCGCAGCCACGGCCCCTTCACCTGGGGCGCCGATCCCGCAAAGGCGGTTTATCATGCGGTCGTTTTGGAAGAGGTCGCCAAGATGGCGCTTTTCACCCGGCAGCTGAACCCCAATGCGGCCCCTGCACCGCAGCGGATTCAGGATAAGCATTTCCTGAGAAAACACGGCCCGAACGCCTATTATGGGCAGTCCCGTTAACTAAACAAAAAGTGGCGCTTCCGAAAGGAAGCTGCACTTGTCAAGCAAAAGTAGACACAGAAAAGAGAACTCAGCGAAAGCCCTGTTCAGTCCTGTACTGAACGGGGCTTTTATAGCCCAAAGCAGCAGGACGATTGTTATTGCAGAAGTGGACATAGCTTTCCAACAGAGAAGGGACATCCTCGGCATGGGCCAAATCGAAGTCGAGATAGAGTTCTTCTTTGATCCAGCCGTTAAGGGCCTCGATAACAGGGTTGTCTGTGGGAGTTCCCCCTCGCGACATAGAGCGAAGTATGTTATAATCATGGTGGGCCTGGCAAAAAGCCCGTGAAGAGTAGACAGCTCCCTGGTCGGTGTGTAAGACTACCTGGGATGTCTGCTCTTCTCTTTTGTTCATCCGCTTTTTCAATTCATCGAGGCAGTAATAGTAAGGCTTATTGTTTCCCGCTTGAGATGTAACGCTGTGAGCAAGGATCTCGTTGTTGAAGGTATCCAGCAGGATAGTCCACTCCCAATAAGTGTTTCCAACTTTGAACATGGTCATATCGGAAACAACAAGCTGGAGCGGCTGGATTGCGTTCCAGCGTCCGTTGACCTCATTGGCAAAGAGGACATGTTCCTCGCCAGGGCGCTGATAGCGGCGCTTTCTGGCTTTCGAGCGGATCCCCGCGGCTTTACAGCACTTGTGAGCCAGGTTGTGAGAAAACACCCATCCTGTTTCTGAAAACACATCCAGCGCCAGGCGGTGATACCCATGCGAAGGATGTTTTTCGTGAGCGGTTTGCAGTAGCTCTGTCAGAACAATCCGATTCTGTTCATAGCGGTTGAACGTTCCTTTTCGCTGCCGCCACTTGTAGTATCCAGAACGATTTGCGCCCATGAGCCGGCACAGAAAGTCTACGGGATACTTCTCCCTCATTTCTTCGATGACTTCGTAGTCTTTCCTTTGCCAGTAACGTATTCCTTGTTTGCACCAACTCCTTCCACCCAATACCCTTTTTTTAACCGGGCGATCTCCACTTCCTGTTTGGCAATGATGAGCCGCAGCCGCTCCGCTTCGCTTAGTGACTTGCTGGTATGCAGCGCCGCATACGGGTTGCCGTTCTTGGGTGCCAAAGCTTCTTCTCCATCTTCCAGATACCGTTTTACCCAGTCTGACAC